>CAZRLK010000046.1:0-32044 GCA_964600555.1 uncultured Bradymonadales bacterium
TGCGGGGTCGCACGGCTCGCAGGAGCCGCCGCAGTCGACGCCGGTCTCGTCGCCGTTTTGCTCGCCGTCGTCACAGGTCGGTTCGGACTCGCAGGCCTGGCAGGAGCCGCCACAGTCGACGCCTTCTTCGTCGCCATTCTGGACGCCGTCCCGGCACGTCGGCGGGTCGGACGAGTCGTCGGTGTTGCCACAGGCGACTCCGAAGATGGCGAGCGAGAGGAGCACCATCGGCAGATTACGAGATATCTCAGCAGGAAGCATCATCGAGGTTCCTCTTCGTAACAAGTCGTTGAAATTGCCAATCCCCGCCGCGAACGGCGTGGCCATCCCCGGGATGTCACTCGTAGTCGACGTCGATCGTCGAATCGGAGTCGGTGATCCGGCGTCTGGCTTCGTCGGCCTTCTTTTTGACGTCTTCGTCGTTGTGTCGCGTCAGCTCGTCGAGCAGCTCCCGGGCGCGCCGGTCGCCGGCGCGTTCGAGAAGGGGGATGACGCGGTCGACGAGCACGTCGGGCTCCTCGTAGACGAGCCGGGAGAGGTGCTCCGAGAGGTCGGGGGCGTCGCCGGCGACGGCGCGGTGGGTGATCTCGAGGGCCTTGCGGGCGATCTCGTCGTCGGGGTGCTCGAGGGTCGCCAGCAGCGGGTCGACCGGCGGGTCGTTCCAGCGCTCGTGGGCGGGGAGGCCGTCGGACGGGACGATCCGATCGAGCAGGCGCAGGGCGCTCACCAGCACCGGCCCGGCGTGCTCGGCGTCGGTCAGTGCGGTCAGGGCCGCTCGGCGGGCGTCCGAGCTGCCGAGTCCGCCCTCGCGCATCACCCGCTCGATGCCCTTCAACAGGTACGCCTCGATCTCGACGTACTCCGGCTCCTCGTCACCGCGGCGGTGGCGGTGGATGAGTTCGAAGGCGTCGATCAGGTCGGGCAGCAGCCGGGAGCTCTCCGGACCGAGCCCCTCGGCGAGGCCCCGCGCGGCGGTCTTCGCCTCCGAGAGATCCGTACTCTCGACCGCCTCGAGCGCCTTGCGCATCAATCCCCGGTCGCCCGATTTGCCCGCCGCCCGCAGGGCCGCCATCTCGATAAACGGGTCGCCGTCGTGCAGGGCGCGGCGGAGCAGGTCGACCTCGCGCTCGTCGGCGTCGCGCTCGAGGTGGTCGCCCAGAAGCCGCAGGCAGACCGCGCGGGCGGCGTCGGAGCCGGTCGACCCGTACTGGCGCCGGGCGACCCCGCGGGCACGCGGGTCGTCGATCTTTTGCAGCGCCCGCAGGCCCCGGAGCGTATCGCGGTCGTTTTCGCGGACGAGCTGGACGGCCAGATCGAAGGCATCGTCGCGGGCGACCAGCTCGTTCATGTAGTATTCGAGCTCCGAGCCGCCCGAGATGCGGACCTTCTGCAAAAGCTCCCGGCCGTCGAGTTTCGACTCCAGGGCCCCCGAGTCGGCCTCCTCGAGCGCCTCCATCGCCCGCTGGGCGCACTCCCGGACGAACTCGTCGTCGTCCTCGAGGGCGTCCTCGACGAACGGCACCGCCCGCCGGTCGCCGAGCCGGCCGAACGCCTCGGCGACGTAGCCGCGGACGAACGGGTCGTCGTCGCCCTTCATGTCGATCAGGAAATCGAACAGCCTGTCGGCGTGCGAGGCGTCGGCGATACGCATGATCGCCTGCATCGCGAATCCGCGGGCGTCCGATTCGGATGGTTCGCCGCGGGTGTCGAAGACGAACCGCATCAGCGGCAGCAGGGCGCGGTCGTCGCCGATCTCGCCGAGGATCCGGATCAGAGCCGGGCGCGCCTCGGGCTCGACGAATCGGAGGTTCGCCTCCAGTACCGGGACCGCCTCGCCGCCGAGATCGACCAGCTTGCGCATGATCTCGCGGCGCCTGTCGTCGGAGGGATGGGTGAGCCTGTCGACGAGCTTTGCGATCTCGTGTCGTTCGACCACGGCGGTGGCGGGGCAGGGGTGGAGTGACCGGTTTGCGGCTCGCGAGCCCACGAGTTTGTGGCATCCCGGCCTGCGTTGCAACTGTCGAGGGCGGCCAAACGCGCCGAGATTCCGCGGGTGGCGGGCTCGTCGAATCCATGCCCGACTTGAAGAGGGGGGCAAACGTCTCTAGATTGCCTGACGCGTGTTAGCTTCTACTTCCCCGTCCCCTGGAGGTCCCCATGTACCGCCGGTTTCGCCGTCTCTCGACGTTGCTTCTCCTCGCCGCCTCGCTCGTGACCTTCGTCGCCTGTTCGAACGGCGACGGCTCCGACGACTCCAACGGCGATCCCGCGCCGGACACCTCCGACGCCGACGAGACGATCGTCGACGGTGGGATGGATGCGACCGATCCCGGCGAACCCGACGCCGACGACGAGCCGATGGATGCGGATCCGACGGACGACGCCGGGCCCGACGCCGACGACGAGGAAGACGGCGGCGACGAGGGCGATGCGGGTGACGAGGGGGATGCGAGCGACGATCCCTCCGATGCCGGCGACACCGAGGGCGGCGACGCCGACGAGATGGCCGATGCCGCGCCGGATACCGACGAGATGCCCGATGGCGGGGACGACGGGGGCACTCCCGACGGGGGCGACGGCGGCACCATGGACACCGGCCCGACCGCCAAGGGGCCCTGCGATCCGGCCGACCCGACCGGCGCCCAGCTCGCCGGCGGCGTGGTCATCAACGAGTTTTTGCCCGACCCGAACAACTCCACCGGCGGGGTCGACACCGACGGCAACGGGACGCCGGATACCCCCGACGAGTACGTGGAGCTTTGCAACATCTCCGATCAGACCGTCGACATCAGCGGCTTCGAGCTGTGGGACCCGGGCAGCGACAACTGGTACAGCTTCGACGGCGACGCCGACTCCGGGACGACGATGCTCCCGCCCGGCCAGTTCGCGACCGTCGTCGTCGGCGTCCAGTCGGGCGGCTCGCTGCCGACGATGCGCGACGCGGATTCGCTCGTGTTCGACGCCGGCCACTCGAGTGGCATCATGAACAACGGCAGCGACAACGTCGTCGTGTACGACCCCGGCGCCGACGAGTACGTCCAGGCGATCTACAACGGGGCGAGCGACGAAGAGCCGGAGAACGACTTCGACGGCTTCTCCAGTAGTGCCAGCCGGGTCGGTCCCCTGGAGGACTGGGGCGCCGACGAGGATGGCATCTCGCTGGTCCGGTATCCGAGCGGCTCGACGACGACCGGCGTCCACTCCCACCTGGTGCCCTCGAGCGAAAACGGCAGCCCCGAAGGCGAGCCGCAGTGACGACGACCGTCGGGGGGGGCGGGACGCTCACTCCGGCCGCCGGAGGGACTCCCGGACGGCGGGTGGACACCTCCGCCGAGGGGCGGGGGGACCGCGAAATGGCCGTGTGACGAGGCGATCGTCAAGGAGACCCCCGCCCGTCGGGTGTCGAGTCGGACTTGCGGATGCGGATCGCCCGGCAGCGAGCCGACGACGTGAGGTGATGGCATGGATGGCCCGTCACAGGCGACAATTCCCGTCGTTTTGCAGTCGACGCCCGTGACGGGCGGAGACTACGAGGAGGAGCACGGGGCCGAGGGTTTCGAAGCGGTGCTCATCTATCTGGTGGTCGGAGCGATCCTCTATCTGGGCATCCGCGCCGTCGGCTGGGCCACCGGCTCGGACGACGACTGACCGACCACCGCTCAACCCCCCGACGCCGTATCCCCATCCCCGCCGTATCCCCGAGTACCCCCGAGTATCCCCGCCGTATCCTCGAGTATCCCCGAGTATTCCCGCAGTATCCCCACCCTACCGTGACGAGCAGACGCCGCCCCCGCAGTCACGGGTGCAGATCCAGGTATCGTTGTCGGTATCGCAACTGCACTCGGAGGGGACGCAGGTGTCGGGATCGTCCGTGCAGACCTCGCCGTCGGCGCAATCTTCGTCGGATTCGCAGCCGGCCGGGTTCTCCTCGCTGCACGCCCCCGCCTCGCGCATACAGACCGTCCCGCCGCAGTCCTCGGTGCAGATCCACTCGCCGGAGTTGCACTCACACGAGCTGGGATCACAGGAGTCGGGATCGTCCGTGCAGACCTCGCTGTCGTCACAGTCCTCGTCGGTCTCGCAGCCGGCGGGGTTCGGGCCCTCGCAAGTCGTGTCGTCGTTCTCGGGCTGGCAGACCGTCCCGCCGCAATCGTCGGTGCACGTCCAGGTGCCGGAGGATTCGTCGCAGCTACACGAGCTCGGGTCGCAGGAGTCGGGATCGTCGGCGCAGACCTCGCCGTCGGCGCAATCCTCGTCGGTTTCGCAGCCGGCGGGGTTCGGGCCCTCGCAGGCCGTATCGTCGTTCTCGGGCTGGCAGACGGTTCCGCCGCAATCGTCGGTGCAGGTCCAGGACCCGGAGGATTCGTCGCAGCTACACGAGCTCGGGTCGCAGGAGTCGGGATCGTCGGCGCAGACCTCGCCGTCGGCGCAATCCTCGTCGGATTCACAGCCGGCGGGGTTGGGTCCCTCGCAGGCCGTATCGTCGTCGGCGGGCTGGCAGACCTTGCCACCGCAATCGGCGCTGCAGGCCCACTGGCCCCTCGATTCGTCGCACATGCACGTGCTCGGTGCGCAGTCGTTCGGGTCGGAGGCGCAGACTTCGCCCTCGTCGCAATCGGCGTCGGACTGGCAGCCGAGCGGACTCGGGCCGCACGGGGAGGCGGCATCGTCGCCCGGCTTTGAGTCGGCGTCGTCGACGACCCAGGCGTCGCCGCTGGAGCCGGCGTCGGAGGAATCGCCGTCGGAGGGGCGTTCGCCACATCGAGCGGCGACGAGTGCGACGGTCAGGCAAGCGAGTAGAATCGACAGGGTAGTTCGCAAGCGCATCGCTCGATCCTCGAGTCGAGGGAAATCCGGGAGACCCCGGGGACAACGTCGCGTGACGATCTTCAGGGTCGCGAGATTCCGGGCGCATGTCAAAGCGGCGAGGCGCACGGTTCGGGGGCGTCGTCGGCGGTGGGAAGGCAGGTGAGGAGGCTACGCCCGGCGGCCGCTCTCGCCGGTGGCGACGGCGCTTGCAGCGAGGTGGGCGATGCGCAGCGGCTCGGGGACGTGGCCGGTGGTGGTGAGTCGGTCGAGCAGGCGGCGGGCGGTCTCCGGGTCGGTGCCGCGGACCTGGAAGTACGCCCGGTCGGCCTCGAGGACCGGACCGGCCTCGCGCATCGTCTGGTAGCGGTACTCGGAGGCGTCGACGTGCTCGAGTGCCCGGCGGATGGCCGGATAGTCGGGGCGATCGCGCATGACGGCGATGCAGGGGCGCTCGAGGATCGAGGCGAGATGAGCGAGGTCGACGACGTTGAACCCGCCGAAGGCGATGCCGTCGAGCAGGACGGCGTGGATCTGGTCGAGGAACTTGCCGTCCTCCAGGAGACGGAGGATCTCGTCGGTCGCATCCCGGCCTTCGCCGGTCACCCCGCCCCAGACCATGCCGTCGAAGCGCGTCTCCTTGCAGACGACGCCGGCGAGGCCGACGTCGTCGCCGGTCCCTCGTTCGAACGGCGCGTCGTCGAAGCCGATCGTTCGGAGGGTCTTGTCGCTGTCGATAGTGCGAGACAAGTGCATAAAAAATCGGGGCTAACCGCAGAGGCGCAGAGGACTCAGAGGAAAAACGGCGTGGGAGGTAAAAAAACGGCAGATCATTGGGTTTGGGGACGGGGCCGGCGGCGGGGCTCGGGCCTTCGGTCCGGTGAGAAAAAACGTCGATTGGGTTTGGGGATGGGGCCGACGGCGCAACTCGGGCTTTCGAGGCGGTGAGAAAAAACGTCGATTGGGTTTGGGGACGTGGCCGACGGCGTGACTCGGGCTTTCGATCCGGTGAGCAAAGAGCGTCGATTGGGTTTGGGGACGAGGCCGACGGCGGGGGACGAAATGTTCGATAGCTCGTGATCGCCGCAAAGCTCGATCCCAAACATTCCAACCGCCGTTTTTTTATCTCCCACGCCGTTTTTCCTCTGCGACCCTCTGCGCCTCTGCGGTTAGCTACCCGCTTTTTTTGTCTCCCAGAGGTTTCTGGCGCATCCGCCCCTCCTCGAGGAGTGTGAAGGCCCCCTCGACGCCGAGCTCCTCGTCGGTCAAGACGGCGACCAGGAGGTGGGCCGGGTCGCGGGGCGTGTCGCACTCGAGGCGAAAGCAGACCAGGCCGGGGGGCGCGGGAGCGTCGTCGGCGAACAGGAGGTCGTGGTAGTCGAAGGCGAAGCTCAGGACGATCCGCTGCTCGTCGGCGGCGCGTTCGAGCAGTGCCCGGCGGGTCGGCCGCGAGTCGGCCTCGAGGACGTCGACGAGGTTGCCGAGGGTTCGAATCTCCTCGACGCTGGCCCGGGGGATGGTCTGGTCGGCGAGAAAGTTCACGGCGGTCGTCGGGCGTCGGAGCGTGCGTACGAGCGGCTTCGACCTACAACGGGCGACGGGGCGATGTCCACTGCGATGTCCCCTCGGGGGGCTGCCCGCAGCCGGTGTCACAGCTCGGGGAGTCGTTTTTCGATGATCGGCCGGTCCGATTCCATCCAGGGGGGAAGTTGCAGAGAACCGCCCAGCTCGTCGGGGGACTCGTCGCGGGTGAAGCCCGGTTGTTCGGTCGCAATCTCGAACAGCACACCGCCCGGCTCGCGGAAATAGATCGACTTGAAATAGAAGCGATCCTTTTGCGGCGTGACGTGCAGGCCCTGCTCGATCAGGTGAGACCGCCAGGCGAGCTGGGTCTCCTCGTCGGCGGTGCGGAAGGCGATGTGGTGGACGGTGCCGGCGCCCGGCCGTCCGCGGGGTCCGTGGGGCCGGTCGAGGACGTCGACGACTCGGGCGCGCTCGCCAGTTCCCTTGAAGCGGGTGCGCGGGTCGTCGCTGTGGGTCTGCTCGAGGCCGAGCGTCTCGAGCACCTCGACGGTCGCCGCGGGGTCGAGCGAATCGAGCGTGACGCCGTAAAAGCCGCGCAGGGCGTACTCCGCCGGAAGCGGTCCGTCGATCCAGGGCTCGATGTCGGTCGAGCCGGCGACCAGTTCCATCTGGTGGCCGTCGTGGTCGCGAAACGGAAGGACCGTCTCGCCGAAGCGCTCTTCGAGCGGGTCGGTCTCGACGCCCTCCGTCTCGAAGCGCTCGCGCCAGTAGTTGACGGCCCCGTCGGGGACGACGAAGGCGGTCGCCGAGGTTTGCCCGCGGCCGACCTGCCCCGGGGTCGCCTGACCGAACGGGAAAAACGTCAGCGCCGTGCCCGGATGGCCGACCTCGTCGCCGTAGTACAGGTGGTAGGTGAAGCGATCGTCGAAGTTGACGGTCTTTTTGATCATCCGCAACCCGAGCACGTCGGTATAAAAGGCGGCGTTGTCGGCCGGGTCGCTGGCGATCGAGGTGACGTGGTGCAGACCGGGGATGCGTTCGTCGGGAGGTTCTGCCATGGGAGCTCCGGGCGCGAGTCGCGGCGAGGGGGATGGACGATATGAGGTAGGTACAACAATAGACGCTCGTCCGGCAATTCCAATGCAAACCTCCGAGCTCCGGTCCCTCCGGAGGTCCTCGATCCCCACGAGGCTCCCCGGACGTTCCCGAGGAAATTCCGGAGCGGTCCCGAGCCTTTCCCTCCACCAGCCGTTCCATCATAATCGGGCCGGGTGCAGACGCCCGACGGGATACGAGACGGAGTGATGGCCGAGGGATTTGTCATACGCGAGCCCCGAGCCGAGTGGGGGAGCGACGAGGATGATTCGCTGCATCTGGTGTTGGTCGAACCCGAGATTCCGGGCAACACCGGCAACATCGCCCGTCTGTGTGCCGGGGCGGACGTGTGGTTGCATCTGGTGCGTCCGCTCGGCTTCGAGCTCGACAACCGGCATCTCGCACGCGCCGGGCTCGACTACTGGCCGCACGTCAAGCTGTGCGTCCACGAGGCGTTCGAGGCGATCGAAGCGATCTTCCCCGAGCAGCGCCTCCATTTGACCACCAAACGGGCCCGGCAGGTGTACACGAAGATGGAGGCCGAGCCGGGAGCGGTCTTCGTGTTCGGCCGCGAGTCGACGGGCCTCGACGAGGCCGTGCTCGAGCGGCATCCGCAGCGGCGGTATCGGATTCCGATCAACGACAAGGTGCGCAGCCTGAATCTCGCCAACGCCTGTGCGATCGTCACCTACGAGGCCCTCCGCCAGCTCGAGTGGACGCCGCTCGGACTCGAGACGTGACTCGACGAAAGGACGGAGACGACGTGAGTGAATCATTCGGTCGATACGAACTGGTCGACCAGATCGGGACCGGGGGGATGGCGGAGGTGTATCTGGCGAAAAGCGTCGGGGCGGAGGGGCTGGAAAAAGAGCTGGTGATCAAAAAGATCCTGCCCGAGTACGCCGAAAACGACCGGTTCGTCGAGATGTTCATCTCGGAGGCCGACATCGCCGTCGGGCTCAACCATCCGAACATCGTCCAGATCTATGATTTCGGGAAGGTCGAGGGGGATTATTTTCTGGCGATGGAGTATGTCGACGGGCCGGATCTGGCGAATTTGCTGGAGGCCTCCCGGGCGGCCGACGAGCCGATGGCGATCGGCGATGCGATCTATGTCGGCATCGAGGTCGCCAAGGGATTGCACTACGCCCACGAGCGCACCGACGAGTACGGCGAGCCGCTCGAGCTGGTCCACCGCGACGTCAGCCCCCAGAACATCCTCGTCTCGCGGGACGGGGCGGTCAAGATCGTCGATTTCGGCATCGCCAAGGCGACGAGCGTCACCGAAGAGCAGCCGGACGTCGTCAAGGGGAAGTTTCGGTACATGAGCCCGGAGCAAGCCAGCGGCGAGCCGATCGACCACCGCAGCGACCTGTTCAGCCTGGGAGTGGTCTTGTTCGAGCTGGTGTGCGGGAGGCCGTTGTTCGAGCAGTCGACGACCAGCGAGACGCTGAGCCTGGTCAAATCGGCGGTCGTGCCGGACATCGCGAGCCTCAACCGCGACGTCCCCGAGCGGCTCGAACACCTCCTGTACACGGTGCTCGAGCGCGATCCGGAGGATCGTCACGCGACGGCGCGCGAGCTGCAGGTCGAGCTGACGAAGGTGCTGTACGAGCTCGGCGAGATCTACGATGCGATGACGCTGTCGCGGCATCTGCAGGCGGTCGAAGAGCACCTCGCCGAGCAAGAAGAGGTGACGGCGCCGGGGACGATGCGGACGAGCGTGCTGAACACGGTGCCGGAGGCGGACGGCGGGGTCGGCACGCGCGAGGCCGAGGCGACGACCCCGCCGGCGGAGACGGTCTTCCAGGAGGAGCCGAGCGAGGGGAGACCGCCGGCGAAGGCGGCGCGCCAGCGCAAGGAGGCGGTGTTCATCCACGGCGAGATCGACGGGCTGCTGGAGCTGAAGTCGACGATCGACCAGCAGCGCAACTGGGTGCAGGTGCTCGAGGAGTACACGCGGATCGTCGACTCGATCACGTTCAAAAACGACGGGCGGGTCCATCACGTCGACGAGTCGGGATTTTTGATCGTACTGGGCATTCCGGTCTCGAGCGAAAACGACTCGATGCGCGGGGCCCGTGTGGCGATGGACCTGCAGGAGGCGATCGCGGGGATCAACCTGTCGCTGGAGACGCCGATCCGGCTGGCGACCGGGGTGGCGGTCGGCGAGGTGGTCGTCGAGCAGGAGCAGCGCGGCGGGCGGGCCCGCTACAACTGGTCGTTTTACGGCAGCTCCTACGAGTACGCCGAGCGGCTGGCCGAGATGGCGATGCCGAACGAGACGCTGCTCAGCCCGCAGGTCTACCGGCGGGTGCGCCGGGACCTGGAGGCGGAGGCGGTCAGCGAAAATCGGGAGGACGACGAAAGCGAGCCGCCCGGAGCCTTTCGGCTCGCGGGGCCGAAATCACCCGGCGATCGCATCCAGGAGGTGCGCCGCTCGTATTATTCGTTTTACGGCCGCGAGATTCCGCTCAAGATCCTGCGCGAGCGTTTCCGGCGGTGTGTCCTCGACGAGCAGGCCTCGGGGTTGTTGTTCGTCGGCGATCAGGGGGTCGGCAAGTCGACGCTGGTCGAGGAGTTTCTGGCGGGGCTCGACAGCCGCGACATCCGGATCGTGCGCGGAGTCGCCACGCCGGTCGACCGGAACGTCCCGTTCGGCTCGATCGCCGGGCTGTTCGTCGAGTTGATGCGTTTGCGGGGCGGAGACGACCTGCGCAAGCTGCGCGAGTCGCTCGAGACGCGCGTCGAGGCGCTTTTTCCAGACGTCGATGCGACCGAACACGAACTTTTGTTGCACTCGCTCGGGTCGGTCTTCGACGTCTCGTATCCGTCGGGGCAGTTTGCGGATCTCGAGCCGGAGGAGCGGCGCACGCGGATCTTTTTGTCGCTGCGGCGGGTGTTGCACCGTTTTGCCGAGCGCAAGCCGATCGTGCTTGCGATCGACGATGCGCACTACATCGACTCGGTGTCGCTCGAGTTTGCGACGCGGTTTTTCAACGAGGGGCGCGAGTTTCCGATGTTCGTCGTCTTCACGGCCGACAGTACGGGCAAGCACAGCGAGTCGAGCGAGTGGCAGGAGTTCGTGCAGGCGGACGCCATCGACGTCGAGCACCTCGAGGAGCTGTCGGAGGGCGAGGCGAGGCGCCTGATCCGCGATCTGTTGCGAAGCCACGGGGTGCGCTCGGAGACGCTCGTCGAGGACATCCATCGGTGGTCGGGGGGCAATCCGCTGTTCATCAAGGAGGTCGTCGAGATCCTGCGGGACCACGGGCAGCTGCAGGATGCGGGGGAGTCGACGCAGGTCGACACCGTCGGCGACCAGCCGGAGTGGTTGCCCTCGAGCGTCGAGGAGCTGGTCGCCGCGAAGATCGACCGGCTCGACGCCTCCCGCAAGCGGGTCTTGCAGCGGGTGGCGCTGCTGTGGTCGCCGTTCAGCGGCGAAGACGTCGAGCTGGTGGTCGAGGAGGGGGCGGGCGGGGAGCTCGAGGAGCTGGTCCGCCAGCAGTTCCTCGAGCGGGCCGATCGTCCCGAGGGCCAGCAGCCGGAGAGCTATCAGCCCGAGGAGGTGGCGGGCGAGGAGCGGGAGTATCGATTCTGCAACGATCTGACGCGCGAGGTGGCCGCCCGGACGCTGCTGCCCGAGGAGGCCGAGCAGGTCCACGGGGCGGTCGCGGCGCATCTCGAAGAGCACGTCGACGAGCCGACCGTCGCCGACCGGGCCTTTTTGGCGAGGCATCTCGAGGGGGCGGGGCGGGAGCAGCAGGCCCTGTCGTGTTATCTGGCGGCGGCCGACGAGGCGCTGCGCCAGCACGGGGCGGCCGAATCGTTGAGGCTCGCCGAGCGGGCGTTGAAGCTGGCCGGGGAGGCGACCCCCGAAGAGTTGCATGCGCAGCGAGTGCGGGAGCGGGCTCTGGCGATTCTCGGCGAGACCGACGAGGCGGAGCGGACGCTCGAGCGGCTGGTCGATCTGGTCTTCGAGGTCGGCGAGCCGGAGGGGCAGGTCGAGGTATTGCTGCGTTGCGCCGGATTTTACTCCGACCGGGCGGACTTCGAGCGGGCGCGCCAGTACACCGAGCGTGCCCGCAACCTGGCCGAACAGCACGGCGGGGAGGCCGGGGTGGCGGAGGCGTGCTACTACGAGGCCGGCATGCTGATGTCGGAGGGGCATCGCGACGCGGCCTTCGAGTCGACCGAGGAGGCGATCGAGATTTACCGCTCGGGCGACTCGGAGGCGTATCGACGCGGGCTCGCCCGGGCGCTGAACATGAAGGGGATCATTTTGCGGCGGGCGGGCCGCCACGCCGAGGCGCTCGAGACCTACGAGCAGGCCCTGCAGGTGGCCCGGGAGGTCGAGGAGACGACGCTCGAGCGGTTTCTGCTCAACAACTCGGGGTTGGCACTGGCGTATCTGGGGGAGTACTCCGAGGCGCTCGAGCGGTACGAACGAGCACTCGACCGGTGCCAGCGGCTCGGCCACCGCAAATACGAGGGGGAATACTACGTCAACATCGGGCACGCCTACTATCTTCTCGGGCGGACCGAGGATGCCGTCTCCTCGATCCGCAAGGGGATCTACCGGGGGCGGCAAACGGAGATGGACTCCGATGTCGCCAACGGCTTGATCTCGCTGGGGTTGTGCTATCTCGAGCAGGAGAATCTCGAGGCGGCGGATCGGTCGCTGCACGAGGGGCTGCGCCTGGCGGATTCGATCCCGGAGGCGTATTTCGGGGTACACGCGATGTTCGCGCTGGCGAAGGTCCGGCTGGCGGCGGGGACGAGCGACGATGCCGAGACGGCGCTGATGCAGGCCGAGGACGGGATCGAGCGGGCGAAGCAGGCGGGGATGGGCTGGGGGCTCGCCTACGGGCGGATGCTCGAGGCGCGGGCGCTGTCGACGCGGGGGCGGGGGGAGGAGGCGGCCGAGCGGGCCGCGCAGGCGCCCGACGAACTCGCGGTGGGGCGGGGCGGGTATCACCCCGAGGAGATCCTGTATTACTGCGTGCAGATCCTGCCCGAGACCGACGCATACCTCGAGCGGCGGCGGGAGGCGATCGAGCGGGCCCGCGAGATCGTTCTGGAGCGCCGGGATGCGATCGACGACGAGGAGGACCGCGGCTCGTATCTCGAACGTCCGATCAACAGCCAGATCCTGCACGTCGCGAAGTTGCTTCGATAAGGCCGCAAACGGTCGTCGGGCGTCGGTCGGTGCGCTCACGAGTGATCGGATGATTGCCCCGTCCGAACCCCTTTATGCTGCGCGAGCAGTGCTGCGCCCCGAACGGTTTATGCTGGCAGTCCACAGTGCACGGGTCGGCCTCTCCTGGACACCGTCGACGGCGGCCTTCCCGGTGATGTTCTCCCGCAGGAGGTCCGGCGGGGCTTCCGGGGAGGAGTCAACCGAACCGACGGATCGGGATCGCACTTGCCGTCGGTCCGGGTTTGTTGCGGGTTTCGGGGGTGGCCGTTATTCTCGTGGCCGACGTCGATTCGTCCGCACATCGAGTTGGTCCGTCCCTTCGCCGACAGGGTCTGCCGCCATGCCGAAGACGAAAAACCTCAAGAAAGCGTCTCGCCGCGCCCGGGTCATCGCCTCGGACATCGCGATCTATCCCGACATTCAGGAAAAGATCGAGCGGGGGATCAAAAACGACAATCTCTTCGAGGAACTCGACTCGGTCATCCGGGAGGCCCGGCAGGATTACCGGGCGCACGTCGACGAGAACATCATCGAAAACACGATCATCTTCGAGATGGCGTTCATCGACAAAGTCTTCTCGGAGACGGGGGACATCGACAGTCCGGTCTGGTGAGGTTTCCTCGATCATGCCCACCTACGAGTACGAGGTGCCGGAGGCGGCGGAGGGCCGGCGCCTGGACAAGTTTCTGCGCGACCGGGACGAGCCGGACGAGTCGCGCTCGCAGATCAAAAAACGCATCGACCGTGGGGAGGTGACGATCGAGGGGGAGCCGGCGGCGAAGGCCGGTGAGCGGCTACACGCCGGCGAGCGGATCGTCTGGGAGTACGAGCCGCCGACCGAACCCGAGCTGGTCGCCCAGTCGATCCCGCTCGACTTTCTGTACCAGGACGCCCATCTGGCGGTCGTCGACAAGCCGGCGGGGATGGTCGTGCATCCCGGGCCGGGCCATCCGGACGGGACGCTGGTCAACGCCCTGTTGTATCATCTCGACGATCTGGCGGGGGTCGGCGGGGAGTTGCGCCCGGGCATCGTCCACCGGCTCGACAAGGAGACGAGCGGGGCGCTGGTCGTCACGAAAGACGACGAGACCCACCGGGCACTCGCCGAGCAGTTCAAAGCGCACACCGTCGGTCGCCGCTACCACGCGCTGGTGTTCGGCCCGGGGCTCGAGGCGGAAGGAACCTTCGAGACGGGGCACCGCCGGGATCCGTCGAATCGGCTTCGATACACCGGCCGTCGCGGCGGGGATCGGCGGGCCGTCACCCACTACGAGGTGCTGGAGCGATTCGAGACGGGGGTGTGCCTGGTGGAGTGCCGGCTGGAGACCGGACGAACCCACCAGATCCGGATGCACTTTTACGAGGCGAACGCGCCGATCCTGGCGGATTCTCTGTACGCCGGGCGCTCGACCTCGAATACGCGTCTGCTGGAGCGTCAGGCGCTGCACGCCCGGACGCTGGCGTTCGACCATCCGGCCGACGGGGAGCGAAAGCGCTTCGAGTCGCCGTATCCCGAGGATTTCCGGGACGCCTTACAGAGGCTGCGCGCCGGAGGCGAATGGCGAGGATGAGCGGAGCGGGGTCGCGCCCGCGGCGGGTCTCAGAGCGGATCGTCGTCGAGGCGTTGGACGTAGCGTCGGACGAGATCGTCGGGGTCGAGGTCGAAGGCGCGGGCGATGTCGCGCAGGTAGTTGCGCAGATAGACCGGTCGGGGGAGGACGTCGATGGCGCCGTCCTCGATGGCGGTCAGGTACTTGATGCCGATGTGCGTCCGGCGGCTCAACTCGTGGAGGCTGATCGATTCGCGACGTCGGAGCCGCTCGATCAGCTCGCCCGGCTCGTCGTCGGCCGAGTGGGAGCTCGAGCCTGCCGGCTCGTCCGGCGCCGAGTCGTCGTCCGGCTGCTCGCCGCCGGGCTCCTCGGAGGCTCCGGGGTCGGCGTCGGGCTCGGAGTCGTCGGATGGCGAACTTTGAGCGTCCTCGTCGAGGGAAGAGGTCTCGCTGGAGCCGCCCCCGGCCGATTCGTCGCCGGAGGTGCCGGGCGAATCGCCGGCGGCGTCGTCGGTCCCCGTCGCCTGTTCGCCAGGATCGGAGGCCGTGGAGGATTCGGCGTCGACGCGGCTGGAGGGTTCGGCGCCGACCGGCCGGTGGGGACCGCTGCTGGAGGGAGCCGTGCGGGCCCGGTGGGTCGAGGAACTCGAGGAGGTCGCCGACGACAATCCGACCGTGCTCCCCGACGAGGAGGGCGAATCGAGTCCGTCGGCGGGTTCGAACTTGTCGTTCGGCAGGGTCAGGACCTTGCGATACAGCGTCTCGAGTTCCTCGGCGATCCGTGTGCGGGTCGTATCGTCGTCGAAGATCGCGTCGATGGCCCGCTCGCGTTTGTACCCCTCCCAGAGGCGCCGGCAGTGCTGGCGCACCTCGTTGCGACTGCTCTCCCGCGAGATGCCGATGCGAAGTGCCGGGTGGACATCCTCGCCGGCCGGAACCGGGCGCGGATAGCGGGCGTCGATCGCGGAGACGTCGAGGACCATCTGGGCGAGTGTCTCGATATCGCGCGAGAGGGCCTCGTCGCTTCGAACGGTGTTCGTCCCGGTCGTGCGCCGGTGGTAAAACCAGCGGCGGTTCTCGTAGTCGACGGCGGTCAGGGGGCGGGGGAACAGCCCGAGCGCCCGGTACCAGGCGTGCGAGATGACGAACCCGAGATCCTGCTCGGCGCCCTCGCGGACGAGGTTGACCACCAGGTACGGCTCGAAGCGCTCGGAGCTCTCGCGGACGATTTCGGCGATCGGCTCGGAGGGGGCGCTCGCCGTCAGGTCCTCGAGTGCCAGCTCGAGCGAGTGGCCGAGCAACAGATCCTGGATCTGCTCGCGGTGACCGGTCGCCTCGGGGTGGTAGCGGATCGCCTGCAGGAGCGCGCTGCGCAGGTACTGGGTGGTGACGCGGATCGCACCGGGCTCGGGCGTGGCGACGAGGATCGGGAGGTCGCTCAGGGCGAACAGGCCGACGTCGAACGGGTCGAGGCCCGGCGCCAGATCGAGAAAGACCCGGTCGAAATCGAGGGTGTGCAACTGGTCGATCAGGCCGTAGGCGCTCAGATCCGGCCGCAGGTAGGGATACTGGCGGGCGGCGGCGAGGCTCGACAGCCAGAGGTTGTCGGTTTCGGTCTGCTCGATGAAATCGGCGATGTGCGAGCCCTGTTCGCCGAGCGCAACGGTCTGCGGATCGCCGGGCTCGAAGCCGCTCGGCTCGTGTGCGTTCATCAGGGTGTGCAGCGAGGGGCTCGCCCAGGCGGCGTCGACGCACAGGACGCGCTGGCCGCGACGCGCAAGCGATCGCCCGACTTCGGCGCACAGGGTGCTTCGACCGACGCCTCCCTTGCCGCCGCCGAAGGCGACGATCTGGGGCCGGCTGGCGTCGAGCTTGGGGCCGATACGGTTCACGAGAGGCTCGTTCGGCAGAATTCGCGACACCTTCGAGCGCCCGCCACGGGAACACAGGTGGGAATACTTTGCAAGGGAGTGTCGAGGGCGTTACCGTGGAGGCGCGCACGCTGAGATTGTCGACTCGCCGATGTCGTCCACGCCCGTGGCCCCCACGCATCGACGGGTTCGAGACGATGGGCCTGCGAAGCGATCCGCCCGCATCGGGGGATCGTCGACACACTTCGATCGGAGCCAGCAATCACCGGTAGCCACCAACCTCTGGAAGGTGAGGACGTGCCTCGACTACTGTTCGAAGACCCGCAATCCGGGCAGGAAGTCTCGGTCGACATCGGTCCGGAACTGTCCGACGTGACGATCGGGCGAAGTCCGGGCAACGTCGTGCGGATCAACCAGCCGTCGGTCTCCCGGGAGCACGCCGAGGTGCTGTACGAACAGGGGCAGTGCACGATCCGCGATCTCGACAGTTCGAACGGCACCTACATCAACGGGACGCCGATCCAGAACCAGGTGTTGCGGGACGGAGACCGGATCCCGGTGGGGCATTTTCCGCTCGATTCCGTCGAGCCGGGGGACGAGGCCGAACAGGGGGCGGGGCAGCCGGCGGGCGGGGCGGGGGAGCCGGAGGCGCTCGGCGGGCAGACGGGGCCGGAGCCGGCCGCCGAGTCGCCGCGTTCGCAGACGGCGCGCGGGACCGGTGGCGACGGGGGGTTTGCCCGCAGCCCGGAGGGAGGCCATCAGCCGCAATTCGACGATGCCGCGTCGGGAGGGCAGCCCGAGGCGAACGCGCGTCAGCCCGAGGTGAGCGGCGGCGGCCGGGGCGTCGGTGCGCAGGGCAGTGCCGCCGAGGCGCGTCGGGCGCCGGACCCGGAAGCCGACGGCGGGGGCGACCAGAAGTTCCGGGAGTCGCTCGATGCCGACGCGGCAGTCTCCGCGCCGCAGGGGGAGGACTGGGAGCAGCAGGAGCCCGGAGACATCGACGAGGCAGCCCTCGAGGGCGACGAGCTGTTCGAGGGTGAGCTCGCCGCGGGGGGCGAAGGGGACGGCCTGGAGCAAGGAGGAGCCGGGGGGGGGCCGGGACTCGCCGACGAGGAGATGGCGGCGCTGCGCGACGAGAATGCCGAGCTGCGCGAACGCAACCGGGCGTTGCAAGACGAGCGCGACGAATTGCAGGCGGCCCTCGAGCGGGCGGAGTCGGGTGAGGGTGAGGAGGGGGCACAGGCGGACCAGGCTCAGATCGATCGGCTGCGCGACGAGCGCGACCGTCTCACCGAGGAGCGCCGCAAGCTGACGGGGGAGCTGGAGGAGGCCGAACAGCAGGTCGACGACCTCGAGGAGCGGATCGAGCGGCTGGAGGGCGAGCGCGACGAGTTGACCGACGAGCTAGAGAGGAAGGAGGCGCGGATTGCGTCGCTCGAGGAACAGGTCGACGAGCTGAGCGGCGGGGGCGCCGGTGGAGAGGCGGCCGGCGGGGGCGACGAATCCCTGCGCCGAGAGCGCGATGCCCTGCGCGAGGAGCTGCAGGAGGCTGAGGAGCGCATCGCCGAGCTGGAGGCCGACCACGAGAAAAAAAGGGAGGTCTTCGAGGAACTGTCCGCCGATCTCCGGGAGCTGGTCGCCGAGAAGTCCGACCTCGAAAAGCGGCTCGATCGGCGCGAGGCGGAGCTCGACGAGATGTTCGACGGGGAGATCGGCGAGTTGCGCGAGAAGTACCGCCGGGCGGCCTCCGAGCGCGACGAGTTGCGGGAGCGCGTCGAGGCGCTCGAGACACGCATCGAGGAGAGTGCCGAGGGGACGCCGATGGAGGCCGATCTTCGGGCGCGTGTCGAGGAGCTCGAGGCCGAACTCGCCGACCGGGAGCAGGCGCTCGAGGAGGTGGTGCGCGAGCGGGATCGCCTCGAAGACGAGCTCCACTCGGAGTGAGGCCGGCGACGGCATTTTCGGTCAGCCCGACTCGGCGTCCTCTCCCGACTCGCCGGTGTCGTCTGCTGCCGTCTCGCCGAGAAGGTGCGTCTCGAGTTCCGTCTTCGCCTCCTGAGCGACCTGTTCGTCGGAGGGACCCTCGCGAGGGAGTTCGATCCGAAACCGGCATCCCCCATCGTCCGGGTTGTCGACGTGAATCTCGCCGTGATGTTGCTCGACGATCTGCTGGGTCATCGCCAGCCCGAGCCCGGTTCCGTCCGATTTCGTCGTCACGAACGGCTCGAACAGCTCCTCGCGGATCTCCGGATCGACCCCCGGACCGCGATCGCGGACCGCGATCGTGGCGGTGCGGGGATCGGCGGCGAGTTGCACGTCGACGCGCTCACCCGGTGGACTCGCCTCGACGGCATTTTTGACGACGTTCAACAGCGCCTGGCGCAGATGGTTGGCGTCGGCGTCGATCGCGATCGCGTCGGCGTCGGTCTCGAGGGTGACCTCGACCTGGTGGCGCCGCCAGTCGTTTTTGTGAAATTCCAGCATCTCGCGGGTGATCTCGACGAGATTCTCGCGTGCGAGCTTTGAGGAGGGGAGGCGGGCGTAGACCAGATACTCCTCGGTGATCTCGTGGAGGCGGTCGACCTCGTCGATGATCGTCTCCAGCAGCGGCATCACCTCCGGGTCCTCCGGGTCGAGTCCGCGTTCGACCAGCTCCTCCATCAACATCTCGGCGTTGAGATTGATGCTCGAGAGGGGATTGCGCAGCTCGTGGGTGATCGCGCTGGTCATCCGGCCGATCGTCGCCAGACGCTCGGATTTGACCAGAGCACGATGCTGCTCGCGGAGCGTCTCGTCGCGTTCGGCGAGGCGCTCGGCCATGGCGTTGAATTCGCGAGCCAGCAGCGTAACCTCGTCGCGTCCGAGCAGGTTGCTCGGGATCTCGTCGATCGGCCGGTAGTCGCCTTCGCCGATGCGTTTGGCGGCCTCGGTCAGGGTCGTCAGCGGGCGGACGATCCGGATGACGGCGAGCAGGACGCCGACCGCCAGAAGCAGGGCCGCCGCACTCAGCCCTCCGAGCGCGTAGAGGCTCGACTGCTCGCTGGCGTTCGCCCGGTCGAGCGCCCGGTCGGTCAGGTTGCGAAGCTCGTTGCGCAACCGGGAGATTTCGGTGCCCAGTTGTTCGGCGTCTTCGCGGAGGCGGGCCTGGAGGCGATCGATTTCGGCGGCTTTGGCCTCGTCCGCCTCCGGCCCCTCGCCTTTGAGGACGAGGTCGGTAAACTGCTCGGAGCGTGCGGCGAAATCGGCGGCGCGCTCCTCGAGCGCCTGAAGGCGGGTGTCGACGCGTTCGAGCTGGCGGGATTGCCCCCGGTCGAAGCGTTCGAGTTCGCTGGCCGCCATCACTTCGTGGGCACGGGCGGTGCGCTGGCGGATGCGGTCGGGCAGCGAGTGGACGAGGCGGGCGACCTGGAGGGTGCGGCGGATGACCAGCGGGTCGCGTTCGTTGAGCAGCAGATTGAAGCTTTTCAGGTCGGTCTGGGCGTCGCTCAGCGACAGCGAGACGGGCACGATCCGGCGATTGAGCCGCTCGATCTGGCTGAACAGCGACTGGGTTCGGTAGATGCCGAACATCAACACGCCGGTGAAGATGACGATCAGGAAGGCGAAGGCGATGAAGATCTTCGTGGCGATGCTCAACCGCATGGGGCGGAGTCCGTGGGGCCGCAGGTCGGATCGAGGTCGCCGGCTCGGGCCCTCTCGGCCCGAGAGGAGTCGAGCCGGCTCTCCCGCCGACTCCCTCGATCGGGGTGGTTGACGCTACGAATTGGGTCGTGATAGCACGTGCGTCGCTTTGTCAAGTGCGTGATGTAAGTTTGACCGCGCTGGAGAATGGGTGTTCGTCGGCAGTGGCCACGTGGCCATCTCGTCCGGAACACCTTTTTTAACTTGTGTGCGTGCGGCCACCATTCCCGTCTTGCGTCTGTCCCTGTTCGCAGACCGACCGGCCGGGAGTCGAGGTCGCCGCGCCAGCGAGCGAAGAGCCGTGATGCAGAGAACGTCTACGAGCCAACGTGGCGGTCGCCTCGAGCAAACCCTCGTCGCCCTCCTGTCGGCCGCGTTCGTCTTCTATCCCGTCCCGGGACTCGGTCAGCAATCCGGGGAGTCGTCCTCGGGGGAAGCCGAGGCCGAATCCGAGAGTGGCGACGCCTCGGGCAGTGCCGGAAACGGGACGCCCGCGGTCTTTTTGTTGCCGACCCGCAGCGTGCGCGACCAGATCTCCGAGATCGTTCCCGATCGCGTCGGCGACATGCTTCGAAGCCAGCTCGACTCCGAGGCGAGTATCAATCTCTCGCGGACGATGCGCAAGCTGACCGCCTCGCCGGGAGGGGCCGGGGAGGTCAGTGCCGCGATCAAGGAGGCGCGCGAGCAGTACACCTCGGGAATTGGCCTCGTCGAGGCGGGCAACTACGAGGAGGCCGCCGATCAGTTCAGCGAGGCGGTCGAGACGTTCCGCGAGAACATCGCCGAACTCGACAACTTCGACGTCTACACCGACGCCCTCGCCAACCTCGCCCGTTCGTACTGGGAGATCGGCCACGACTACGACGCACGCTCGGCGATTCGGGAGTTCGCCCATATGCGACCCGAGGCCGACCTCGACCCGAAAAAATACGCCCAGGGGCTGCGCGATCTGTACGACGAGGCCGCACAGCGCGTCGCGAAGGCGGGCGCCGGAAAGCTCGTCGTCGAGGCGGATGTCGAAGGGGCCGAGATCTTCGTCGACGGGGAGAAAAAGGGCGAGACGCCGGCGACGCTCGAGGACGTGAAATTCGGCTACCATTACATGGTCGTGCGCACGGGCGACGGGCGGGCCTGGTCGAAAAAACTCCAGGTGCGGGGACGGGGCAACGAGCAGACGATCGACCCCGAACTCGGCACCGCCGACGAGGAGGGCGACGCGCAAGATCAGGCCGCCGACAGCGAGGAGCTTCCGGCCTTTTACACGGAGCTTCTGGCCTCGATCCGCGAGGGGAGGTTCGGGACCGACCTGCAGCCGTACCTGCAGGAACTCTCCGATCAGACCGGAGCGAAGTTCGTCGCCTGGGTGGCGATGATCAAGGAGGAGAACGAATACGTCGCCGTGCCGTTCGTCTACCGGGTCTCCGACCAGACGTTGGTGCGCGCCGATCAGGTCGGCTTCAACTTTCAGCTGTCGAACCTGACGGTCGGCGTCAACAAACTGCGCTCGCGGATCGTCGAGGCGATCGGCGAGATGCCCGAAAAGAAGGTGGTGACCTCGGTGGCCCTGGTCGACGATGAAAAGCAGGCCGGCGACGGGGACGAGGAGGCGGTGGCCTCGGCGGAGACCTCCTCCGAGGAAGAGACCGACGACGGTGCGACGGCGGCCACGAGCGAGGACAGCGAGTCGGTCGAGGCCCCGCCGGAGCCGAAGCCTTCGAATCAGAGTTCGACCTGGAAGTACGTCGGAATCACGGGGGCAATTCTGGCGGTCGGCGGCCTGGCGGCCGGGGGAGCTTATCTGTTGGCCGGGCCGGACGGCGGGACCCAACCCTCCGGTTTCACAGCGAACGTCGAGTGGTAGGTCATCGAGGAGTTCATGCGAGCCAAGGGTACGATTATCCAACGGATTGGTGTCTCGATCGCGGCGGCTGTCGCGTGGATCGGCGCGGGGGCGGTCGGCTGCGGAGGGGAGGGCGCCTCGCCGCCGGTCGTCAGCGTCGATTTGTTCGGCTGGAGTGAATCGGGGGAGTTCGTCGACGATCTCTCGGAGTATCCCGACGCCCAGGTCATTGACGTCAAACTCACCCAGCCCTCCCAGCGCAAGATCGTCGCGTCCTCGAAACACGAAATCGCGAATGGCGGGGCCGAGCTGCCGGAGTTGACCTTCGGCGAGGGGCTGCGACTCGATTTCGATCTGATCGACGGCGACGGCGACCGGATTGCCACGGCGGCAACCTCGCAGTTCGCTCTGACGCCCGATACCCAGCGCGACCTGTCGTTTCAGGGGATGGCGGTGCCGTATCAGGCTTTCTCGCCGGTCGGCGCAGAGTACTGCGTCGAATTCAACGAAGAGGGCGAGTGCCAGCAGACCGGCTACGAGACGACCGACTTCGACGGCCGGGGGTTCAGTGGCGACGCCTACCCCGGACGCGTCGGCCATCGGGCCGTGCGGACCGAGCAGGACAACGTCCTGGTCGTCGGGGGCGGTTCGGTCGGTCCTCACTCTCCGTCGGCGATCCCGACGCTGAGCCAGGCGCTCGACGACTTGCAACTGTTCGAACCCGGCAGCGGCTACACGACGGATCTGTCGTGGAACGACAGCACCGGCGCGCGGCGGGCCGACGGGGCCGACCGTCTGTCGACCGCCCGGGCGTATCACACGCTGACGGCGATCGGGGAGGACCGGTATCTGGTCGTCGGAGGCCTGACCCGGCAGGGCGGTGAGACGGTGCCGACCGACACCATCGAGCTGATCGATTTGACGGCCGAACCGGGGAGTCGGGTGACGAAGCTGACCGGGGGCGACGAGATGCCGCTCTCGCTGGAGGCCGCGCGGGCCTACCACACGGCGACGTACCGTCCGTCGGCGAATCAGCTCGTCGTGGCGGGCGGCGTCGGCGCGGAGGGCTCGAGCGACGTGCTGGCGAGCATCGAGGTGATCGACCTGGAGGCCGGGACCGTCCAGCACAAGGCGAACGCCCTCAGTCAGCCGCGCGTCGACCACGCGGCGGTATTGATGGAGGACCGCGACGAGGCGGTCTGGGTCGTTGGCGGCCGACACGGCGACGAGGAGATCGGAGCGCTGGCCTCGACCGACATCTTGGCGCCTTGCAGCGACGGGGGTGTCTGTGGCAATGCGGGCCCCGACATGCAGAACGGGCGGTACGATTTCGGTGTCGCCCGCGCCGACCGGGGCCTGTTGGCGGTGTGCGGGGGGTATACCGCGGTGCGCTCGAACAGCGGCGATCCGTCGAACACCTGCGAGGTAGGGCGATTCGACGAAGACGAATGGCGGAGTTCGTGGCAGATGATGAGTGCACGGGGCGGCCCGCAGATGATCCCGATGACGCAATCGCGAGATCTGGTCGTCATCGGGGGACGCGACGGAGACGGGGAGACCGTCGAGTCGACGACACGGATGGTGTTTCGGCAAAACCAGGCACCCCCGTATCGGGCCGAGTCCCTCTCGAATTCGATGTTCGACGCCCGCTACAATCCGACGGTCACGCGGCTGAGCAACGGCCTGATTTTGCTGACCGGAGGGCAGGGGGAAGTCGACGGTGAGCCGGCGGCCCTACAGAGTCTGGAGTTGTACAATCCGGCCGACGTCGTGCGAGCCGGAGCTACGAGTTCGACCAACGAGACATCCGACAACGGAGGATAGATCCATGGCTGACCAGGACGAGCAGACCGACGAACAGCAGCAAGAGCAGGGCGCCGACGAGGAGGAAGAAGACGGGCAGGAAGAGCGCGGCGGCGGCCAGAAGATCATGTGTTTCGTCTCCAAGGAGATGGTTCCGATCAACGAGACCGTCGAGATCGAGTACAAACCGGGCAAAAAAGTCCGCGTGTTGCCGAAGTTCATCAAATACGACCGGGACGCGCTCGAAGCCTGAGCCGCGTGCCCCCGGTGGTGGCAGTCTCGACTCCCCCCTCTCCCCTTCGCCCCACCGGTGTTCCCTTCCGATTCCAGCCGACGAGCCCGGCGTCTCCCCCTTCGAGACCCCGGGCTCGTGGGAACGAGTTCCACACCTTTTCCTACTTTTCTGCCGCGACCCCGCCGGGATCCCGCCTCCGGAGGGTCCGTCTTGCGGCGTCGAATGCATCCGCCGGTGGCGTGTTCATGGAAATCTCGCCACGGTGATGGGAATCCTTCCCACACGGACTGGCCGAGGGAGCTGAATCGATCCTTCGACATCCGATGCCGAACGTGTGATTATAAGATAAGATACTGATATACGTGGGTTTTCTCGTATCATGATCCGCCCTAAAAGGCGGAGGGAGGCGGGGACCGAGACTGGGCGGAGGGGACGAGGCGAAAAGGTTTCTTGACGGGGGATCTGGCCACGCCTATAGTGCCGTTTGTGGGACGGATTCCCACGGAGTGGGACGCGATGGATCGCGCCCCCACTCGACTGGACCACGGATGGCTTCCAGTCAGTCAGGATGGACGAGGCGCACGGATGCGCCGCGGTCGGTATTCTCGGAGGTCGGATTTCGTCGATGCAGCATTTTCGAGGCCATTATGAGCATACGATGGACTCGAAAGGCCGCATCAGTCTCCCGGCACGCTTTCGCCAGGTGCTCGAGGCGCGGGATCCGACCGGTGAGAATGCCGACCGCGTCATTCTGACCCACGCACTCGACGGGAACCTCGACGTGTATCCACTCGAGAAGTGGACCTCGTTCGAGGAGAAACTCCAGGAGCTTCCGGCCTTCAAAAAGGAGGTCAAATCCGTCAAGCGAATGTATATCGGGTCCGCCCAGGAGCGTTCGCTGGATGGAAATGGACGACTCCTGATCCCTCAGTCGATGCGCGAGTTTGCACAGCTCGAACGAGAGGTCGTCTGGGTAGGTCAGATCGATAAAATCGAGCTCTGGCCGAAGGAGAAGTGGGACGAAGTAACAGCCGAGGCGCAAACCGATCCGGAATCGGTGCAGGAAGCACTGACGGATCTGGGGCTGTAGACCACGAGGAACCGACCGGCGACTTCGAGTTCGTTTGCTCACGGATGAGCAACACGGGTGGTGACGCACCGCAGTCGACTCATGGACGAGTCCTACGGGAAGTGCCTTCAGGGACGAAGGGCCCCGGTCGCTTCGGCCGGGGTGGCCCAGGGACGGGCCCTTCCCATCCTTTCTGGTTTCTCGCCGCAGTGGTTGTCCGGTGGCCGACGACGAACACACCTACCACGTCCCGGTGATGGTCGATCAGGTCGTCGACTGGCTCGAATGCCAGTCGTCGGGGCGATACGTCGACGCGACGGTCGGCGGGGGCGGGCACGCGGCGGCGATTCTGGAGGCGAGTGCGCCGGACGGGCGGCTTCTCGGGATCGACCGTGATCCGGAGGCGATCGAGCAGGCCCGCCAGGCACTCGCCGGGTACGGAGAGCGCGCCGAGCTGGTGCGGGGAAATTACGCCGAGCTTCTCGCGATCTGCGAGAAGCGAGGGTTCGGCCCGGTCGACGGCCTCGTGCTCGACGCCGGGCTCAGCTCGCACCAGGTCGACGCCGCCGAGCGCGGTTTCAGTCTCCGCCGAGAGGGCCCGCTCGACATGCGCATGGGGCCGGAGGCGGAGCGGGTCGACCGGTTTCTCGACCGAACGACGTCCGCGCGGCTGGCGGAGGTGTTCCGCGAGTACGGAGACGTGCCGGACGCGGGACGGCTGGCGGCGCGGCTGTTGGAGGCGCGCAGGGAGGGGCGAGTGGAGACGACGACCGATCTCGCGGAGCGCGTCCGCGAGATCGGGGTACCGACGCGCGGCGGGGTCGACCCGGCGACGCTGGTCTTTCAGGCACTTCGCATCGCCGCCAACGACGAGCTGGAACATCTCCGGGCGGCCGTCGACGACGTGCCGCGAGTGGTGCGGCCGGGGGGCAGGGCGGTCTTCATCAGTTTTCATTCGCTCGAGGATCGGATCGTCAAACACGGCTTTCGCCGGCTGGCGGAGGACTGCGTCTGCCCCCCCGACTTGCCGGTCTGCGGATGCGACGAGGTCTCGGAGGTCGAGGTGCTGACCGCATCGCCGGTTCGTCCGGACGACGAGGAGATCGAGCGAAATCCCAGGGCCCGGAGCGCACGTCTTCGGGTCGTGCGCGTGAGAGAGCGCGATACGAAATCGGTGTGAGAGACGTCCCGTCGGCGAGTCGACGGGGGCGTCGCATCGGTGAGATTCGAATCGAGAGACCTTGGAGAGGCGAACGATGCGTATTCGCGAATTGATGACCACGTTCCTCACCGACGCCTATCGCGCCGGCCGAATGCTGGCGGTCGCGGCGATTCCGGTGGCGCTTTTGGGGACCCACGTCTGGTATCAGACGCGCATCACGCAGCTCGGCTACGAGATCTCCGAGGAGACCGACCGCCACGAAAAGCTCGTCGACGAGCGGCGAAAACTCGACATTCAGGTCACGCTCGAGGGGCGCGATGGGCGGGTGGCCGAGCGGGCCCGCGAGCGCTTCGAACTCGAGCGCGTCGAGCCCCAGCAAGTGATTAGCATCGACCGCCGGGCGACCGAGCCGGACGAGTCGCTCGATCAGACCGAACACGCCGCGCTCGAGCAGGGCGGAGGCGAGTGAGGAGTCGATCAGCCAGGAGAGGAGGCCGTCGGTGGCCGACCAGAAGCCGCAGCATCGACGCAAGTCGATTCGCCTCCGGATGGGCGTCATCGGGGGGTGTATTTTCGTCGGGCTGGTGGCGGTGGTCGGCCGCGTGTACTACCTGCAGACGGTGCAACACGAGCAGCTCGGCGAGCGTGCCGAACAACAGTCGGGCGGTGAGGTCACACTCAAGGCCAGTCGCGGCAACATTCTGGATCGAAACGGCGTCGAATTTGCGGTCACGACCGACGTGCCGAGCATCTATGCGCGCCCGTCGAGGATCGAGGATCCGGGGCGACAGGCTCGCCGAGTGGCGCCGCATCTGCAGGCGGATCGCTCCGAGGTACTCGCCAAGCTCCGGGGCGACCGGCCGTTCGTCTGGCTCGAGCGCCAGACGACTCCGGACACCGCCGAGGCCGTCGATACACTCGGGATTCGGGGAGTCGGCCGGGTGACCGAACACAAACGCTATTATCCGATGGGGGCGACGGCAGGGCAGCTTCTCGGGTTCGTCGGCATCGACGGCCACGGGCTCGAGGGGCTCGAGCGGGCCTTCGACGAGACGCTCGCCGGTGGAGACTACCAGCTCGAGGCGACGCGGGACGCCAATGGCCGGAGGCTGCTCCGAAAAAACGTCCCCGATCTGTCGAAACTCCAGGGCAACAGCGTCTCTTTGACCATCGACGGGCGCATCCAGCGCACCACCGAGCAGGCACTCGCCGAGCAGGTCGACGAGTACGACGCGAAGGGCGGGTACGGGGTCGTGGTCGATGTCGACACCGGGGAGGTGCTGGCGCTCGCGAACACGCCGAAATTCGACCCGAATCGCTTCCGGAAGCACAGCTCCCAAGATTGGCGGCTGCGGACGGTGACCGATACCTTCGAGCCGGGTTCGGTCTTCAAGCCATTCGTCCTGGCGGGGGCCGTCGAGGCGGGGACGGTCTCGCTGGGGACCGAGATCGACTGCGAGGAGGGCCGGATGCGGATCGGCAAACACGTCATCCGCGATACGCACGCGAGCGAGGAGTTGACGGCGGCCGAGGTCATTCAGGAATCGAGCAATATCGGTGCCTACAAGATTGCTCAGACCCTCGGCAAGCAACGCTTCCACGAGTACATTCGGGACTTCGGCTTCGGGAGGCGCACCGGCATCGGATTGCGCGGCGAGCGTGCCGGCGTGGTCTGGCCGCCGGAGCGGTGGGCCGAGGTGACCTTCGCGAACCTCGCTTTTGGGCAGGGATTGTCGGCGACTCCGCTGCAGGTGGCCATGGCGACGGGGGCGATCGCGAACGACGGCAAGCTGCTCGAGCCGCGGATCGTCCGGGAGGTGCGTGCCCCGGACGGAAGCGTCGAGCGCAAGACCGAACCGCGGCTGGCCGGGCGGGTGGTGTCGGAATCGGTCGCCGAGGAGGTCTCGCGGGCGATGAGTCTGGTGACACTCGAGGAGGGGACGGGGACGCAGGCGGCGCTCGACAAGTACACCGTGGCCGGGAAGACGGGGACGGCCCAGAAGGTCGATCCGGAGACCGGAGGCTACTCGCCGAACAAGTGGATCGCGAGTTTCGTCGGATTCGTCCCGGCCGAGGAGCCGGAGGTGGCGATTTTGGTGATGATCGACGAGCCGACCGAAACCCATTACGGGGGACGGGTTGCGGCGCCGGCGTTTCGCAAGATTGCGCGCAAGAGCCTCTCGTCTCGCGGGGTCTTGCCGCTGCCGGAGCAGAAGCGCTTCGACCTGCCGACCGACGGGGACGACGGGGAGGCCGGAGAGGAGCAAGACGAACGGGAGGAGCGCAGCGAGCCGGAGCCGGAACCGGCGGACGACTCGGAGCCTGCGACGGCGCGGGCGAACGACGGGAACGGCTCGCCTCCGGAGGCGGGCGGCGGCCCCGAAGCCGACAGCGGTCTCGTTCCGTCGTTTCGAGGATTGACGCTGCGTGCCGCACTCGGGAAGGCGCGCGAGGTGGGCGTGACCGTCGATGTGCGGGGGTGGGGAGAGGTCGTCTCGCAGACTCCGGCGAAGGGCCGGCCGGTGCCTTCGTCGGGGGAGGTCACCCTCGAGATGTCGCCGAAACGACGCGTGAAGACGATGCCCGAGGTGCCGGCCGAGGGGACCGAGTGAGCGGGGAGTGGCGGCTGCGAAGCCCGCGGGCTGGCCCAAGGATGAATCGTCGTCCGGCGCGTGTTAGAACGGAGCCGGGTGGGGCGGATTTTCGGAGATGAGATCGAATCCAGTGTGCGAGCCGTATCGATGTTGCTGTCGGAGATCGCAACGCGGGTGGAGGGAGTCCGCCGGAGGCAGGCATCGGGAGGCGATCCGGAGATCGAGTCGGTAGTGATCGACTCGCGCGAAGTTGCACCCGGCGCGCTGTTCGTGGCGCTTCCCGGCGCGCGAGTCGACGGCCACGAGTTCGTCGAGGCGGCGGTCGACAACGGAGCACGCGCGGTGGTCATCGAGGAGGATCGGGCGGAGGCGATCGCGCCGTCGGTACCCTCGCTGGTCGCCGGGGAGACCCGGCGGGTCCTCGGGCCGATCGCGGCGGAGTTTTACGCGCACCCCTCCGAAAAGCTCCGAGTGATCGGTGTGACCGGAACTAACGGCAAGACGACCACGACGCACCTGAGCGCCGAGTTGCTTCGAGCGACCGATCGCCGTGTCGGAGTCATCGGAACGGTCGGCGTCGAGTGGGAGGGGCGACGGGAGACGACACCGAATACGACACCATCGAGCCTTCGCATCCAGCAGTATCTGGCGCGCATGGCGGCCGAAGGGGTCGACGAGGTCGTCATGGAGGTCTCCAGCCACGGCCTGGCGACCCATCGCCTCGAGGGGACGCGTTTCGACCAGGGCGTACTGACGAACCTGACGCGCGAACATCTCGATTTTCACGGCGACATGCAGGCCTACCGCGCGGCGAAGGCCGCGCTGTTTCGACGGCACCTGCCGGAAGCCGCCGAGTGGGGCAAATCGCCGGTGGCCGTGCTCAACGCCGACGACCCTTTCGGAGAGCGACTCGCGGGGGAATTCGACCACGAGGGACCGGTCGAGACCGCGAGGTATTCGGGCCGGGGAGGGGAGGCCGACGTTTCGGTCGAGGCCCTGGAGACGCATCTCGAGGGGACGGTACTCGGCATCGAATGCGACGGCGAATCGTGTCGGGTCGAGACGTCGCTGCTCGGGGAGTTCAACGTCGAAAATTGCGCCGCGGCGGTGGCCGTCGCGCTCCATGCCGGGCTCGCGCTCGAGGCGATCTGCGAGGCGCTGGGGGATCTGCCGGGAGTGCCGGGGCGAATGCAGCGGGTGGGCGGGGCTGGAGATCGGCCGACGGTGTTCGTCGACTATGCCCACACGCCCGATGCGCTGCGCCGGGTGCTCGAGACGCTGGCCCCGCTTGCGCCCGGGCGCCTGGTCGTGGTCTTCGGGTGCGGCGGCGACCGGGACCGCGACAAGCGGCCGATCATGGGCGGGGTGGCCGAGTCGGTGGCGGATCTCGCGGTCGTCACCTCCGACAATCCGCGCACCGAGGAGCCCGAGGCGATCATCGAGGAGATCCTCCGGGGTGTCGCGACACCGCCGGTCGACGAAGTCGAACGCCTCGGAGAGGTCGACAGCGGCGTCTGGGTCGAGCCGGAGCGGGGGCGGGCGATCGACGAGACGCTCCGCCATGCCCGAGCCGACGACGTCGTCGTCATCGCCGGCAAGGGGCACGAGGATTACCAGGCCATCGATCGCGAACGCCGGCCGTTCGACGACCGGCGACGCGCCGAACGCGCCCTCGAGGCACGCCGATGAGTTCACTTCCGCCCCATGACGAGCGTCGCATCGCCTCCTGGTCGTTCGGGCGGGTACTCGAGGCGATCGACGGACGGTGGGTCGAGGGAGGCGGCGGTGCGGATCGGGGCCTTCGGGGCATCTCGACCGACACCCGGCGGCTCGAGCCCGGGGAAGTCTTCGTCGCGCTTCGCGGCGAGAACTTCGACGGGCACGACTTCCTCGAGGAGGCCGTCGAGGCGGGGGCCTGCGGCGCGATCGTCGAGGCGGGCTTCGAGCCGTCGGGATCGGTCCTGTCGGAAGTGGCGGTGGCGCAGGTCGAATCGACGCGTCGGGCGCTCGCCGACCTCGGCCACGCCGTCTGGCGCGAGGCGACCGACGAGGGGCTCCACACGGTCGATGTGACCGGCTCGAACGGCAAGACGACGACCAAGGAGCTATTGCGGGCGGTCTGGTCGACGCGCGGCGAGGTGTTCGCCACGCCGGGCAACCTCAACAACGCCATCGGGCTGCCATTGACTCTGTGCGCGCTGCCGACGCGAGCGGAGCATGCGATCTTCGAGATGGGGGCCAACGCGCCGGGCGAGATCTCCGAGTTGATCGAGATGGCGCCGGGAGACGAGCGGCTGATCACCTCGATCGGTGTGGCCCACACCGAGGGATTCGGATCGGTCGACGGGATTCGTCGGGCGAAATCCGAAATCTTCGAGCGAGCGGGAAGCGACACGCGGGCGGTGGTGCCGGAGGGCGAGCGCGATCGCCTGGTGCTCGAGGAATTTCCCGGCGAGATTCTGACATTTGGTCGCGAGGCGGGGGCGGACCTGCGGCTGGTCGATTATCGCCCGGTCGGCGACGATTCGCGGAGTCGACAGGCGGTCTACGAGGGACCGGCGCTCGGGGGGAGCGGAGGCCAGTGTACGATCAGACTCGATCTGCCCGGGAGCCACAACGGGCTCAACCTGGCGGCGGCTCTGTTGACGTTGAGGGCCCGCGGGCTTGCGACCGAGCCGGCGGAGCTGAGCGAAGCCCTTGCCGTCATCGAACTTCCGGGCGGGCGGTGGCGGCGATGGCGCGGCGGCGATCTGGCCGTCGTCGACGATGCGTACAACGCCAATCCGTCGAGTGTGCGCGCCTCGTTCGCCGCGTTTCTGGAGGCGACGCCGCCCGAGGATCTTGCTGACGAGACACCCCGGCGCGCCGCGATCCTCGGCGAGATGCACGAGCTGGGCGAAGAGGCCGAGCGCTGGCACCGGGAGGTCGCCGCCGAGCTCGCCGATACGCCCGGGCTCGATGCCCTGTGCGCGGTCGGTGAGTTTGCCGAGGCGATGAAAGAGGCGGCGCGGGAGCGGCGCGAGGAGCTGGTGGTGGCGGCCTGTGCAGAGGCCGAGGAGGCGGCCGAGTGGTTGTTCGAGCAGCGGCCCGCCTTCGCCTGGATGAAAGCGAGTCGGGCCAACGGACTCGAACGCGTGATCGAACGGTTAGAGCGGATGCGAGACGACGGTTGAGCGATGCTTTTCGAGCTTTTCTTCCAACTGAAAGACGTCTTCAGCCCCTTCAACGTCTTCCGGTACGTCAGCTTCCGGGTGTTGATGGCGATGGCGACAGCGCTACTGATCTGTCTGTTCACCTACCCGTGGTTCATCCGCAAACTCCAGGTGCAGGACGTCGGCCAGGTCATCCGCGAGGATGGCCCCGAGTCGCATTTCAGCAAAGAGGGGACGCCGACGATGGGGGGCGTGCTGGTGTTGTTTTCGGTCGTCACCGCGACGCTTCTGTGGGCGGATCTGACCAACCCGTACATCGGGGTCATCCTGGCGATCACGGTCCTGTTCGCGGTGGTCGGATTTCTCGACGACTACATGAAGCTCCGGGCGCAATCGAGCGGGGGACTGTCGGGCAAGGTTCGGCTGGCCCTCGAGTTCGGGATTGCTCTGGGGGCGATGCTG
>CAZRLK010000047.1:0-31591 GCA_964600555.1 uncultured Bradymonadales bacterium
TTCGTTCAACCAGTTGCAGGTTCGAGTAATGATCGTTTTCCTTCGGAAGTTCGGGGCCAGCCGGAAGGTAGTGGTTGCTGAGGGCCTGAAGATCGTCGAGGATCGGTTCCGGAATGCAAACATCGTACTCAGCGTAGATCTCGATGACATTCTCGGCGACACCGAGCGGTAGATAATCTCGCTCGGATCCAGATGTCCAGGGCGTGTTGGCGCACTTTTGTGTCGAGCGAACTTCACGCGTCAATTCGTCGGCTCGAGCCTTGTTCCCACTGCGGAGATTCGCACGAATGAGTGCATAGAACAGGGGGGCTTTGATGGAATCGGCGTCCTCCATAGGCATATCGAGAAGACGATCCGCAACGGGAATGAGAAAATCTCCCACCCTGGAGAGACGAAGAAGTTGTGCCAGAGTAAACGTAACCGGAAACCAAAAAGCGATCCGAATCCATCCCATGTCTCGACGCCTCCCGATTCCAGTCAAAAAAGTCTCGTCAACCACGAGAGCGGCCCTGAACCTGGTGCAGGCGGACTGCGCGATCACACAACATCATCGCGCCAATTGTACATGGCGGATTCGGGCCCTCTCCCAGAACGGCACCAGCCCCGTCTGCCGATCCCACAGTCCGCCGGCAAACCCGAACGACTGCATACGGCTCGTCGGTCGACTCAACACCCTACCATCAGGCGAGTAATCCAGCCGCTGGGCGACGGTGCCGGTCGAGGTGTCGATGAGCAGCCGGACCGAGCCTCGCGGGTCGGTGATGTAGCGATAGGTCGTCCCACCCGAAGCGCCCTCCGCGTTCGCCCCTTCCGCGACCGCCGCGCCCCCTGCGAACGACGAGATTACCTCGGAAAGCCAGCCCAGACGCGCCAGAGGAGCCCGGCAGCGGCGGCGACGCACGGCAGGGACCACCGCAGGGTCGGCGAGGCCCGCATCTCGGAGTCGAGCCGGCGCTGCAGCCAGCGAACTCCGAAGCCGAGCAGCCCGCCGGGAAGGATCAGGTAGACCGTGTAGGCGAGTGTGAGCATCACGCTCCACAGCGTGAAGGTCTTCCCCTCGGCGACCCGTCCGAAGTCGAGAACCCAACCGCCGGCGGACAGCCCCGCGCCGAGGCCGACGGCACTCCAGGCGACGGCTTCCAGGAGGGCGACGACGACGAGCCAGAGGTTGCGGTTCTCGGGCATGGCGGATCCTGCATTGCGTCGATGAAACGGACGGCGGGCGCACGATACCACAGGGAGCGTCTGCGGCGCACCCGAGCGGCGGCGGTACGGAATCGCCGAAGACGTTCGAGGCCGGCGGCATCCGACCGTGTGAACTGCGAGTGCGATCGGGGCGATGGGAGGTCTCAGATCCGATGTCGAAAGGGATCCGACCGTCGACCCGCGGTGGGGGGCTACCACGGGTCGGGGGTCGGCGATTGCATGCCCCGAGCGGGACCTCACCCCCGGTCCTGGAGTGGCACGCACCTGCGAGCTGGAAGCCGATGGGCGTCGCGGACGTGGTCGCGACCGGACCACCGACGCGATACGAGAGCCGGGATGCTCCCCCGACCGGAGACGTGACGGATTGTGCCGTACCGGACGGGGTCGGGGGCGGACGAGCAGAGGCCGACGGCTGATCTGGATCATGACGCCGGGGGGCGTCGGTGCTATGTTCCGCAGTCCGAAACGGGGCCGCCGCCGGGGCGGTCCGTCATCCACGCCCGACGAAGGGAGCCGACCGATGAGTACGTCCGACGACGAATTTCGCCGCACCGAGACCCTCGAGAGCCCCGACGGGCCGGTCCGCTACTACGACCTGGCCGCGGTCGAGGAGCAGGGTCTCGGGCCGGTCGACGAGCTGCCGTATGCGATCCGGGTGTTGCTCGAGACGTGCATCCGTCACGCCGGGCCCGACGGGGCGGTGTGCGACGAGCACATCGGGGCGCTGGCCGGCTACGACGCCGAGGCGGTCGGCGAGCAGGAGATCCCGTTTCAGCCGGGCCGGATCGTGCTTCAGGACTTCACGGGCGTGCCGGCGGTGGTCGACCTGGCGGCGGTCCGCAGTGGCGCGGATCGGTGGGGGATCGAGCCGAGCGAGGTGAACCCCGAGATCCGGGCCGACCTGGTGATCGACCACTCGGTGCAGGTCGACTCGTATCGCAACCCGGACGCGCTCGCGATCAACACCAAAAAGGAGTTCGAGCGCAACCGGGAGCGCTACGAGTTTTTGAAATGGGGCCGCCAGGCGTTCGACAACTTTTCGGTGGTGCCGCCGGAGACGGGCATCGTCCACCAGGTCAACCTGGAGTATCTCGGGGAGTGCGTGCTGACCGAGCAGCGCGACGGCGAGCGGGTGGCGTATCCGGACTCGCTTCTGGGGACGGACTCGCATACGACGATGATCAACGGGCTCGGGGTGCTCGGCTGGGGCGTCGGCGGGATCGAGGCCGAGGCGTGCATGCTCGGCCAGCCGATGTCGATGCTGATCCCGGAGGTCGTCGGCTTCGAACTCGACGGTGAGCTGCGCGAGGGGGCGACGGCGACGGACCTGGTGTTGACGGTCACCGAGATGCTGCGCGAGCACGGGGTGGTCGGGAAGTTCGTCGAATTTCACGGGCCGGGTCTGGAGTCGTTGAGCGTCGCCGACCGTGCGACGATCGCGAACATGTCGCCGGAGTACGGGGCGACGATGGGCTTTTTCCCGATCGACGAGAAGACGCTCGATTACCTGTATCTGACGGGCCGCTCCGAGGAGCACTGTGAGTTCGTCGAGCGGTACTGCCGGGCGAACCACCTGTGGCGAGAGGGCAAGGAGTCGATTCAGTACAGCTCGGATCTGTCGCTCGATCTCGGGGAGGTCCAGCCGTCGGTCGCGGGGCCGAAAAACCCCCACGAGCGGGTGGTGCTCGGCGAGATGCAGGGGGACTTCCGGCTGCATCTCGAGGAGACCTTCGGCAAAGAGGAGAGCTCCGAGGGAGTCGCCACCGAGATGGACGGCGAGCAGTTCGAGCTGACCGACGGCGACCTGGTGATCGCCGCGATCACCTCGTGTACGAACACCTCGAACCCGTCGGTGATGGTCGCCGCGGGGTTGGTCGCCCGCAAGGCCCGCCAGCTGGGGCTGGAGGCGAAGCCGTGGGTGAAGACCTCGCTGGCGCCGGGTTCGCGGGTGGTGACCGAGTACCTCGACGAGGCGGATCTGACGGCGGATCTGGAGTCGGTCGGCTTTTACAACGTCGGCTACGGGTGCACGACGTGCATCGGCAACTCGGGGCCGCTCCCCGAGCCGCTGGTCGAGGCGATCGAGGCCGACGATCTGGTCGCCGCCTCGGTGCTCTCGGGCAACCGCAACTTCGAGGGCCGGGTCAGCCCCCACACCAGGGCCAACTACCTGGCCTCGCCGCCGCTGGTGGTCGCCTTCGCGCTGGCGGGGACGGTCGACATCGACCTGTACACCGCCCCGATCGCGGCGGGCGACGACGGCGAGGAGGTGTACCTGGAGGACGTCTGGCCGACGAACGACGAGATCTACGAGGTCGTCACCTCGTGCGTCAGCCGCGAGCAGTTTCTCGACAAGTACGCCGACGTCTTCGAGGGGACCGGTGAGTGGCACGAGCTGGAGGCCGGGGAGGGCGAGCTGTACGAGTGGAGCGGGGAGTCGACCTACATCCAGGAGCCGCCGTTTTTCCAGGGGCTGGCGAAGCGGCCGGAGCCGATCGAGCCGATCGAGGGGGCGCGGTGTCTGGTCAAATGCGGCGATCAGACGACGACCGACCACATCAGCCCGGCCGGACGGATCGAGCAGGAGAGTCCGGCGGGCCGTTATTTGATGGACAGGGGCATCGAGGCGTCGGGGTTCAACAGCTACGGCTCGCGGCGGGGCAACGACCAGGTGATGACCCGGGGGACGTTCGCGAACATTCGGCTGCGAAACGAGATGGCGCCGGGGACCGAGGGGGGCTATACGACGTATCTCGGACCGGCCGACTCGCCGGAGGGGCCGTTTCCGGATCTCAACTACGAGACCGACGTCGACCCGGCCCACGGCGAGGTGTGCTACATCTACGACGCCGCGGTGACATACCAGAAACACGACGTGCGGCTGATCGTCATCGCCGGCGAGGATTACGGGATGGGCTCGAGCCGCGACTGGGCGGCCAAGGGGACCGACCTGCTGGGCGTCGAGGTCGTCATCGCCGAATCGTACGAGCGGATCCACCGCTCGAATCTGATCGGGATGGGCGTGTTGCCGCTGCAATTCGAAAAGGGGGCGGGCGCGGACGAGCTGGGGCTGGTCGGCCACGAGCAGTTCAGCGTCGAGGTCGACGACTCGCTCGAGCCGCGCCAGTCGGTCGAGGTGACGGCCCACGACCCGCGGTCCGGGGAAAAGACGAGGTTCACGGCGACAAACCGGATCGATACCGCCGACGAGCTCGCCTACTACCGCCACGGCGGCATCCTGCAGATGGTGCTCCGCCAGATCGCCGGCTAGCGCCGCCTTCCGACCCGCGGCTCGCGAGTGCGGAGGGGGCGGCTGGGCCGGCCGGTCAGCGCCTGTCGGGCGTGTCGCCCGGTCCGACGGTGTAGCCGGGCGAGAATTCGGCGTCGGAGGGATACAGTCCGGCGTCGATCGCCTTGCGGGTGAAGCGCTCGCGGAGATTTCGGTGCCGGGCCTCGAGGTCGCGCATCTCCTGGCGGAGTTTGCGCAATTCGCGCCGGGCGCGCTCTCGACTGTGGCCGCTCCCCGATTCGGCCCGAAACTCCTCGGTGTCGATCTCGTCGCGGGTGATCGACATGTCGGTTCGGACCGACGAGAGCTCCTCGAAGATCGTCATGACGTCGTCGCGGCTGCGGAAATTCCGGGCCCGTTCGAGCTTCTGGCCGGTCGAGCCCTGTTCGATCGCCTCGAGCTTCGACTCGAAGGTCTGGACCATCTCGTCGTCCTCGCCGTAATTGTCGCGCGCCTGGTCGAGCAGCGTCTGGGCTTTCGAGTACTGGCGGTGCAGATAAAGCGGCCATCTCTCCTCGTTCATCGCCTCGACGAACGCCTCGAGGGATTTTCGGAAATCGGGTTTGGCGTCGGCGGTCTGCTCGGCGTCCCACTCTTTTTTGGCGGCCGTGCATTTCTCGTCGTATCTGGCGGCGATCTTGCCGAGGCGGCCGTCGTCGCGCTCGGCGGTGCCGCCGCAGTGGCGGCTGCAGAGCGAGAAATACGAGCTGTTGTTGAAGCCGCCGCGCGGCTCCTCACCCTTGTCGAGCGAGCGGGTGACGTCGATGTAGGCCCCGATGCAGTAGTTGGCCTTCTGGGCGGTCGAATCCCAGTCGCGCTCGTCGGCGGTGCGCAACAGTTCCTTGTAGTCGGCCATCAGCTCCTCGGTGCCGTGCTTGCAGATGTCCTCGACCTCGTGTTCGTCGGCGTCGTGGGGCATCGAGGAGGTGTCCATGTCGGGGCAGAGCTCGGCGTACGGGTCGGACGAGGAGCTCGACGAGGACGACGATTCGGCGCCCGACGACTCGGCCTCCTCCGAGGGCGGAGAGTCGTCGGCGGCGGCCTGCTTTTGTTCGGGGTCGTCGTCGGCTTCGCGGGCCTCCCGGGCGGCGACGCCGAACAGGGCATAGGCGACGGCGCAGCCGCCGGTGGTGGTGGCGATCGTCAAGACACACAGAATCGAGAGGAGCTGGCGAGACATCGCAGGTCCGGGTGCGGAGAATCGAGGTGATGTAGCGTGTGTTCGCCGAAGCTACTATACGGCGACCGGCCGGCTGTCAACTCGCGGATAGGGGCGGGCCGGCTCGGGGCGGGTGATCTCGATCAGGGACGCCCGCGAGTGGCGCACGTACATTCGGTGGCGATGCCGGGGGTACCCCCCTCGATCCGCCCTGGAGGATGCATGACGACGCCCGTCGCAGCCGACGACCCGCAGACGAGAGACCGGAAGGCCGACCGGAGAAGCGAGCCGACGGTCGATCTCGACAAAATGCGCCGCTACGACGTGCCGGCGCCGCGGTACACCTCGTATCCGACGGTTCCGCACTTCGACGACGAGCTCTCCGCCGAGCGCATCGCCGAGCAGTACGCGGCGGACGCCGAGGCGGGCGGGGGGCTGTCGGTGTACGTCCACATTCCGTACTGCCGGCAGTTGTGTTGGTACTGTGCGTGCAACCGGGTCATCTCGAAGGACCGGAGCGAGGCGGAGGCGTACGTCGATTTGGTGATCGACGAGATCGAGCGGCGCCGTCGGCTGATGGGGGATCGGGAGCTGGTGCAACTGCATTTCGGGGGTGGGACGCCGACGTTTCTCCCCCGCGAGGAGATCGCGCGGTTCGGCGCCTATCTGCACGATACGTTCGAGTTCGCGGACGACGCCGAGGTTGGCATCGAGATCGACCCGCGCGAATGCACCGAAGCCCAGGTCGCCACGCTGCGCGAAGCGGGGTTCAACCGGGCCTCGATCGGGGTGCAGGACCACGACCCGGTCGTCCAGGAGGCGATCCACCGCGAGCAACCCTACGAGTTGACCGAGCGCGTCGTCGGGTGGCTGCGCGAGGCGGGGTTTCGGTCGATCAATTTCGATCTCATCTACGGGCTTCCCCACCAGACGCCGGCCTCGTTCGGCGGGACGATCGAGGACGTGTTGGCGCTCGGGCCGGATCGGCTGGCGATCTACAGCTACGCGCACGTCCCGTGGAAACACCCGGCCCAGAAGTTGCTGGAAGGCGAGGCGCTGCCGGGGCCGGAGACGAAGTTGGCGCTGTTGAAAGGTGCGATCGAGCAGTTGACGGGGGCGGGCTACCGGTACATCGGCCTCGATCATTTCGCCCGTACAGACGACGACCTGGCGGAGGCGCTCGAGGCGGGGACGCTGCGGCGGAACTTCCAGGGCTACAGCACGTTTGGCGGGACCGACGTGCATGCGTTCGGCGTCTCGGCAATCTCGCAGACCAGCTCGATGTACGTGCAAAACGTCAAGGAGCTGGACGCCTACGAACGGGCCGTCGCGACGGGCGATCTGCCGGTGATGCGGGGGTGTCTGATGAGCGAGGACGACCGGATCCGCCGGGAGACGATCGAGCAGGTGATGTGTCGGCGGCAGCTCGATTTCGCCGACATCTCGGAGCGTTTTGCGATCGACTTCCCCGGGTACTTCACCGACGAATTGGAGGCGCTTGAGGAGCTGGAGGCGGACGGGCTGGTCGAGATCGGCGAGGAGCGGTTGCGGATCACGGCGGAGGGGCGGCTGTTTTTGCGCAACATCGCGACGCGGTTCGACGCGTATCTCGACGAAAGCGACGAGCGGTTTTCGAGATCGGTCTGAGACATTCGGCGGGGGGAATGACGCAGGGCGGCGGGCGTTTTATGGTGAGCGACGCCGTGAGGATCGGACGTGCGTTTCCCCCCTCCCCGCCGGAGCGATGAGCGAACTTGACCGCGACGAGAAACTCGAGGCGATCCGCTGGTTTCCCTTCTTCGACGGTATCCCGGAGCGGGTGCTCGAGCCGCTCGAGAGTTATTTCGTGCCGAAGCGCCTCGAGGCCGGCGAGTCGCTGTGGCGGGAGGGCGACGAGGCGGTCAACTTCACGTTCATCGTCGAGGGGAAGATCAAGATCGTGAAGCACCGCGCCGACGGCCGCGAGCTGATCGTCGGATTGTTCGAGGACGGGGCGCCGATCGGCCACATCGCCGTCTTCGAGGAGATCGACTACCCGGCGACGGCGATGGCGCTCGACGAGACGCTGGTCTTGCAGATCCACCGGTCGCACTTTCTCGGCACCTTGCGCGAGGAGCCGTCGCTGATGGAGGCGGTCTTGCGCAACATGATGGTCCGCAACTTCGAGCTGGTGCGGCGTCTGCACGACGTGACCGTCTCGGGGGCGGAGCAGCGGCTGGCGCGGCTGTTCGACCGTCTCGGCTACTCGTGCGGGATCCGCAAGCAACGCGACGACGGGTCGAGCTACGTGTTCATCCCGATGCCCCTCTCCCGGGAGGATCTCGCGCAGTTGATCAACACGCGCTCGGAGACGGTCATCCGGCTGATGAGCAAGTGGCGCGACGTCGATCTGATGGTGACGACCGACGAGGGATTCGAGGTGAACCGCCCCGACGATCTCGAAGAGATCGCGGGGGCGAGCGACGAGGATCCGGTCGTCCCGGTGATGTGACCGGTTGTGAGGGGCCCGGTCAGTCGACCTGCCAGCGCATGCCGGCCCGACGCAGGCGTTCGATCAGCCGCGTGCCCATCGCCGAGGCGGGCGTCAGGACGCCGCCCGAGAGTCCCTCGTCGACGGGATCGTCCGCGAGGCAGACGGCCGATTCGCCGAGCATCGTGGCCGTCGCCCCGTAGCCGGGGTCGCGATCGGCGCCGACTTCGGCGTCGACCCGGAACGGCTCGCCGGAGGCGTCGGTGCCCGTGCCGACGAGTTTGACGGTGAAGTGGCCATTTTCGATCGACTCCCGGCTCGGCCCCTCGCCGGGCTCGGGCAGGATCGTCGCCTGAAGCAGCGATCGGGTCGGGCCGAGGGCCATCGCACCGGCGAACGCCCCGACACCGGCGGTCAGCCCGGCGGCTTTGATCGCGCCGGAGACCCCTGCGCCGCAGATCGTCGACTCGCGGTACTGAAACTGGCGGCCGTACGGGAAGTCGAGCAGGGCGTTGGTGCGGCGGACGACCTTTTCGTTGACGGTCGCCATCACGAACGGTCCGGTCCAGGCCTCGAGCTGCTCGTCGTAGCGGACGCCGGACTGGGGCGGCCGGTCGGGGCCGTCGCGCTGGCCGGGCGGGTTGAGGCTGTACGGCGCGGCCAGGGTGCGGCGAAGCTCCGGGTCCTCGGAGGCGGCCTCGAAGGTGTTCGCCATGCTCGCCAGGGTGCCGCCGCTGAGTCCGCCGCTGACGGTGGCGACGCCGAAAGCGATCTTTTCGCAGGGGACGCCGTACTGCTCGCGGGCCCGCTTCTGCACCATCCAGGCTCCGAGATCGCTCGGGATCGAGTCGAATCCGCACGTGTGGACCAGGCGCACGCCCCGCTCGCGGGCCTCGTCGTGGTGGCCCTCGATGGTCTCGCGCATCCACTGCACCTCGCCGGTCAGATCGCAGTAGTCGGTCTCCCGGTCGAGACACGCCGCCACCAGCTCCGTGCCAAAATCGGCGTACGGGCCGACGGTCGTGCAGACGACGTCGGTGCGCTCCGCCATCGCCTCGAGGCTGTCGCGGTCGAAAGCGTCGCCGACGACGAGCCCGAGCCCCTCCAGCTCGCCGTACCTCTCGCGCAGATCCTCGCGCAGTTGCTCGAGCTTGGCTTCGTTTCGACCGGCGATCGCCCAGTCGAGCCGGTCGGTGCCGTAGGCGTCAGCGAGGTACTCGGCGGTGAGCGTGCCGGCAAAACCGGTGGCTCCCCACAAGACGACGTCGAATTCGCGCGAATCGGCCATCGGGACTCCTCGGGAAAGCAGGGCGGAGACGGGGTGAACCTCTCGGGTGAACGCTATGGATGAACGCTCCGCATCATGGTGAGAAGGCGGGAGTGGCGTCAACTCGAGGTCCCGGCGGCGGTGTGCTCACAGGTGTTCGATGGATCGTCCCGGCCGGATCCCGCGACAGTTTCAATTGTCGGAAGAGGCTCGTATAAAGGGCGGGACGTCGGAAACGGATCCTCGTCGACGAGTCTCGATGTATCTTCCCAGGTCATGTAGCGGGGCGCGGTCGTCCGCCCGCCTGGCGGCCATGGCGGTCGCCATCGGCTCACTTTGCGTCTGGTCGGCGCCCGGCCGGGCGCAGGTCGATGCGGGGAGTGCGGGCGAGGGGTCGGCGGATGTGGGTATCTCACCGGAGGCCGACGCCGGGCGGGCGGATGGCGGAGACGCAGAGACAGGGGCGGACTCGCGCCAGCGCGAACTCGAAGGGATCGCCGAGCGGTGGGAGCTGCAGGAGGGGGCCCTGGAGGCGTCCGACTCGGCGGAGGCGGCGCGCGAGGAAATCGATCGGGCCGCCGGTCGATTGAGCGATCGGCTCGAGCGCTACCGGGAGCGGGTCGGGGAGATGGCGGCGGGGCTGGAGTCGCTGCGCGAGCAGCTCGAGAATCCGGCGGTGCCGGAGGAGGCCCGGGCCGCATTGCGGGTCGAAGTCGCGGTGCGGGCGGCGCGCCACGATCGGGAGGCGGCCCGGGTGGCGGGGCTTGCGCGAGTCGTCGACCGGGTGCGCGAGGACGGGGCCGTCGTCGAGCGGCGCCTGGAGAGGTTCGCAGGGGCCGAGCCGTCGGACGAGAACCGGGACGACGGAGAGCGTCGCCGCGTCGAAGAAGCGAGGCAGGCGGAGCGAGAGGCGCTCGAACAGCTCGAACGCGCTCGCCAGGAGCAGCGCCAGGAGCGCAGCCGCGAGCTCAAGGATCTAATCGCCGAGCGCTCGACGGTGCTCTCGAAGATCGCCGAGGTGGCGCGCGAGCAGAGCGAAAAGATCCAGTCGCTCGGCATGCAGCGCAGCAGCGTCGAGAAAAGCTTCGAGCGGCGTCGAGAGGAGGTCGAGTCGAGCTACGAGACGCTCCCCCCCGACCCGGCGGCGTCTCGGGCGAAAGAGGAGGTCGACCCCCTCTTTGAAAAGATCCGCGACTACCTCGACCAGGCCCGCACCGACTACGAGGCGAAGCTCGAGGAGCTCCGGGCGGCGATGGCGAAGCGCTCGGCGGCCCAGGAGCGGCTGGCCGAGGCTCAACAGGAATTACAACGTGCCCGCACCCGGTCCGAGCGCGTCGGGGGGAGCGATCTTGCACGGCGGCGTGTCGACCTCGCCGAGGCGCGTCTCGACTACCGGCGGCGGCTGCGCGACCGGGCTCGCGACATCGTTGGGGCCCACGAAAAGACGCTCGAATTGCACAGCGAGCGTATCGACCACTGGAGTGAGTCGAGCGAGCGGATCCTCCCGCTCATCAGCAACGAGACCCGGCGGGCGTTTTTCTCGCCGTGGAGAAGTGAAAACTGGGAGAGCGTCGAGGCGTCGCTGCGCGAGGCGCGTCGGTATGTCACCAGGACGACGCGCCTGAGGCTCGACCAGATCCGGTCGCTCGATCGCCGCATCTACTCGGCGGAGTTCTGGGGCTGGCTGTTCGGGCTCATGTGGCGGTTGCTGGCGATTCCGGCGGTGATCTTCGCGTTGCAAAAGCTCCTGGCGCGGATCTTTCCCCCGGTGATGGACGCGCTGTTGCACCGGCCGTTTTTTCGGCGCCATGCCGCCGGCGTCCTGAAGCTCGGCGAGATGGCGCGGGCGGTGGTCGTTCCGTTTGCGTTGTTCGTGATGGTCGGGATTGTGGCCGATTATCTCGCCGCGAGCTTTCCGGAGGCGGAGGTTCTGGCGTGGCTGGTCGATCTCGGGTTCGTGTACTGGATCGCGATGGATCTTTTGAAGGTCCTGATCTTGCCCCGGCGTTTTCGGTTGCGCCAGTCGGCGCTGACCCCGTCGCCGGATCTGGGGCGCCGGTCGGATCGCGCGCACCTGTATGCCGACGACGTCGTCGACGTGGTCCCACTCGAGCTCGAGCAGACGCGCCGGCTGGTGCGGACGGGACGCCACGTGCTGGTGTTCGTTCTGGCGGCCTGGGCGGTCCCCGAGCTGGTCGCCGATCTGCTCGGCCACAACGTCTTGTGGCAGTTCGTCGACGGACTGTTCAATCTGGCGGTCATCGGCATCGTGTACGTCGAGTTGAGCATCTGGCGCGACGACGTCGCCGCGTTGTTCGGAGATCTGGCCGGCTCGCGGATGCCGCGGGCGGCGGAGTTCGTCGACGAGCACAAGGATCGCGTCTACGGGATCGCGATCATCGCGGTGGCGACCGTCTACGTCGTCGGGGCCGAGATCGTCGAGCTGGGGCGTCGGTATCTGGTCGACACCGAGCTGAGCAGGTCGATCGGGAATTTCATCTTCCGCAAGAAAGTCGAACTCAAACAAAAGGAGCGCGAGGAGGCCGATCCCGAGGAGGCGGTCGAGCAACCGGGACTTCCGGACGAGTACCTGGATCTCTTCGAGTCGGGCCCGCTGTGCGAGGAGACGTATCTGCTCGAGCGGTCGGACGTGCGGGGGCCGATCGAGGAGCACTGGGAGCAGTGGTGTGACCTGGGACGTCAGGGCTCGATCGCGATCAGCGGCGAGCAGGGGGTCGGCAAGTCGACCCTGCTCAATCAACTGTACGGGGAGTTTCGGGCCGACGAGCGCGCCGAGCGGGTCGCCTACACGACACCGGTGACCAAAATCGCCACCGTCGATCGACTCATCTCGTTTGTCGCCGAGCTATTCGACATCGACGAGCCGCCGGCCTCGCGCGACAAATTGGTCGAGCGGATGCTCGACCAGCCGCCGACGGTCGTTCTGCTCGACGATTGTCACCACTTTTACCTGCGGCAAATCGAGGGGTTCGAGGCCCTCTCGGCGCTGTTCGACCTGGTGACGCTGACCGACCATCACCACTTCTGGGTGCTGAGCTTCAACGAGTACGCCTGGCGGTATCTCGACCGGGTGCAGGACCGGAAGCATTTTTTCGGGACGACCTTCGAGATTCCGGCCTGGTCGCCGGAGGAACTCAAAGAGTTGGTCGACCGCCGAAACGAGGCGACCGACTACGAGGTCAGCTACACCGACCTGGTGTTCACCCACGAGCAACACCGGGAGGCGTACTACGAGGTCGTCAAGACGGCCAACGGCTATTTTCGGCTCCTGCAGGATTTCTCGGAGGGCAACCCGCGGGTCGCTCTCGATATGTGGCTTCGCAATCTCTCGTGGGATGGCTCGAAGACCCTGCAGGTGAGCCTGTTCGAGCGGCCCTCGCTGGAGGCGTTCGAGGGATTGACCGACGACCACCTGTTTACGTTGACGGCGCTGGTGCAGCACGGGGAGCTGCGGCCCCGCGAAGTCGCCGAGATCATCAACGCCCGGCCGGGCTTTTGCCAGATGGCACTCGATTTTTTCGAGGAGGCGGGCATCGCAACCGTCGCCCGCGGGAGCGGCCGGTATCGGTTGACGCCGTACTATTTTCGTCCCGTCATCGATCGGTTGACGAATTCGAACTTTCTGTGGAGTTGAGGCGCGTGGATTGCAGCTACCCACACTCGAGGGGTCGACCGTGATCGAGACGTTCGTCGTCGCCCAGTCGCCGGAACCAGAGAAGGTCGCCGAGATCGTCGAGAAGGTCGAGTTTTTCGACGCGACGAAGCTTTTGATCGCCGGGACGCTGATCGCCGTCGGGTTTTTGACCAGCCGGCTCGTCCGCCAGACGCTCGACAAGCTCGGGGAGGGCAATGCCCGGCGCCGGCTGACGATGAAAAAGGTGACCAGCTTTCTGCGCATCGGGATCTTTGCGGTCACTGCGTATCTGGTGATCATGACCTTTTTCGATGCTCAGGAGGACCGGACGGCGCTGTTGGGGCTGGGCGGGACGCTGGCCGTCGCGCTCGGTTTTGCCCTCAAAGACGTCTCCTCGAGTCTGATGGCGGGGGTGTTGATTTTGATCGACCAGCCCTTCCAGGTCGGCGACCGGGTCAGCTTCGGGAATACCTACGGAGAGGTCACCGAGATCGGATTGCGGGCCGTGCGCATCGTCACCCTCGACGACGACGAGGTGTCGATCCCGAACAACAAGTTTTTGACCGAAGTCGTCGCCTCCTCGAACGCCGGGTCGCTCGACATGATGGTGACGATCGACTTTCACATTGCGGCGACGGAGGATTTCGAGCTCGCCAAGCGGATCATCTACGAGGCGTGCACGACCTCGAAGTACGTCTTTTTGGAGAAGCCGGTCAGGGTGCTGGTCGAGGAGAACGTCCACGACGGGGTCGTGTGTACGATGCTTCGATGCCGGGCGTACGTCATCGATACGCGCTACCAGGAGGCGTTCATCACCGACGTCACCGAGCGGGCCAAGCGGGCGTTTCGCAACCATCGCATCAGCTATCCGTACGAGCGGCGCTCGGACCTGTCCGAGACCAAAGAGGAGTATCGGTTCTCCGAGCAGCGCGACCGCTCGAAGTTCGGGGACACCGAAGGCGAGGGGGCGTCGTCGATGGCGAGTCGTTCGACGACGGTCGGGCCGACCCAGTGAGCAGGTCGGGTCGAGCGCGCCGAAACCGGGGGAGCGTCGGCAGCCTTGATTCGCCCGGGGGGATCCGGTAACAAGCGCCGCTGCGGTTTGCGACCGCCTACGAGACGAGTCAAACGACGTTTTTAGCTTCGCCCCCGAAGTCGCGGGCCTCGAGCAACGAGGTGGCGGCGACTCTCGGTCCGCTGCGGGAATGCGCCCGTACGAACGATGCGGGGTGACTGAAAGGAGGCTATCGTGATCAAGGGATTGCTCGGACGTAAAGCGGGAATGACGCAGGTGTTCGACGGGGAGGGCGACCAGGTGCCGGTGACCGTCGTCGACGTCGACAGCAACGTCGTCGTGCAGATCAAACACACCGACGGGCCGGACGGCTACTCGGCGCTCAAGCTCGGCTTCGAGCGGGCGCACAAGCGCGAAAAAGAGGGGGAGGAGCCGGAGTGGCGCCTCTCGCAGCCGGAGGTCGGGGTGTTCGAGAGTGCGGGCATCGAGGTCCCGCGCCGTCACCTGCGCGAAGTGCGCATGCCGGAGTCGGCCCTGGAGCAATTCGAGCAGGGCCAGGAGCTGGAGGCGGGTCTGTTCGACCAGGGCGACCGGGTCGACGTGACCGGCACCAGCAAGGGGCGTGGATTCACCGGGGTCGTCAAGCGCCACAATTTCTCGGGCTCGCCGGCCAGCCACGGTACCCACGAGTATTACCGCCACGGGGGCTCGATCGGCCAATCGGCCGACCCGGCGCGGGTGTTTCCCGGACTCAAGATGCCCGGTCAGTCGGGCGACGAGCAGGTCACGATCCAGAACCTGCGGGTCGTTCGGGTGCTCGAGGACGACAACGCCATCGCCGTCAAAGGCGGCATTCCCGGGCCGAAAAGCGGCCTTGTGTTGGTCAAGACCGCCGCCAAACAACAACACGGATGACCGGCCCAGCCCGGCAGCGCCGATCGGTGATGCGGGCGGGTCGGGGACCGGGCGATCTTCGACTCCTCCGGGAAATCTGGTATCCATGGGAGGACGAGGAGGCTCGAGGATAAATGGCATCGCGTGATGTGCGCGCGATGGTCTCCGGAGAGCGCCAGATTCGCAGCGATGCGGAGCGAGGACGTCGACGTGGCCATGACGCCCGAACAGATGTCGCCGGAGCAACTCGAGAAGTTTCTCGTCTACTACCGCAAGCGGATCGACCGCGATCCGGAGAACGTCGAGGCGCGGCTTCGGCTGGCGACGGTGTTTCGCGAGATGGGGCAGCGCCGGCGGGCGATCGAGCAGTACGAGGCGGCCGCACAACTGCTCGACGATCAGGATCTCGCCCTCGAAGCAATCGCGGCGTGCAAGGCGATCCTGGAGCTCGATCCCGCCCGTGTCGAGGCGCAGTATTTTCTGGCACGCCTGTACGCTCAGACACCGGACGCCACCGAGACCTCCTCGCGGGTGGCGCGTCCGGTCGAACTCGCCGACGACGATTCCGCCCACGAGCTGGTGCCCGAAGACGACGGGGAGGCCGACCGGGAGGAGTTGGTCGATACTCAGGAGTGGCAGGCCGACGAGAGCGAGCGGCCCGATCGGCCGAACGACGAGCCGACCCGGGTGGCCGACTACGAGGAGCTTTCCGGGGAGGAGTGGCGCCACTCCGAGGAGGTCGCCGCCGGTCAAGAGGCCTCGAAGATCGAGCTGACCGACGAAGAGCGCAAACGCCGCGAGGGCTTCTCACGCGAGGAAATGGAAGATCTTTTGACGACCATCGATGTCGATCCCGAGGACATCGTCGACATCGAGGATGTCGACGAAGGGGAATTCGACGACGAGCTGGTCGAGGAGATGGACGGCGATACAGTCGAGAGGAAGGCGGACGACGAGGCCGACCTCGAGCTCGGCGAAGAGCTGGAGGTCGATGAACAGCACGACTGACGTCCGGGGCGGGCGCCCGACGCCGGCCCCCCGCCCGGTGCGCGGAGTCGTCTGTGGGCGCGCCGGTCACTTTTTTTGATCTGGTTCCCGCCCGCGGTATCCTGTCTTCGACGCCCACGGATCACGGGCCTCCACACGATGCTCAAGGAGGAGGAGATGTCGCACTTGACGCGTATCCCACTACTGATCGTCTCGCTCGCTGCGGGAGTGCCGCTGCTTGCGTGCGGAGACACCGTCGAGCCGAGTCCGGATGGACGCCTGGAGGTCTCCTGGGAGGTCAGCCCCCGGGGATGTGCGGAGTCGGGAGTCGAGAGCGTCCAGATCGATCTCGAATACGAGCGGGGAGTTGAGACTGAGACGTTCCCGTGCCAAAAAGAGACGGCGACCGTCGAGGATTTGGAGCCGGCCAATTACACGGTCAGGGTCTGGGGCCTCGACGAGGCCGGCGACAGCATCTTTGGCGCCGGCCCCCGCGAGGTGACCGTCCAGAGCGACGAGAGGAAGACGCTCGAGGCGTTTCGGCTGACGGCCCAGCCGGGAGAGTTGCGGGTCAGCTGGCAGTTCGACAACGGTCGCCTCTGCGGGTTCAACGAGGTCGATTCCCTCGCACTCGCCCTGTACGACATGAGCGACGTGCTGATCGACGAGAAGAGCGTCGAGTGCACCGCCGGGCAAGACCTGCTCGGCGAAGTTCCGCCGGGGAGCTATCAACTCGAATTGCGGGCCGAGTCCGACGGCAGCGGCTTCGTCGCCCTCGAAGAAGTCGACATCGAGCGAGGGAAGACGACCGAGGTCGACGTGGTTTTAAAGTCCGACGACGGCGAGTAGGCATCCCCCGGCGGCGCCTGCTCGTCGGCCCGAGCCCCTTCAAAACCGAGAGTACCCACCCGATATGGACGACAAGTTTCGCGATACGACCTACGACGAGGCCCTGACCTTCGACGACGTGCTGCTCGTCCCCGACGAGAGCGACGTGTTGCCCGAAGACGTCGAGCTGGCGACGCAACTGACCCGCGAGATTCGCCTGAACATCCCGCTGGTGAGTGCGGCAATGGATACGGTCACCGAGGCGGATACGGCGGTGACGATGGCGAGAGAGGGGGGCATCGGCGTCATCCACAAAAACATGACGCCCGAGCAGCAGGCCCGCGAGGTGTTGCAGGTCAAAAAGGCGGAGAGCGGATTGATACTCGATCCGATCACCGTCGAGCCCGACCAGCAGCTCGCCGAGGCGGTCGAGTTGATGGAGGAACACGAAATCAGCGGGCTGCCGGTCGTCGAGGGAGAGCAGGCGGTCGGGATTTTGACCCACCGGGACATCCGCTTTGCGCGGGATTTGAGCCGCCCGGTCGCCGACCTGATGACTCGGGAGCTGATCACGGCGCCCACCGGAATCGACTCCGAAGAGGCCAAGCGGTTGATGCACGAAAACCGGATCGAAAAGCTGGTCATCACGGGCGACGACGGGGGGATGGCGGGGTTGATCACGATCAAGGACATCGAAAAGCGCGAGAAAAATCCCCGCTCGGTCAAGGACGAGCACGGGCGATTGCTGGTGGCGGCGGCGATCGGGGTCGGCTCGGAGCACCGCGAGCGGGCGGAGGCGCTGGTGGAGGCGGGCGTCGACGTCGTCATCGTCGATACCGCGCACGGGCATTCGAGTCGCGTGCTGGAAGCGATCGGGTCTCTGCGAGAGCAGTATCCGGAGGTGCAGATCATCGGGGGCAACGTCGCGACCGGCGAGGCGACCGAGGCGCTGATCGAGGCGGGCGTCGACGCGGTGAAGGTCGGGGTCGGCCCCGGGAGCATCTGTACGACGCGGGTGGTCGCCGGGGTCGGTGTGCCGCAGATCTCGGCGATCCGCCAGTGTGCGGAGGCGGCCGAGGGGACGGGTGTGCCGATCATCGCCGACGGCGGGGTGCGCTACTCGGGGGACATCGTCAAGGCGCTGGCGATGGGAGCGAACACGGTGATGATGGGGAGTCTGTTCGCCGGCACCGAGGAGGCGCCGGGCGAGCGAATTTTGCTCGAGGGGCGCTCCTACAAGGTCTATCGCGGAATGGGAAGCATGGGGGCGATGAAAGAAGGCGCAGCCGATCGCTACTTTCAGGAGGGGCAGGACGAGCGCAAGACGGCCGTCGAGCAGGCGGACGAGTTCGTGCCGGAGGGGATTGAAGGGCGAGTGCCGTTTCGCGGGCCGCTGTCGGACAACATCTATCAGATGACCGGCGGGCTGCGCAGCGGCATGGGATATGTCGGCTGTCCGGACATCGAGTCGCTCCGCGAGGAGGCGCAGTTCGTGCGGGTGACCTCGGCGGGCTACCGCGAGAGCCACGTCCACGACGTGATCGTCACTCAGGAGGCGCCGAACTACAAGACGATGTAGGGGCCGAGCGGGCGGCCGGGCCTCGCGTCGGTAGAGCCGACAGCCGCAGCCGGGCGGCCCCACACGGCATGCCGGTCCAGCTGGCCCCGGGTCGCTCGAGTGCCGGGAGGGAGCTGGCGGCCCGAACGCGCTCGATGCCGGGGAAGTGGCCGGAGAGGCCGACGAACCATTCGAGGCAGGATTCGAGGACGACATGGCAGAGTTGAACGACGGTATTCTGGTGCTCGATTACGGGAGCCAGTACACCCTTTTGATCGCGCGACGCCTGCGCGAGCTGGGGGTGTACACGGAGGTGTGGCCGTACGACGACCGACGTCTCGACGAGGCGCTGGCGGTCGGCGAGGTGCCGGCCAGGGGCGTGATCATGTCCGGTGGGCCGGCGAGCGTCGCCGATCCGGAGGCTCCGGAGCTTCGCGAGGGGCTTCTGGAGCTGGGCTGTCCGGTGCTCGGCATCTGCTACGGGATGCAGTTGATCGCGGACGCCTGCGGGGGACGCGTCGAGTCGGTCGAGGCCGCCGAATACGGGCGGACGCCGATTGAAATCGGGGCGACGAGCGGGCTGTTCGAGGGCTTCGAGCACGGAGAGGCGGTCGACGTGTGGATGAGTCACGGCGACACGGTCACCGACCTGCCGGAGGGGTTCGAGCGGCTCGCCACCAGCACACGCGAGGTTGTCGCCGCGATCGGGGACGCCGATCGCGGCCTGTACGGACTGCAGTTTCACCCGGAGGTCACCCACACGGAGGACGGCAATCGGATCTTGTCGAACTTCGCCGACGTGTTGTGTGGCTGCGGGGGCGACTGGCAGATCGAGGATCTTCTCGAGCGCAGCGTCGAGCGCATCCGCGAGCGCGTCGGGGACGACGAGCGGGTCATCTGCGGGCTGTCCGGGGGAGTCGACTCCTCGGTGGTGGCGGCGATGGTCCACCGGGCGGTCGGCGACCGGCTGACCTGTGTGCTGGTCGACAACGGCCTTTTGCGCCACCGTGAGGCCGGCAAGGTCCGGTCGGTCTTCGAGGATCACTTCGGGATTGATCTCCGGGTCGTCGAGGCCCAGGAGCAGTTTGTCGACGGGTTGGCCAGCGTGACCGATCCGGAGGAGAAACGCAACATCATCGGCGAGACGTTCATCCGGATCTTCGAGGAGGAGGCCGGGGAGCTCGACGACGTCACCTATCTCGCTCAGGGGACGTTGTATCCGGACGTCATCGAATCGACGAGCACGGGAGGACCGTCGGCGACGATCAAATCGCACCACAACGTCGGGGGGCTGCCGGAGCGGCTGGGATTCGAGCTGATCGAGCCGCTGCGCGAGTTGTTCAAAGATGAGGTGAGAGCACTCGGTCGGACGCTGGGGCTGCCGGCCGACATGGTCGACCGCCACCCGTTTCCCGGGCCCGGCCTCGCCGTGCGCATCATGGGGGAGGTGACGCCGGAGCGCCTCGAGATCGTCCGGCGGGCCGACCATGTCTTCATCGAGGCGCTGCGCCGCGAGGAGCTGTACAATGCCGTCTGGCAGGCGTTCGCGGTGTTGTTGCCGGTCCAGACCGTCGGGGTGATGGGCGACGAGCGGACCTACGATCGGGCGGTGGCGCTGCGGGCGGTTACCAGCCGCGACGGAATGACCGCCGACCGGGCCCACCTGCCGATGAGCTTTCTCGGCGAGGTCAGCGACGAGATCATCAATCGCGTCGACGGGGTCAACCGCGTCGTCTACGACGTCTCGAGCAAACCCCCGGCGACGATCGAGTGGGAGTGACGAGCGAACGATTCCTTCAGGTTCAGATGGCGAGGTGCGCGATGCGGACGGGTAGGAAGGCGTGATGGTTCAGGGTTGGAACCGATGGTCGGTCGCGGTGCTGGGCGCGGTGCTGGCCTCGCTCGTCGGACCGGAGCCGGTGGCTGCGCAGCAGACCGGCGGCGACGAGGAGGGGGATCTTTTGATGCTGGTCACCGAGCGGGTCGAATCGGAGGGGGAGGATGAGCCGGAGGTCGGCTACTGGTGGGCGAATCCGGCCGAGCCGCGCTGGACGGCGACCGACCGCGCGCTCGAGGAGGCCCTCGGGGAGACCGGGGTCGAGACGATGGCGCCCTCGGGGGAGGTGCGCATCAGCCGGATTTATCGCACCCCCGATCTCTCTCTCGACAACGCCGCCTCGCTCGCCTCGCTGCTCGGTGCGCGCCGGGTGGTGGTCGGCGAGGTCGTCTACCGCCCCGCCTCCAGGGGAGTCCTGCCCGGCTACGAGGGGATGCGCGTCGAGGGTCGGCTGAGAGTTGTCGACGTCGCCTCCTCGGAGCCGTCGGTGCTGCGGACACTCGACGTCGAACGGTCCGTGTATGCCCAGGCCCGCAACTCGAAGCAGCGAGAGGACGATCGGGCGTCGCTGCGCGAGCGGGTCGAACGTCGGTTTTCGTCGGCGGTCGGCCGCCTGCTGGAGCGGACCGTGGCGGCGGCGGCGGGCGATGTCGGGTTGGAGGACTCGGAGCCGCTGCTGGCATTTCGGAATCTGCGTTACGGGCGGGCGCTGGAGCTCGTGCGGGAATTTCTGGTCGAGCTGGACACCGTCTCGGGGACCCGGGTGCGATGGGGAAGCGAGGGGCGGATTGCCCTCGAGATCAATCCGGGAGCGCGAGATGCCCAAAAGAATGTTGATTACGCGGCGAGGACGCTCGTCGCTCACGATTTCGATCAGATGACGATCCGACGCCGGGAGGAGCGAGGCGATTCGGGGAGCGCCCGGTTGGAGTTTGTGGTCGAACTCGCGGAGAGTTTCGAACCGACGCGACGGCGTGCGGAGGACGGGGAAGACGATGAGTGACGGAGACTCGGAGGTGGCCGGCGAGAAGGGAGCAGGGGGAGGAGGCGGGCGAGCCGGTTGCGGTGCTGCCGAACGTCTGTTGCACCCGGAGGAGTGGCGCCGCTACACGCGGTATCCGTTCCTGCTGGCGAAGTTTCTGTTTTTCGCGGCGATCGGCATCGGTCTGTACTGGCTGGTCAACCTGGTCGGCGACGTCCTGTTCCCGATCGCGTTGAGTCTGATCATCGCCTACCTGCTCGATCCCCTGATCGACCGGTTCGAGGAGCGTGGAATCAAGCGGACGGTCGGTATCGCGGTCGTCCTGTTCGCCGGGCTGATCGGCGTGGGGCTTTTCGTGCTGGTGCTGTATCCGACGATCGTCCAGCAGGTCGACAAGGTTGCCGAGCAGGCCCCGAAGGTCGTCGATCTGATCGACGACCGGGCGATCCCGTGGATCGAACGAACGTTCGGCTACGAGCTGCCAGCGAACGTCTCGGAGGGCATCGATCGGTACGGTCAGTCGATCGGGGAGAACGTGCCGGCGATCGCCAATCAGATCGGCAGTTGGTTGGGCAATCTCGTCTCGGGCACCGGGGCGTTCGTCGTCGGGCTGGTCAACATCATCATGATCCCGGTCTTCAGTTTCTTTTTCCTCCGGGATTTCGATCGGATGCGCCTGAAGATCATCGAGTTCATTCCCGATCGCCACCGCGAGAGCGTCCTGGACCGGCTGGCGAAGATGGACCGGATCGTCGGCGGCTGGGTGCGCGGTCAACTGCAGGTCGCGGCGATTCTGGCGGTGATGTATGCGATCGGGCTGAGTATCGCCTTTCAGATGGCGGGGGTCGATATCACGAGCGGCATCTCGATCGGCATCCTCGCCGGCCTCGGCAACGCCATTCCGTATGTCGGGACCGCGATCGGGATCGTGTTGTCGGTGCTGATCGTGTTGATCAACTGGTCGGGTCTCGGTCCCCTGATCGCGGTCGGGGTGGTCTTCGTGGCGGTGCAGACGCTCGAGGGCTATCTGATCACGCCCCAGATCGTCGGCGAGAACGTCGGGCTGACGCCGGTGACGGTGATCATCGTGTTGTTGATTGGAGGTGAGGTCTACGGGTTGATCGGTTTCATTGTCGCCGTGCCGCTGTTCGGGGCGTTGACGGTGTTGCTGCCGGATCTCGTCGCCTATTACAAGCAGACGCCGTTTTATTCGGGGAGAAGGCCGGTGCCTCCGGGGCGCGAGCGGGCCGACGAGGAGGGGGCGTGAGCGCCGGATCGTCGGGGTACGACCTTTCAGATTTGCGGCGTCCGATATACGGTTGGACCGTCGGGTGATCCGTTTCGATGGCTGTGGTGGTCGAGCCAGAAGATGAGCGACAGTCCCCATACAGAGACCAACCGCGAGCAGCTCGTCGAGCGTCTCAAGGACGTCATCGGCTCGGAGTTCGACGAGCTGAGTCCCTCGCAGGTGACTTCGGCGCTCGGGGAGTTGGCGACGGAGATGTCGGAGACGCCGGATCGGGGGGAGATCGAGGAAGTGTCGTTCGACGAAGTCGACCGGCCGAAAAGCGAGGAGGCGACCTTTCTGGACGCCTTTTCGTCGACGATCTCGCCGTTCGATCTCGATCGCGGGGGAGCGGTTCCGTTGGTCACGATTTCGGCGCACACCGGCGAGGAGCTGTCTCGGATTTGCGGGCAGGTCCTCGAGGTGCGGGCACTGTGGTTGGAGATGCAGGATCCGCCGCAGTTGAACCAGGCGCTGGAGGTCTTGATCGACCTGCCGGAGCACGGCTTCGAGTTGGCGTTGCCGGGGCGGGTGGTCCATCGGGTCGGCGACCGGACTGCGGTCGACCTGTCGGAGATCGACTCCGATGATCTGGAGTCGCTGCGCGAGATCGCCGATCGGCAGGATCAACTCGAGGAGGCACGCCGGGAGCCGCAGGTCGAGGGAGTGGAGGGGGAGGCGGGTCGATCGAACCTCGGGGTCTCGGAGAGCTGGGACGGGGCGGCGAACTCCTCGCTGGCTCTGTCGCGGACGTTCGAGACGGTCACCGAAGAGGAGTCGTACTGGTACGGGCCGCGCTCGCGATGGCTGGAGCCCGACGAGATCGGGGCCGGGGCGGCGGTCCGGCGGTCGGTCGACCCCGAGGAGTTGTTGATCGAGATCTCGGAGCGGGGAGCCTCGGGCCTGCTCGAGTTCGCTGCCGAGGAGCGACAGTATCAGGTCCATTTCGACGAAGGGCATGTCGTTCGCATCGTCGGACGCCCCCACAATACACGCGAAGAGCTCGGGCCGATGCTGCGCGTCGCGGACCACGTCTCGGAGGACGATCTTGGACGGGCCTCTTCGCACGCGATCAAACAGGATCTGTCGCTGGCCCGGGCCCTGCACGATCTCGAGATCCTCTCCGGCGAGGCGATCCGCCAGGCGGTCGCCGGGCGCCTGACGTATCTATTGCGCAACGTCTGCGATCTCGGAGAGGGGACCGCCCAGTTCACCCCCCACGAGGATCTCGATGCGTTCAAGCTGCCGGCGCCGGAAGTGCGTGTGCATGTGCCGGTCGAGGCGGTGATCTTTCGGCGGCGCCTCGATCGCTACCATCAGCTGCAGCCCGGAAAACGCGACGAGCTCATCGAGCGTGATCGCTCGCGATATCCGACCATCGCCGAGGGAGCCGAGGGGCGAATTCAGCGTGGTTTCGCCGACGACGCGCACCGCGAGATGGTCCGGCGGCTGGTCGACGGCGAACACCGGCTGGCGGATCTGATCGCCGAGAGCTTTCTGCCCCCCTCGGAGACGTTTTCGGTGTTGTATACGCTCCGCTCGATGGATCTGGTGCGATTCGTCGAGGATCGCGGCGACGCCGTGGTCGTGCCCCGATTCACCGACGACATCGAAATCAAGCACCTGAGTGTGCACAAAGCGAGCTATTTCGAGGTGCTGAACGTCCACTGGTCGAGCTACGGTGAGATCGTGGAGTCGGCGTTCGAATTTCAGCGAAACTACTTCGACCCCGAGCGCCAGCCCGACGGGTTGGATGCGCCGAGCCGCAAGCGTCTCCGCGAGATCGCCGAGCGGATCGACGCCGCCTACAAGGTCTTGTGCGATCGAGAGTCGCGTCACGGGTATCGCCAAAAGATCATGCCCGACTACAAGCTCGATCATGCGTTGCCGTTGTTGCTGGACCGGGCGGAGCTGGCGAGCCGGCGGGGCCGCGAGGATCTCGCTCGGGATGCGTGTCTGCGGGTCCTCGAACTCGAGCCCGGCTACGAGGAGGCGAAACGACGGATCCGCGAGCTCGGCGACGCTGACACGGCGGTCGGTCCGTGAGGGGAGAGGGAGGGGCCGAGGTTCAAAGGGGGGTGAGGAAGGTGTCGACGGCGCGTTTTCGCCGGAGTTCGGCCTGAAATTTCTCGGCGGTTTTCATCGATTCGAATTTGCCGATGTGCACTCGATAGTAGGTGCCCTTGTCCGGGACCTCGGCGCTGACGACGTGTGCGTCGAGCCCCTTGCTGGAGAGCTTTCGGACCCGGGATCGAGCGCGATCGAGCGACGAGTAGGCGCTGACCTGGAGGGTGTATTTGGCGGCACCGGGGGCGTCGCGGTCGGCCGCTTCGTCGTCGTCGGCGCCATCCTTGCCGTCGCGATCGGCAGCCTCGTCCGCCTGGCGGGCGGGTGAGTCGTCGGTCGTCTCTGGCGTCGGTTTCTCCGACGATTCCGGTGTGTCGGGTGCCTGGGCCCGTTGGCCGGTCTCGGTCTCCTCGTTCGCTTCCTGTTCTCCTTGCTCGGAGGTCGAATCGGATGCGGAGGCCTCGCGGTCGGCGCTCGGCTGCTCCGGGGAGTCGTCTCCGTTCGGAGGCTCGGCGCTGTGCGACTCGTCGGCGGAGTCACTTCCCGCCGAGAGGCGCTCGTAGAACGAAAACAGGGGTTGCTGTTTCGCTTCATCGTCGGACTCGGAGGCGTCGGCCTCGCGTCCCTCGTTCGCTTCTTTCTCGGAGGTCACCGATACCAGCGGGGCCTTCGTTTCGCTCCGGATCATGCGCTGCCCGGTGATCAGTCCGGCGCTGAAGACCAGGGCCAGAAGGACCGTCCAGGCGAGTTTGCGCAAAAAACCCCCGCCCGCCTCGCTTTCGGTACTGCGTCGACTCATCGGCTCGTCCGTGTCGTCTCGAAAGTGACATCCGTGTCACCGCCAGAAGCGACCGTCGAACCTATCAGACTCGAAGGGTTTGGCAAGAATTCGTGTTCGACCGTCGGGCGTCGGGCGCTGGGCGTCGGTCGCCGCGCTCGACGGTTGTCCGTCGCCGGCGCGCCTCAGTCGGTGCGGCGGGCGATGTCGAGGCCGAAGATGCGCAGGGAGGGGGCATCGGCGTCGATGCTCAAGCGAGCGCCGAATTCGAAGGGCTCGCGGATGTGGGGGCCGTCGACGAAGATACGGCCATCCTGCATCTCGGAGCGGACCTCGAATCGGTTCGACAGCGGCTGGACGCCCTTGGTGAGGCGATACGGGCGGTCGGGGACGGGATACGGTTCGCGGACGAGGTATTCGAGTGACCGGCAGCCGAGCGGGAGGACGTAGCCGCCGGCGGAGCGGATCGCGGCGGTCGAGCCGGCGGGGGTGGCGACCCAGATGCCGCTCGAGCGCTGGGTCTCGGGTTCGTGCCCGTCGACGGTGATGGCATACCGGGAGACGGCGGCGGGATTGGCGTGGCTGATGAGCACGTCGTTCAACACCGGCGGCGAGACGCGTTCGCCGTCGATGTCGATGTAAAATCGTGCGAGTGAAAAGTCGGGGAGCGTCTCCTGGAGGGTCTCCTCGAGCAACTCCGGGAACTGCTCGACGTTGCCGGCGCAAAAGTAGCCGACGCTGGTCTCGGGGTGAGAATTGACGGCGAGCAGGGGCACCTGCGAGACGCGGTGCGAGAGATCGAGGACGGTGCCGTCGCCGCCGATGGCGACGATCAGATCGTAGCAGTCGGTGCGCTCGACCTCGCCGCGGTACATTGCGTCGTAGCGATATCCGGCGTGGTCCAGATGCTCGAGGACCCGCTCGACGGCCTGCCGATGGACGTCGTGGGCCTCCTGGAGTGCCTGACGGTCGGAGTCGGTGGCGTTCGCGAGGACGGGGCTCTCCTCGTCAGCCGCCCGGTCCCGATAGTGTTCCCATCGACTCTTTTTGTAGGCGACCAGAAGATCGAGTGTCTCGTCGGTGGTCATGGCTCGCGACAGCACGCTTCGTTCTCAAGGAGTTTACGACTCGAACGACCGCGGGTGAACGAGGCGCGTCGAGCCGCTGTTTTATACGACGGTGGCGTCGGTGACTCAACCATTCGGCGGTCTCACCGCACCTCGTGTTCGGTGCGTCGGCGGCCTGCATGCTCCGGAAACCACTCGAACGCGGAGTTTGCGCCGGCTTCCTGTCACTCCCCCGGGGAGACCTGGTAGCGGTGGTACCGGCGGGCCACCGTCCCGTGCGCACCCCGACCCGTGTCAGTGGCTCGGGTCCTCGCGCTCGCCGAGGTTGACCGACGGTCCCGCTGACCTCCGGCCATGCCGGGAACCCTTGCGCAGGTCGGCGGGTCCGTGGTACCCGCATGCCGCGAAGTTAGTAGTTGCTAACCTGTCGACTAACGAGGAGTACGCCATGGGCGATCTGACATCCCAGAAGATTTTCAGCGAGATTCTTCCCGAGAAGCTCGAGAGCAACGAGGACATCGACGACATCGACGCCGTGTACGTCTTCGATGTCAGCGGAGACGATGGCGGGACGTGGACGATCGATTTCACGAAAGACACCGACTTCGTCAGCGAGGGCGGCAGCGACGAGGCCGACTGTGAGATCGAGGTGGCGGATTCCGATTTCGTCGGGATGTGGAACGGAGACCTCTCCGGCCAGCAGTTGTTCATGATGGGCAAGATCTCGGTCGACGGGGATATGGGGCTCGCCCTGAAACTCCAGAAGTTCATCGGCTGATGCGATCGACGACGATCGTGATGAAGGCGCACTCCGCAACGGGGTGCGCCTTTTTGTTTTGTGTCGACGCGTGGCGACGGGAGAGTCGAGATGGGTGACGATCTGTGGCTGGAAGGGGTGAAGATACTCGATTTGTCGCGGCTTCTGCCGGGGCCGTTTTGTACGCTGCTGCTGGGGGACATGGGGGCGGAGGTGCTGAAGATCGAGCATCCGGAGGGAGGCGACTACGCGCGGCACTACCCGCCGCGGGTCGACGGGGAGAGTACGTTTTTCGCATCGGTCAACCGCAACAAACGCTCTCTGACACTCGATCTGAAGACCGACGAGGGGATCGCCATCCTCGAGGCGCTCGTCGACGAGGCGGACGTGCTGGTCGAGTCGTTTCGGCCCGGCGTGATGGAGCGTCTGGGGGTCGGCCACGAGCGGCTGCGGGAGCTCAACCCCGAGCTGGTTACCTGCGCGATCACCGGTTACGGGGCGGACGGGCCGCTGGTCGATCGCGTCGGCCACGATCTCAACTACGTGGCGCGGGCCGGTCTGCTCGAGCAGAACGCCAGGTCCGGGGAGCGGCCGGTGGTGCCCGGGGGCCAGATTGCGGACATCGCCGGGGGCGGGCTGTACGCCGCGCTGTCGATCCTCGGGGCTCTGTTCGATCGCGAGCGTGGCGGCGGCGGAGCCTTTCTCGACATCAGCATGACGGAGGGGGCGTTGAGCCTGCATCTGCCGCTGCAGGCGGCCGCCGGGGCGGGCGAGGCGCCGGAGCCGGGCGAGGGCATGCTCAACGGCGGGGTGCCCGCCTACAACGTCTACGAGACGGCCGACGGGGAGTATCTGGCGGTGGCGCCGCTGGAGCCGAAATTCTGGGGCAGGCTGGTGGAACTTCTCGACGCGCCGGAGTTGGCCGCCGATGCGCTCGATGGCGGCCAGGCGGGCGAGGAGACCCGCCGCGAGTTGGCCCGGATCTTCGCCGACAGGCCGCGCGAGGAGTGGCTGGATCTTTTCGCCGGCGAGGAAGTGTGCGTCGAGCCCGTGAAATCGCCGGCCGAGCTGATCGACGACGAGTTGTTCCAGGCCCGCGAGGTCTTCTTCGAGATCGCGGGGATCCGCCACACGCGCACGCCGGTCACGCCGCCGGAGCGCGAGCATACCGAAGCACCGGGGCTCGGGGAGGATACGGACCGGGTGCTCGAACAACTCGGATACGACGCCGAGGCGATCGCCAGGCTGCAGCGAGAGGGCGTCGTCTGACCGACACGGGGACCTGGAGCGTCGGCGGCCTCGCCGACGTCACTCCGCTTCGAGTGCCTTCTCGATGCGCTCTCGAATGAGCTTCTCGGACTCCCGGTCGAGTCGCTTTTCGAGGGCCGCGCGGGCGGCCTCGTCGTCGATGTCGGCGAGGGCGGAGACGGCGGCTTTGCGGGTGTGGTAATCGGGGTGAGAGAGCTTGTCGGCGATGGCGGAGACGGCCTCGGCGTCGAAGCCGGCGCCGTAGGCTTTGATGGCGAGTCGTCGGTCGATGCGCGGAGTCTCCGGGTCAGCGAGCAGCTCCTCGTACCACTTTCGGACGCGGTCGGTCGGGTAGTAGCGCAGGGCGCCGATCACGCGCTGGCGTTGGAATGCTTCGACGTCCTCTTCGTCGTAGATGTCGAGGAGGGTCGGGACCATCCGGTCGGGGCCTGCGAGGTTGTCGAGTTGCTGGCGGCTCGGAAAGTGCTCGTAGCCGCTCAACGCGTCGACGACCTGCGGGCGAAGCTCGCCGGTCTCGCTCGACTTCTCGGAGGTCTCCTCGCCGCCCGAGACTCCGGAGGAGCCCTGGCGTACGTGCCGGGTCGACTCCTCGCTTTCGGCGGCGGGGCGGGCCTTCGCCCGCGCCTCGTCGTGGGAGTCGGACGAGGAGGTCCAGCAGGCGCCGATCGGCAGTGCGAACAGCACGAGCAGCGGCACGGTCGAACGCAACGACGGATGTGGCATGACGAGACTCGGGGGCGAGAAGAACGGTCGGTTCGATGGATCCATGGACGTCTCCCTCGAAAGTTACCGGGCGCTCGGGTTGCGTTCGAGGACGAACTCCTGGCCGCCGGTGACCTCTTTGGGGAATTGCTGATTGGCCTGCCAGAACATGAAGTTCGAGGCGCCGGTGCCCTGACATTCGTTCGCCGAGACGTACCCGTCGCCGTTGGTGTCGTACGAGGCACCGCACTCGGGGGTGTCTCGGATCGGATCGTGGGTGTTGCCCTGCTGCTCGGTGGTGTGGAACAGGCCGAGATAATGGCCCCCCTCGTGGGCCATGATGGCGCCGAAGTGATCGGCGTCGCCCTGGGACAACTCCGAGGCGGCGACGACGACGCCGCTGGGCGGGATCTCGGAGTGGTCGGGGGGGCCGGGGATGCCGTCGCTGCGTCCGAGCGGTGCGACGCCCCCGGAGGTGTTGAAGTGATCGATGAACACGAAGTTCAGGCCCTCGGCCCGCGAGGCGTCGAGTAGCGGGAACAACTCCGGCATCTCGTCGATCTCGAGGACCGAGAGATCCTGGGCCTGCGAGCCGGTCAGCGCCCGGTAAGAGACGTTGCCGATTTCGATGCCGGCGCGCTGATAGATGGTCTCCATTTTGTCGAGGGCGTTTTGCAGCTTGGTATTCTGTGCGGCCGTGCCGGCGTCGATGTACGGCTGGGGAGTGATCCAGACGGTGAGCGGCAAGGTGGTGGTGTTGTTTGGCGGGGAGCCTCTTTTGAGGAGCAGATCGACGGTGGTCGTCGTCGAAGCGAGCGAGCCGAACCGCAGGGTGTAGGTGCCGGACGGGAGGTTCAGTTGCGGGGTGTTCGGATACAACACCGAGTGGTAGCCCTGCTCGTCGGTGTTGTACGGGACCAGGAAGGCCTTCGAGTTGGTCGGTTGGTTGGCCGAATACAGCGTCTCGCCATTCGGGGCGCTCAGTTCAGCAATCACCGCCGTCGTCTGATACGAGTCCGGCTCGAAGGCGAGCTGGAAGGAGGCGGCGTCGGACGGGACGGAGAAGTCGACCTCCTCGACGCTCTGCGAATCGGTCGCCCCCGACCAGATCTCGCGGTGTTCGATGGTGACGTCGCCACTGCCGCCGCCGTCGTCGGTTTCACAGATGCCCGAGGCGGTGCAGGTCATGCCACTTTCGCACTGGTAGTTGTTGCAGTGCGGATAGCAGTAGCCGTGCCCGCTGTCGGTCTCGATGCCGACGTCGGACGAGCAAATGTAGCCGTCGCGACACTCGGTGCCGGTCGTGCAGTTTTGCAGGCACAAAAACAGCGGATCACCGTCCGAGGAGAAGTCGAGGCACAGCCCGTCGCCGTCGTTGCACAACTGACCGGCCTGTCCCTCGGTGCATTCGCTGACGCACATCCCGCCGGTGAAGGCGCTCGAATCCTCCTCGGTGATGCAGACCTCGGAATTGCAGTCCTGGCGGCTCGCGCACGTCGACCCGAGGTGCCCGGAGGAGCCGCGCTCCTTGCAGCGGCCACTCGCCGTCTCGCAGTACTGGCCGTCTCCACAGTCGCCGTCGGAGCTGCATTTCGGCCAGCAGACCGAGCTGCCGTCCTCCTGGAAACACCCGTAGCCGCTGCGGCAATCGGACTCGTCGCTGCAGCCGACCAGACAGACCGACGCTTCGTCGGTAATCTGCGTACAGATCGAGCCAGTCGGACAGTCCGAGCCGGTCCTCGAGGTCTGGCCGCCACACTGCGTCGAGCAGTACCCGTCGGGGGTGGTCTCGCCGCTGAGGCAAAGATCCGTGCTGCACTGGGAGGCGTCGGTGCACGCTTCGCCGACGCTGCGTCCCGACTCCTCGTCGTCGGCGTCGGAGTCGTCCTCGTCGTCGTTGTCGCGGGTCGAGACGCACTGGCCATCCTGGCACGAAAAGCCACTGCGGCACGGCGGCGAGCAGCCGTCGTCCTCGCCGCCGACCTGTACGCAGCGCCCCTTGTCACATTCGAAGCCCTCGCTGCACGACGGGGAGCATTCCTTTTCGACGCAATCGCCGCTCTCGCAGGTGTAGCCGGCCTCGCAGGAGGGGTTGCAGGTCTGGACGATGACGGTGGTCGGCTCGCATTCGCCGTCGTTGCAGGTGTAGCCGTCGCGACACTCCGGATTGCAGCCACTCGTCTCCTGCTGGGGAATGCAGGAGACGCCTGTGACGACAAGACCGACCAGGCCGGCCAGCCCGGCGACGATCAACGAGCCTTGGAGATCCGAGCGGGCTGTCATGGGCATGGAGAACTCCCCGTCGTCGATATCGATACATCCAATCGAAACAAGGCGACGCTCCCTCCACAGGCGGGGATGGGCGCGGTTGACGATATTATGAGCCGGAGATGTTCGGATTGCAACGGGCGGCCCGAGTCGAAGGCGTCCTCGCGCTCCCGGCGGTCCGGGAACAGCTACGGCAAACCGCGAAGCTGTAATGACGTTTCTGCGCGGGTCGCACAGTCGCAAGGCTTGCG
>CAZRLK010000048.1:0-31467 GCA_964600555.1 uncultured Bradymonadales bacterium
AGAGTTCGCCGGCCTCCAGCTCGCGGATCAGCCGAGCGAGCACCCCGGGCGGATCGTCGCTTCTGGCGAGGGCCTCCAGATCGTAGGTCGGGCGCGTCGAGACGACCGCCCGGTCGACCGCCCCGACCACCCCGTCGTAGCGCAGCCGCAGATCGTCGACGAGTCGGGAGCGCCACCGGTCGAGATGCCGGTGGACGGCCGTGCGGCCGACGAATTCGAGCCGATAGACGATGCGCTCGAGTGCCGGGAACGCCTGAACCCTCTCGCGATGCGACTCCTCGAGTCGCGTCGGCACCTCGCGCTCGAACGCGTCGCGGTCCGAGACTTCCGCCAGATCGATCGTCTGCTCGACGTACTGGAGTGTCGCCACCGTCTCGCGCTCGACCCGGAGGCTCCCGTCGGGCGAGACCTCCAGGAGCGCCACGCCGTGGGCGCCCGACTCGCCGGGGTCGAGCGGCTGTGGGGAGCCGGGATAGACCGCACGGCCGGCCCCGAGATCGTGATCGGCGGGTGCGTGGAGATGGCCGAGCACCCAGTGGTCGGGGCCGGCCCGCTCGAGTTCTCGGGTGTCGACGGGTGCGTAGTTTCCGCCGGTCGCCTCGAGGTCGGCGTGCATCAGCCCGACCGTCGGGACTTCCTGCTCGACCGGGATCTCCCTGTCAGCGAGCGGGGAGTTCGGGTAGTGGCGCCGGGGAAACGACCAGCCGCAGACTTCGAGCGCCGGCTCTCCGTCGATCTCGAGCAGGTGCGACTCCCACGCATCGCTGCCGCCCAGCAGGTGAAAGGCCTCCAGATCGATCGTCTCGGCCAGGCGCGGAAGCACGTCCCAGTCGTGGTTCCCGCCGACCGCCACGACCGACATCCCCCGCTCGGCGAGCCGCCGGATACCATCTCGCAGCGGGCCGAAGGCCTCGTAGTAGCGATTTTCGCGATCGACGACGTCACCCGCCAACAACACCGCGTCGACCTCCCGGGCGACCGCCAGGTCGACGATCCGCCGCCAGACCTCGGCGACCGCCAGTCTCTCCCCGCCGCTCGGCACACGAGAGGGGCGGCGGCCGAGATGCAGATCCGCCGCGCACAGAAGCTCGACGTTGTCGGAGTGGGAAACCACGGAGTCGGCCGTCGCAGAGACATCAACTTACAGTCCGTCGACCGGATCGCAGGGTAATCCACCGGCGCGACGGCGTACAGCACAATCCGGCGGCGCCGCAGGTTGGAATTGACGGCGAAACGCCTCCCAAGTACCGTTTGGGAAGGATCGATCACCTCACAATCGATGTCCGCAAGCGGGACCAGACTCATGTCGTACGTGCTGTTGGTCGTCCTCGGCGGCGCCCTCTTTGTCGGGATTCTCGGGTTTTGCGTGTACCGCTACCAGCGGACCCGCAGATGCTGGCGGGAATTTGCCGACAGCCACGGGCTGGAGTTCGACTCCGGCCCGGTCGCGCGGGGCGGAGGCATTCGGATGAGCGGCGATTACCGGGGGGAGCGTGTCGAAATGCATACCGTGTTGCGCGGGTCGAGATTCCACCGGATGAATTCGACCGTCTTCTCGGTGGTCCTTCCGCCGTCGGTGCCGATGGATCTCGTGATGTACGACGAGAAGCTCTTCTCCAGGGTCGGCACGCTGTTCGGGGGAGAAGACATCGAGGTGGGCCGGCCGGAGTTCGACGAGGCGTTCGTGATCAAGGGAGGGCACCCGCACGAGATTCGCGAGTTTCTCGACCGGGACGTCGTCGCCGACGCCCTGCTGGATCTGTACGATCTGTGCGGCAACCTCCACCTCGAACACCAGTCGCTCCGACTCGACCAGGAGGGGGTGATCGACGATCCGGACGAGATCGAGGCGCACTTCGAAGGACTCGTGCGCTGCGCGAAGGTGCTGAAAAATGCCGGGGAGGCCAACGCGATCGGGACGATGGAGACGTACGAAAGCGAGTCGACTCCGACGCCCCAATCGCCCTCGATCGGGGAGGACGCCGTCTCGGAGCGGTAGGCCCCCGGGCCGGCCCACGGCGAGCCGACCGCCGGTCGTCACTCCGGGACGATGCCCATCATCCCGCGAAAGATCGCATCGAAATACGGCCAAAACGGGTGGCGCTGGCCGACCAGTCCGTTTTGCCGATTCCACCCGGCGACCTTCGGATCGTGGCGCCGGTCGAGTTCATCCCGATCGAAGACCTGGGCGTTGCCGTTGTCATCGGCGCCGAAGGCGACGAACTGCTCGGGCTCGGCCTCGTCGTTTGCCTCGCGAAACAGCGAGGCGTCGAACGACGGGACGGCTCCGAGCGTCGCAAACGACTCTCCGAGCCACATGCGCGGGGCGCGCAGGCTCTCGTGGCGGGTTCTCAACTCCCGGAGACTCATCGGCAGGCTGAATCGTTCCTCTCCGTCGCCGAGGGCGATCTCGACCGAGTCGTCCGGGGGAGCCCCGACGATGCAGGCGGGGAATCCGTCGCCCAGCCGCTCGGCCATTTCATCGTACGGGGCGGATTGCGGCCAGTGCTCGCGGGGACGAGTCAGCTCGTGGGTCTTCGCCGGTCCGACGACGAGATAGGCCAGCCGTCGGCCCGCGTCGGTCTCGAGCTCGGCGACCGCCAGACACCGCCGGTGCAGGGCGTCGTAGGCGTGGACCATCCGCTCCTCGAGCGGCCCCCAGACCGTCTCGAGCGCTTCTCCGACGCCGGCCCGGCCCGGGATCTGCCAGGGGTTCGCTCCGAACTGTTCGAGCTTTCCGGAGCGAGTCACGAGCGCCTCGACGTTCACGTGCTCGAACGACAGCCGCTGGAGCTGACTGACGAGCACCCGCCCCCACACCTCCGGCTCGCCCGGGAGCGTCCACGCGACCGACTCGGGCGCAGCCTCGTCGGCGTCGCGTTCCGGTCGCTCCTCGTTCGGCGGCAGGACCTCGAGGTCGAGCTCGCCGGGTGCGATCGTCTCCCAGCGGTAACCGTCGGCTTCGACCAGGGAACGACGCTCCTCGCACTCGTTCCACAACTCCAGGCCCTCGTCGATCATCTCCGAGACGAGCCGCTCGACCGCCCGGTCGGCCAGCGCTTCGTCGTCGAGCAAATCGTCGTCCTCACCTTGCTCGATGGCCTCCTCGCGCAATTGCTCGACCTGTTCGTCGGAGGCAATATCGCCGAGAAATTGCCGCTGTCGCGCTTCGGCCCGGCTCCGCCAGGTGCGGTCGAGCGTGTCGGCCGCCCGGGCGAGCCACCGCTGGATGTCGTCGGCCTCGGCGTCGGCCAGGTCGTCGCGCACCTGCTCGAGTTCGCGGCCGACGGCCGTCTCGTACTCCTCGGAGATCTGCTCGCGCGCCTCCTCGAACTCCTCGAGCAACTCCTCACTCGGCTCGTCTCCCTGTGAGGCGCGCTCCGCCCACCAGAGATTGCGCCGCAATTCGTACGGCTGGCCGACGGCCTCCCGGACGCGTACCTCGACCCGCTGCATGAGTTCTTCCCGGTCGCCGCCCGTCGGCTCGACGTCGTCGATCGGCACCCGCGTCTCACGCTCGGCCCCGAACCCTTCGACGATCACCGTGACGATGCCGGCCTCGGCGTCGACCCGACGCACCTCTCCCTGTTTGCCCGAAAACATGCCACTCTGAACGGTCACACTCTCGCCCTCTTCGACCATCGGCTCGCTCCGGTTCGAAGTCACGTGTCGTCCCGCATTTCCAGGTCCTCGAAGTCGAATCCCGGCACGACGACACAGGCAACCAGCGACCATCCCGCCTCGCCGGCGAGGGGCCGCGCCGTCTGCCAGTGGTGAGCCGGGATCGCCGCCTGCAACGCTTCCCCGTCCCCGGGACCGATTCGATGCACCGTCTCCCCGTCTTTGCGTTCCGACCGAACCGACAGCCGCACCGGATTGCCCCCGTGATACAACCACAATTCCTCGGAGCGAATTCGGTGGAGCCGAGAGGAGACGCCCTCCGGCAACAGATACAACATCGACGTGCCGGCATCGCGCTCTCCCGGATGCTCGCCGAGCGCCGACGCCTCGAAGGTTTGCTCGGCTCGCCAGGTCTCCCGGTAAAACCCTCCTTCCGGATGCGGCTCGAGTCCGTAGCGCTCGACGACCTGATCGACACCCAGATGCTCCATTGACGCTCCTGGTGTGAGACTCGTCGTTGAAATGTTCGAATGCCCGACAGGCGGCGCACCGGTCCAACGCTGCCCCGCGAACCCCGATTCGTAACTTGCCAGGGGCAGGTGTGCAAACCGTCCGGCGCCAGGCGAGCACCGCCCGACTCGATGTTGCAGTCTGCCGGCGGTTCGACCATATTTCTGGCGCCGTCGAGACGCGCAAAAGAAACTGTTCGAGTATCGCGCCAGGAGGGCGGCCGGGCCCAACCGGCCGCAACCCCCGTATTCGAGGGAAATCGTCCGAAAGGCATTCGGACTCGTGGCGTCGGTCCTGATCGTCCAGTCGGCGGGAATTCGCGGGGGGATTGCGACGGCCTCGTCGCTCCAATCCTGGTGCTCGACCTTGCAAAAACCGGGGTTACGCCACCCGATTGGCTGTTCGCACGCGCCGGAGTCACCCGGAGTCACGCTGTATACGTCGATGGGAATCGCGGCGTATCTGGTCTGGCGGCCCCCATCTCGCCCGGGTCATCTACGCGGCCTGCTTGAACTTCGAGGGGTGGCGATTGAACTGATCGTCGGCCCCTCCCAGTCGGCAAAGTTGAGAAACGGATACGCCTGCAGTTGCGCTCGACTCCAACAGGCCAGACCCGCCGTGCGGTGGACGATTTCGACGTCGACCAGGAGATCGCAGTCGGTCCGGCTTATCGTCGCATGTTCGCTTCGCTGATGCAGGCCCCTCAACACCGCATTGTACAGGGCATCCTCGAGGCCATCGAGCTCCCAGACGTCGCGGCCCAGGGCCGTTCCGTGGGCCGTCGTCCGGATGCAAAACCGGCTGTCGGCCACGCGGGGAGCCAGCTTCGCGATGGCGCGGGTCGCCTTGCCGAAAAACTGCTCGTCGTTGCCGAACCGAAACTTCCGGTGGACGGGACGGATCCACTCGAAATGCTCGAACATCGCCCCGTCGCATTCGTCGTTGTCGGCCATGTGGGCGAGGATTTCGTCGACGTCCGGGACCGTGACGACCAGCAGATCGTCGATTTGCGTCTCCCCGACCGTCCCGAAATAGCCGAGATGCCACTTGGCCTGCTCGAATCGACCCTGTCGGGCCCGAGCGACGACGTTCCAGTCTCTGCGGATGAGCTTCATCGTAGCGTCCGTATGCCGACAGTCCGGATGAATCGCAGGGTCTAAGCTCCGCACTCGGAGGGCCGGGTCAAATCGCAGCCCGACCCCATCCGTCGTGCGGCTTCACACCGACTCGACATACTCCGCCAGAATCGTCCGGGTTTCGTCGTCGAATTCGATCTCGAGTTTCGTCGACTCCCCGCTTCCGTGTTCCCGCAGTACGGTGCCGACGCCGAATTTGGGATGGCGCACCTTCGTCACTTCGGGCGGCTCCGGGACCATGTCGGGACGATACTTCGCGATCTGCAGATCGGTCGGGGAACTCTCCACCCGTTCGCCCTGATCGGCGCCGCTCGCGCGCAATCCCTCCCGGATGCGCCCGATGCGCTCCTCGAGCCATCGCCCGACGCTGATCGGCCTCGTGCTCTGGCTGGCGACATCGTACAGGTACAATTCGGCCGCCGTCTCTGCCGGACGCACGGGGACTGCGAGGAACGTCTCCTCGTGCGTCCGTCCCACGGCCACATAATCGGGAGCGAGCCCCGTCTGGCGAGCCGCCCGGGTGCGCTCGACCACGCTGTCGAGGGCGATGCCGGCGTCACCGAGCATCTCGAGGTGTGATTCGGCAAACAAACACAGCACGTTGTCGCCGAACCGACAGCCGAGCGTCTCCTCGACGTCTCGTACCTTTTCGACCTGCAACGTCTCCGTCAGGCCGACCTCCTCGAGCAGCGAAAGGGTGACCAGCGAACGCATCGTCCGGCGTCCCGGCTCGAGGGGGCGGGCTCGTCGTCTCGGATGTCGTGTCATCGTTCGCCTCGTCTCGCCGATCCAATGGCGCCTACTCTGCGGATGTCGACGGGCAGGCCCCGGCCGGATCCTACAACAGCCCCCGTCGACGCGCCATCTCCTCGTCGCCGACCGGCACGAGACTCCGAAGCTTGCTGGCTCGCCCATTCAACGGGCCCGACCCTGTATCGGGGCGAGGTACGACCCGAGAGTCTCCAACGTGAAGCGAGCATCGGGGCCGAGGGCGATTACGAACCGTTCCACATTCATCCGGGCCCCACTGCATTCGCATACGTAATCAATCCCCATCCGAAAACATCATTGGAGTCGATACGACGCCTGCTCTAGACTCGGAATTGACGATGAGGAGACGACCGATGTGCGCCTGACGGACATGTCCCCGACGCAGATGGAGGCCCGAGATGCGGCGATCGGTGAGACGGACGATCACAGTCGGACTGACGACCCTCTTGCTCGCCGGCTGCGGATACGACGAACTCGACGACGACGCGCACGTTCCGGACTGGACTGCCCCGGCCGACGATTCGACGGCTCCCGGCGGCTCGAATGAAGAGGCCTCCGACGAGACGGCGGCGCACGTGGCCGACGATTCGACCGACCCGGCCCGATCCCTCGACCGAGGGGGTGCGTTCGACCCCGACTCGCCACCCGAGACGAGCGTCGAGATGCCGAGCCCCGGAGAACAAAAAGAGCCGAATCCCTTCGACGGCTTCGTCGTCCACGAGTGGGGGACGTTCACCTCGGTCGTCGATTCCGACGGCAATTACCTGCAGGGACTGCACCACGAAGAGGAGTCGCTGCCGGCCTTCGTCCACCGGCTCGGCTACCAGGGTGTCGACGGCGGCCGCCTCTCGAAGGGCATGCCGTATCTACCGAAACCGGTCGTCCAGAAGCTCGAGACACCGGTCCTGTACTTTTATTCCGACAGCCCGCGCGACGTCCGGGTGTCGGTCGACTTTCCGAAGGGCTTCATCTCCGAGTGGTATCCGCAGTCCGCCTCCCGGTCGCCTAGCAAGCTTCCCGATTGTGGTCTCTGCTCGCCTGACATCGAAACGCGATACCTGCGCAACCTCGCCGACGGCTCGATGACCTGGGAGGCGACGATCACCAACGAGCCCCAAAAGCTGGTCGACGTCCCGCCCGACGATGTCTGGGCGCCCTCTCGAAAGGTCCCGGCGGCCTCGTGGGTGACCCGGGGCGGCGAGGCCGAAAAATTCATCTTTTATCGCGGCGTCGGCCGCTTCGAGCCTCCCTTCGTCGCCGACATCGAAAAGGTCGACCCCGGCCGGCTCGAAATCCACGCCTCCAACAACTCCGAGCAGGCCATCGGGCAGGTGTATCTGCTCGACGTCCACGAGACCGACGGCCGGATCGTCGAGCTCGGCGACGTCCCCGCCGATTCGACCGAGACGTTCGCCCCCGCCCCCAAGGAGATGCCCCTCCCGATCGACGAGCTGATGGACGAGGCGAAATCGACGGTCGCCTCCGGGCTGGTCGACGCCGGTCTCACCGACGACGAAGCCGAGGCGATGGTCGAGACCTGGGCGCGAAGCTACTTCGCCAAACCCGGCTACCGACTGCTGTACGTACTGCCTCCGGAGTGGACCGAACGCTACCTGCCGACCGAGATCGAGCCGACTCCCGACGAGTTGTTGCGCGTCCTCGTCGGCCGCGTCGAAATCCTCACCCCCGAGGTCGAATCCGAGACTCTCGACCGCCTCCGCGAGGCGTACGAACACGACCGGGATCTGACCGACATCGCCAGCGAGAATCGCTTCGCGGAGCCGCGCTTTCGCCGCGCCTGCCAGCTCGCCGACGACGACGGCATCGAGCCGTGGTGCCACCGCCAGATCCAGATGCTCTCCTCGGAGGTCATGCGCGTCGAGACACACTGACCGCCGCACCGGCGAGGGTTCACCAGTGTCTCCCCTCTCCTGCGTCCCCGCCGCCGAACGAGTCACCGATCGCATCGGCGGTCGCGACCAGGTGCTCGAGCCCCTGCTCGATCTCGTCGTCTCCGCGCATCTGGCCGGCGACGGACATCCACAGCCGCCGCTCCTCCAGCTCGATGTCGGAGGCGTACTCGTGCAGATCGAAGAGGCGGTCCACCACATCCTCGGCATCGAGCAGCTCCTCGACGAGCCGACGGCCCCCGCGAAACTCGTACAGATCCTCGAGCCCGAGGCTGACCGGCTGCACGCGGGCGGCTCGACCGACCGTCGCGCCGGAGTCGGTGTCGACCAGTCCGAGCGATGCCGGCACCCGCTCCGGCAGCTCGATTTCGAACTCCGTGCGCACATACCGGGTCCGCGAGGACGGCTCGTGGACCCGCTCGAAGATCGGCCGCACCGTGACCTCCCGTCCCTCGACCTGGCCGTGGAGTGTCGGCGCATCGATACCGCCTGAACGTGCAACATTCAGGCCGTACCTGGAGGCGACGGCCTTCCATTTTCCGTGGGTCTTCGCCGAGGTCCGGACCTTGATGTATGCGGCAACGATCCAGACGACGATCCCGCCGACGATCATCACCACCAGCGGCAACAAGAGTTTGACCATCCCGAACCTCCGATCATTGCGCCCCGGCGAGCCGGCGACGGCCCCGACCCCGGGTCTCGCCCCGGGCCGCCGCGACGAGGTCGAACGTCCGTCCACCGGTTCATCGCAGCCGACGTCGACCGACAGCCCCCACGCTAGTACAGGTGGCTTTGAAATTCGACAATACAATCCGCGAACTATTCGAGGCACTTTTCGAGGTCACGGGACGGACACTTCGGTCTCGTCGCTCGCTCTCGCCGCTGTGCTGCTCGTAGTCTCGCGTGCCCGCCGGCCGGCCGCTCCGGTCCAGTCCCGTTTCGGCATCGGGACGGAGGGGAATCGCGGAGGAGGTTCGGCTTGATACTCGATGAAGCTCGACGTATATTCTCCCCCTTGGTCGTTCTCCCAGTATCCGGGCAATATTCTCTTTTCCTCGGACCTTCGGATGTCGGCTCTCGATTTTATCAGCCGGCGCCTGCTCGTCGTCACGCTGGTGTCGTTCCCGTGTCTCGCAACCGCGACGGGATGCGGTGACGGCGCCAGTACCTCGTCGAACGACGCCTCCGAGGCAGCCGAAACGTTCGACGCGGGAACTCCGACGACCGATGCCCGTTCCGGACCGGATGCCCTCGACGCTTCGCGTCCCTCCCGCGACGGAGGCCCCGGCCGCGACAGCCGACGCGAGCCGGTCGACAGCACGGGCTGGGATTTGAGCGTACCGGAGGACACGGCGGATACTGGTCCTCCCCCGCTCGCACTCGACCAGCTCAGTCCCGACCGCGGCCCGACCTCCGGCGGGACGCGTTTCGTTCTCGACGGAGCGGGGTTCACCGACCAGACGAAACTCTATTTCGGGAGTCGAGAGGCCGAAGTCGAACTCGTCCGCGGGCAGCTCGTCGGTGAAACTCCGCAGGCCCCCGGCCCCGGATCGGTAACCGTCAAAGCCCTCGACGCCGAGACCGGCCGCGACGCACTCGAGGAGGGTTTCACCTATTCACCCTCCCTCGCGGTCTCGTCCGTCGAGCCGAATATCCTTCCGACCCGCGGCGGATTTCAAGTAACTCTGCAGGGATCTGGATTCACCGAAGAGACTCGAGTCAGCTTCGACGGGAAACCGGCGCTTCAACACGCGTTCGTCGACGCCACGACCCTGCGGCTCGTCGCCCCGCCCCACGATCCGGGGTCGGCCGACCTCCGGATCACCAACCGCGACGAGTCGATCCGTGTTCCGGACGCCGTCACCTACACGGCGCCCCTCGACATCGAGGCCGTGCGCCCCGCCACCGGACCTCCAGCCGGCGGAACGCGCGTCACCGTCGAGGGGCGCGGCTTCGAGTCCGGCACCCGGTTCCAGTTCGGCGGGGAGCCGGCCACCGCCGAAACCGTCGACGAGGACGGTACCTCGGCCGTCGTCGAGACACCTGCCCATGCGACCGGGCTCGTCGACGTCTCCGCCACGAGCGCCGACGGCAGCACGGTCGTGGCCCGAGACCACTTTCAGTACGCGGCATCCGAGGCCGGTCTCCAACTCGGTGCCATTCATCCCCAGACGGGCGACGAGAGCGGAGGCACCGAGGTCACGCTCATCGGGACGGGGATCGACGCCACCGGGCTCGAGGTCGCCTTCGAGGGCCGCCTGGCGACCGTCCACTCCAAGGGACCGGGTCGGGCGGTCGTTTCGACTCCGGCCCACGCCCCCGGGACGGTCGACGTCACGGTCTCGGTCGACGGCGAGCAGGCGAGCCGGGCCGACGCCTTCAGTTACGTACCGGAACTGCGGGTCGACACGCTGCAGCCGACCGAGGGCTCCACGAGCGGAGGGGATGTCGTCACCGTCCAGGGCACCGGATTCGACGGGACGAGTCGCGTTGAGCTAGGAGGGATCGCCGTCTCGCACACCGTCGTCGACGACTCGACGCTCGAGTTGACGACTCCGCCCCATGCTTCCGGCCGCGTCGACCTCGTCGTCGAACGCTCCGACGCCGAGACGACGCTCGAAGAAGCCTTCACCTACGAGGAACCGCTCGAGGTGTACGGCCAGTCCCCGTCGCGCGGTTCGATCGCCGGAGGTACCTACGTCATCGTTCGGGGGCGCGGATTCACGGGCGAATCCCCGACGGTCACCTTCGACGACGAGCCGGCCCCCGAGAGCCGCCGGCTGGACCCGAACACCCTCGCGGTCCGGACGCCCCCTCACGCCGAGGCCCACGTCCCGGTCGAAGTCGAAACCGACGAGGCCACTGCCACGTCCCCCCACCAGTTCGCCTATTTCAACCCGGCGAACCGCGACGGAGGGACCTCCGGCGGACCGATCCGGGGAGCGGTCAACGTCTCGGTCTACGCCGGAGGTGGCGCCCCGCTCGAGGATGCGTTCGTCATGCTGTCGACGCGCCCGCAGACCGACCACCAGGGCCGAACCGACGCCAACGGCCAGGTGACCTTCAGCGGGCCGAACCTGGAGGGAGCTCAGACGGTCACCGCAGCCGCCCCGGGTTACTCGACGGCGACGATCCAGCAGATCGACGCCGAAAACATCACCCTGTTTCTCGATCAGCGCGGTCCGATTCCCGATCCGCCGGATCCCCCCGCCGACACCGGTCCCGAGGACGAACTCGACGCCGGACCGACTCCCGACATCGATCCTCCCGACACCTCGAGTGACGCCGGCACCCCCTCTCGCCCGGACGTCGACCCGCCCGATCCGCAGCCCGACGCCACCACCGATCCTCCCGATCCGCCCCCGGATCCCCCCGACCCTGGCCCTCCTGTCTTCGAGGGGGAGCTGACGGGACTCGACAAGGTGAGTCTTCCGAGTTCCAACCGCCAGGAATTGGCGATCGTGTATACGACCCGGCGTCAACTTCGCATGCGCAATCCGGCGCCGGGGCCGGACAACCGACTTCACTCCGACGGCCACTACCGAATCACCACGCGGGTCGGCGATCTGGCCCTCGTCGCCGTCGGCGGATTGTACGACCCCGAGACCGGCGATTTCGAACCTCACCTGATGGGCGTTCGACGCTATCAGCACGCCTCGAAAGGAGAGACGTATCAACGCGACATCGAACTCGACATCGAACTCGATCGGACGTTGACCTTCAAGGTTCCCGATCGCCCGTTCCATCAACACGGGCCCGACACCAAACACCTCCAGCCGTATCTCGATTTCGGAGTCGAGGGCGTATTCGGCGAACTTCCGGCCGCCTCCGGCGACGCGACGCTGCTCGACGCCGAGCGCTACCCCGACCTCGAAGGAGATCTGTCGAATGTGACGATCACCGTGCTCGGCGGCGCCTACACCGGCGCCGGACGCACCAGTCGAGGGGCCCCGTACAGCGTCATCGTCGACCGTGAGATCCGCCAGATCGACGGTCCGATCTCGGTCTCCCCCCTCCTCGGCGTCCCGATTCTCTCGACACCGAGGCCGGATCGCCGTCCTCGCAACGATCTGATCGATTTCACCCTCAGTGGGCGTCACACCCCGGACTTTTTCCGTGTCCTGATCTACGATTCCCAGGGCCGAACCGTGCTCGAGGCGTTCATGCCCGGTTCGGCAAGTCACATCCATCTCCCGGAGTTTCCGGACATGTCGTCACTGCCGGAGTATCGCCGCCCGGAGCCGTACCCGCCGGGTCGGTATTTTCTCCGGGTGACCGCCGCCCGCAGCGACGAGGTCGGGTACACGAATTTCAGCTACACCGACCTTTCGATCTACGAGTGGCCCGCCTACGCGCTCAACTACTATCCGATCCGTCTGTGAGGCTCCCGGCGAGGCTCGCGGCTCATCCGCCGAAGATTCCGGCGACGAACTCGGCGTAGGTGCGCACCAGATGGGCAATCGGGGGGACGACGATCTCGGCGATCGGCGTCTCGGAGAGGGGGGCGAGAAACCAGACCGGCTCGTCGATCAGCGTCCGGGCCGTGGTAGTCGGGTCGGGAAGGTGGGCGGCGAGGAAACCCACTGCTCCCAGGATGTTCGCATCCCGCACCCATCGGCGGCGGCGTCGAACGTGGGCGAACAGGCCGGCGCTCACCATCGCCAGCACGCACGGAGCGGCGCCGATGACGAGCCGATAAAAGAGACCCAGCGACGAAAACCGGCCCCCGAGCACCACGAATGCTGCCCCGGAGGAGACGAAGGCGCCGGAGACGGCGACCGAGGCACCGAGAAGGCGTCCGATTTTTGCGACAAGGCTGTCGTAGACGCCGCGTCGCTGACCGGCGCGGTCCTTTTCGGGCGGGGCGTGCTCCTGGAAGGCCTCCCAGTCGAGGTCGGGCGATTCCTCCTCCTCCTCGTCCGCCCCGCCGCCGATCTCATTGCCCTCGACGAATCGTTCGTTGCGGCAGTTCGGGCACCGCACGCCCGGCTCGTCGTGAGGTTCACCACAGACTGAACAGGTTGGCATCGATGCTCTCCCGTTCGGCAGACACGCCGACAGGTTAGTCCAGCTGGCGAGGCCGGGCAATCGGTGAACTGTACAGTCCCCCGGCGACCATGTAGAAGATCAGAGGCGTCGTCTCCGCAGGCTCGCAGGCCCATGAACTCGTATTGTCCGGAATGCGACCGCAGATTCGAGCGGGGAGCGGGGTTGTGCCCCCACGACGACACCGGCCTCGTTCCGCTGGACGACTCCGACGATCCGCTCCTCGGGGCGGTGCTCGAGGATCGCTACCGACTCGACGAGTTACTCGGCTCCGGGGGCATGGGCAAAGTCTATCGGGCGACGCAGTTGGCCGTCGACCGCGACGTCGCCGTCAAGATCCTGCGCGACCAGCTCTCCGACTCCCAGGAGGCGCACCGACGCTTCTCGCGCGAAGCGCGGACGATCTCGTCGCTCTCGCACCCGAACATCGTCAAGCTGATCGACTTCGGCCGCGACGCCGAGCACGAGGCGTGGTTTCTGGTCATGGAGCACGTCGAGGGGGAGTCGCTCGGCCGCCTGCTGGAGGAGGGACGGCTCGACCACGAGCTCGCCGTCGAGATCGTCTACCAGGTCTGTGCCGGGCTCTCGGACCCGCATGCTCGCGGGATGGTTCACCGCGATCTCAAACCGGAGAACCTCCATTTGACGCCGGTCGCCGACGGGACGCTGCAGGTCAAGGTGCTCGATTTCGGCATCGCCCGTTGCGTCGAACAGACGACCCGGATGACCCGGTCCGGCCAGATCTGCGGCACGCCGGCATACGTCGCCCCCGAGCAGGCGGCCGGCTCGCAGGTCGACATCCGCGCCGACTTTTTCGCCCTCGGCATCCTGTTTTTCGAGATGTTGACCGGCCACCTCCCGTTCAGTGCGGACGGGCCCCTGCAGTTGATGTTCAAGAATGCCGAACGCCAGCTCCCGCCGCTCGACGAGGAACTCGCCGACGCCGGTGAAGTGCCGGTGGAGAGACTGCAGAACTTACTCGACGATCTGGTGGCCAAGCACCCCCAGGATCGACCCTCGAGCGCTGCCGAGATTCGGACCCGAATCGAAGACCTTCGCCAGGCACTCGAACGCCCGGTTCACCGTCTGTCCGACGAATTCACCAGCTTCGAAGATCTGTACGCGTTCGTCGAGCCGAGGCATTCCGACCGGGAGCCGGCGGAAGCCGGCGCGCGAGGGTCGAATCGCGGCCCCGAGGCCTTTGCGCGCACGGCGGGAGCCTACGAGACCGTCCAGCCGACCGTCGCTCCGACCGACAAACGGCTCGACCGGGCCGACACACCGCTGGCCCCGCGCACCGAGCGCGGCGTCGGTGAACCGACCTATGCCTCCGATCTCGATCGTTCGGCGACCTCCCCGGAGACCGAGCCCGACGGCGCCGCGTCCCGCATCCAGGCGCCGGCGGAGTCGACGACCCGGCCGCCCGACTCCCGCGAGTCCGATACCGGGTTTTCCAGCCGGCAGTTGGTCTACGGCGTGGTCGGACTCTCGATCGCCGCCGTCGCACTGGGACTGGTCGTCTCCCTCGTCGGTGAGAAGGCCCCCGGGAGTGCCGACGGCCCCGACGACGCGCCTCCCCAGGCCGAGTCGACCTCCGGCTCTCCCACCGCAGCATCGCCGCCGACCGACGAACCTTCGGGCTCGGCCCCCTCGCAGGCTTCCGGCGACGAGGCCCCCGCCGAGGCTCGTGCCGACACCGACGCGGGGGACGAGCCCTCCCGGCCGCTGGACGATTCGGAGGACGAATCCGAGCCCCCCGCCGCCGAGAAACCGACGGCCCGGCCGTCCGCAGCCGCTCCCGACGACGAAGCCGCCCCCGAGGACGCTCCGGAGACGGACTCGCCCGCGGGAGACACCGAAAAATCGGGGGACGACGGCGACTCGTCCGACCCCGCCGAGAAGCCACGCCCCGCCGAAGAGGAACGCCCCTCCGAGAGCTCCACCGGTCTGGCACACTCCGAGCCGTCGAACGGTGCCGACGGGGAGGCTCCCTCCTCCGACGAGCCCGGCGGAGACGAGGCCGACGAGAGCGGGAAGCCGCCACCCGCCGATCCGGACTCCGAGGACCCCGGGGACACCGATCACGACGAGCAGGCGGCCGGAGAGGAGGGCGACGGCGGAGGCGAGGATGACGACTTGCAACGGATGCTCGAAAGCGGCACCCTCCGAAACGAATGATCCTCGGTTCTCGCCCCTTGCACTGCGATGAATGCCATTCCGCGTCTATGCGTGTCGCTCGCTCTCTGCCTCCTCGCCGTCGGCCTCACCCTCCCGACCCCGGCCGCGGCGGAGCCCGCCGACTCGCTCGACGAGCTCTCGGAGGCCCAACGCGCCAAACTCGAGGGCCACGTGCGCAAGGGCAAACAGGCGTACGACGCCGGTGAATTCGAGACGTCGCTGACCGAATTCAAACGGGCCCTCGAGATCCTCGAGCATCCCGACTTCGTCTACCGCCTCGCCCTCACCCACGATCGGCTCGGCCACACCAAACGCGCCCTCGAGCAGTACCGACGATTCCTCGATCTCGCCCCCGAGACCGACGATCGCGGCAAGGTCGAGCGCACGATCGCCCAGCTCGAAGAGGAGCTTCGAGAGCGCCGTCCCGAGATCGAGATCACGACGGATCCCGAGGGGGCGTCGGTGCGCCTCGCCGACGAGGATCGCGAACTCGGGCGCACGCCGATGACCGCGACATTGCAGCCGGGCCGCTACACGATCGTCCTCGACAAACAGGGGTACGCCCCGGTCGAGCAAGAGGTCGACCTGGCGCACGACGGCGAGTCGTCGCTGAGCTTCAAGCTGACGCCGACCGACCCCCAGCGCGAGACGGCGACGCACTCGGGCAGTGGTCCGCCCACCGGCGCCTACCTCACACTCGGTGGGGGTGCCGCCACCGGCATCTTCACACTCGTCTCGTATCTGCAGTTCGCAGACGCCCGCTCGACGGTCCGAAGCCAGCGCGCCTGCACGCCGGAGTGTACCAAACCCGCCGGTTTCGACGCCAATGCTCGCCGCCAGAAGACCTGGGAGGCAGTGACCTGGACCTCCGGCGCCGTCGCCACCGCCGCCCTCGCCGGCGGAGCCGTCTGGCTCGCTGCCGGAAGTGGCGCCGATACCCCCTCCTCGAGGAGGGCCCGTCTCGCGCTCGTCCCGAGCCTGTCGGCCGACCGGATCGGCCTGCAACTCCGCCTGTCCGGCCCGTGACGCGCCGTCTTTGACCCTGTTGTCGTCGCCGTCTATACTCGCAGCGACGCATCGACGTTCATCGCCGACGGGGCGAGTCCACGCATCGGTTCCCCCGAGTCTCCCCCGGAGCGAATCATCGGCCGTCGACGCCTCGTGGTCCGTTGGGGCGGAGGTGTCGAACGGCGTACGGAGTAGCTGACTGTGAGTCACCGCGACGAGACACCTCTCCCCGACGGATTCACCTCGAATCCGCGCGAGGGCATCGGCGATCAGGAGACCGCCCCTCCGATCGACGGCGGGAGCGAAGAGGATCGCTGGGAGAGCACCGACGAGGTCGAGACCGAAGCGATCCGCAACCAGTTCGGCGAACGTTCGGAGAATCCCAATCTGGTGATCATATCGGGCGGGCGAGCCGGGGAAGCCCGGCGACTCGGAGCCGGCCCGACCGTAATCGGCCGTCGCCGCTCGAAGGTCGACGTCTGGTTTCGCGATCCCGCCATCTCGCGGATGCACGCCGCGATCGAACCCGAGGGCGACGGCGAATTCGTGTTGCGCGACCTCGACAGCTCGAACGGCACGCTGCTCAACGGCGAGCGCATCGACGAGCCGATCCCCCTGCGGGAGGGCGACAAGATCACCCTCGGCAGTGCCGTCGTCCTCAAGTTTACGACCCAGGACGAGCTCGACGAACAGTTTCAGCGTCGCATGTACGAGTCGTCGACCCGCGACGAACTGACCGGTGCCTCCTCCCGATCGTATCTCATCGAACAGATGCGCGCCGAGATGGCCTACGCCGACCGCCACGAGACCCGGCTGGCGCTGTTGTTCATCGACCTCGACCGCTTCAAAGACGTCAACGACACGTACGGGCACGTCATCGGCGACGAAGTTCTCGTCGAGTTGACCCGGCGGCTGCGAGAGGTCATCCGCGACGAGGATCTGCTCGCCCGCTACGGCGGCGAAGAGTTCGCCGTGCTCGTCCGCCAGGTCGACCTGCCCGAACTCCGGGACCTCGCCGAACGCATCCGCGAGCGCATCGCCTCCGAGGTCTTCGAGACGAGCGCCGATCCCGTCTCGGTGACCGTCAGCATCGGGATCGCCGAGTACGACTCCTCGCAGATGGAGACACCCGACGCGTGGATCCGCGCCTCCGACGAGGCGATGTACCGGGCCAAAAACGCCGGTCGTAATCGCATCGAAACCCACCTCGGCGACGACGCCCCCGACGCCGAGTAGCCCGGACCGCAACTTGAAACCTCGCCGCCCGGCGGTCTATAACGTCCGCCCGGTTTCTCGCCGGCCGACCCGCACGTGTGCTGCCCCGCGGATGTCACTGGGTGCCCATGAAAGCGCTTTTGATCATACTCCTGCCGCTCGCCGGGCTCGTCTTGCCCCTGATCTTCGCCCGGCGGAGCCGGACGGCGGCCAGCATCGCGGCCTTTCTCCCCCCGGCCGTCGCCCTCGGCCTGCTCGCCAGCCTCGCCCCGGCCGTCTTCGCCGGCGAGGCTCTCGTCTACCACTGGGCGTGGATGCCGAGCTTCGGACTCGACCTGGCATTGCGAGTCGACGGGCTCGGATTCTTTTTCGCCCTCCTGATTTTGGCGATCGGGTTGCTGGTCGTCACCTACGCACATTTTTATCTGCACGAGGACGATCCGCCGGGGCGTTTTTTCTCGTCTCTGCTGCTGTTCATGGGGGCGATGCTCGGGATCGTCCTCTCCGAGAATCTCCTGTTGATGGTCGTCTTCTGGGAGCTGACCTCGATCAGCTCCTTTCTGCTCATCGGCTACTGGCACGACCGCCAGGTCGCCCGGGAGGGAGCCCGCATGGCCCTGGCGATCACCGGGGCCGGGGGACTCGCCCTGATCGGGGGCGTTCTGCTGCTCGGGGACATCGTCGGCTCCTACCAGTTGACCGACGTCCTCGCGGCCGGCGACCAGATCCGGGGCAGCGAACTGTATCTGCCGGCCCTGGGCCTGGTCTTGCTGGGAGCCTTCACCAAATCGGCCCAGTTTCCGTTCCACGCCTGGTTGCCGAACGCGATGACCGCGCCGACGCCGGTCAGCGCCTATCTGCACTCGGCGACGATGGTCAAAGCCGGCATCTTTTTGCTCGCCCGGCTGCACCCGGCCCTGGCGGGGACGGCGAGCTGGACGTACCTCGTCTCGGGGGTGGGTCTGTTTACGATGGTCTTCGCCGCGTACGTCGCCCTGCGCAAACACGACCTGAAGGGTCTGCTGGCGTACTCGACGATCAGCCATCTCGGCCTGATCGTCACGATGCTCGGATTCAGCGTCAAAGCGGCCGTCGTCGGCGCCGTCTTCCACGTGTTCAATCACGCGGCGTTCAAGGCCTCGCTGTTCATGACCGCCGGAATCGTCGACCACGAGGCCGGCAGCCGGGACATGCGCGAGCTGGGCGGCCTGCGCCACGCGATGCCGATCACGTTCGTGCTGGGGCTGCTCGGGGCGGCGGCGATGGCGGGCATCCCGTTTTTCAACGGCTTTTTGTCCAAGGAGATGTTCTTCCACGAAGCGGTCCACGTCATCGAGCACGGACCGTTGCACGAGCTGGCGGCTAGCTGGCTGATTCCCGTCGCGGCGACGATCGGCGGGATCTTCAGCGTCGCCTACTCCATCCGATTCATCTCCGATACGTTTCTCGGCGACGAACCGGAGGCGTTGCCGAAACACCCCCACGACCCGCCGTTCGGCTTCTGGCTGCCGGTCGCCGTCCTGGTCGCCATCTCGGTCGTCGGCGGGATCTTCCCGACGCTCCTGGCCGAACCGCTCGTCGAATTCGCTTCGTCGGCGACGATCGCCGGGGTGTTCGGCGCCGGGGCCGCCCCCGACTACCACATCAAACTCTGGCACGACTTCAACGTCCCGCTGATGATGAGCGCCATCGCGATCGTCGCCGGCGCGGTCGTCTTCGCCGTCCGCCGGCCGATCATCCGGTTTCACGAACAGCTCCACGACATCACCGGCAAGGGCGTCTTCGAGCGGATCGTCGAGGCGTATGTCGCCTTCGGACGATTCGTCACCGACCACCTCGAGAACGGCTCGCTGCAACGCTACGTCGCCTTCGTCGTCGCCGCCGCCATCGTCGCCGGCGCGGCACCGTTCTGGACCCACGGCTTCGAGTACGGCGCCGCCGAGCCGATGGCCGTCGAGCCGATCCCGGTCACCGGCTGGCTGCTACTGGTCGTCGCCGCCGTCACCGCCGCCGCCGTCCACCGCCAGCGGATGCGAGCCCTGATCTCGGTGGGGCTGGTCGGGCTGATGCTCTCGCTCGGCTTCGTCCACATGTCCGGCCCCGACCTGGCGATGACCCAGCTTTCGGTCGAGGTCGTCAACGTGCTGTTGTTGTTGATTGCGTTGTTCGCGCTGCCGGAGACGGCTCCGAAGGAGACGACGGATTTGCAGCGCGTCCGGGACGTCGGCCTGTCGATCGGCGCCGGCGCCGGAGTCGCCTGGCTGTCGTACAGCGTGATGACCCGCGGCTACGACCGCATCTCGGACTTTTTCCTCGCCCAGTCGTATCCCGGCGGCTACGGCACCAACGTCGTCAACGTCATTCTCGTCGATTTCCGTGCCTTTGATACGATGGGCGAGATTTCGGTCCTGGTGATCGCGGCTCTCGGCATCTCGAGCATGCTCACCGGCCGCAAGCCCGCTCAGCCGCAGCCGCGACCGCCGTCGGCCGAGCGATTTCCGATGATCCTCTCGGACGTCGCCCGCCCGCTGATGGCGCTCGTGCTGGCGGCCGCCGTCTACATCTTTTTGCGCGGGCACAACGAACCCGGCGGAGGATTCATCGCCGGGCTCGTCGCCACCGTCGCCCTGATCATCCAGTACATCGCCCACGGGAGACAGTGGGCGGATCGGCGGATGCGCACGAACTTTCAGCTTCTCGGGCTGGTCGGCGTCGTGATCGCCGTCGGCGGCGGGATCGCCGCCTGGGGGTTCGGCGCGAACTTCCTGACCCAGAGTGCCGTCGAGCCGTTTTTGCCGCCGTTCGGCCACGTCAAGTTCGTCTCCACCCTGGTCTTCGACCTCGGCGTCTTTTTCGCGGTCGTCGGCTCGGTGATGACGATGCTGCTGCGGCTCGGCGAGTTCAACCGCCGGGAGTCGCCCGAACCGATCGAACCGCACACGCCGCGAGAAGAGGAGGACGATCCGTGGAAGCCCTAGTCGCCAGCGCCATCGGCGTGATGGTCGCCTCGGGGTTGTATCTGACGCTTCGAGCCCGGACCTTTCCGGTCATCCTGGGGCTGACGTTGCTGTCGTACGCGGCGAATCTGTTCGTCTTTTCGATGGGCCGCATCCGGCTCGAGGCCCCGCCGGTCGGCGAGGCGATCAAAAAGGCCGGCAAGACCGGGGAAGTCGGCATGTTCGCCGATCCACTGCCGCAGGCGCTCGTGCTGACCGCCATCGTCATCGGCTTCGGGATGACGGCGTTTCTGGTGGCGCTCGCACTCAAGGGCAAGGCGACACTCGAGACCGACCACGTCGACGGAGAGGAGCCGACCTCGTGACCGAACTGTGGAACAGCCTGCAGACCCACTGGATCACCTTCCCGCTGCTGATCCCGCTGCTGGGGGCGTTCGTGACGCCGATCCTCGGCCGCCGGGGGATCGAGCTGCGGCGGGTGCTCTCGGCGGTCTTTTTGCTGGCGACCATCGCCGCCGGCATCTACGCGGTCGACCGGGCGGCGACCGGCCATCTGTTTTCGTACGAGCTCAGCGGCTGGGTCCCGCCGTTCGGCATCGTCCTCGTCGTCGACCGCCTGTCGGCCGCCCTCGTGACGATGACGTCCGTGCTGGCTCTCGGCGCCTATCTGTACGCCATTTTCGGCGACGACGAGCGGGCCGAGCACTTTCACTTTCTGTTCCTCGTCCAGATCGCGGGCATCAACGGAGCGTTCCTGACCGGCGACCTGTTCAACCTGTTCGTTTTCTTCGAGATTCTGCTCATTGCTTCGTACAACCTGCTGGTGTTCGGAGGCGGCGAGGAGCGCACCCGCGCCGGGATCCACTACGTCGTCTTGAACCTTACCTCCTCGGCGCTGTTTCTGATCGGCGTCGGCACCCTGTACGGGCTGACCGGCACGCTGAACATGGCCGACATGGCCGCCAAGATCGCCGAGCTGCCCGCCGCCGACGCCGCCATCGCCCGGTCCGGAGCGATGTTGCTGACGCTGGTGTTCGGCATCAAGGCGGCGCTGTTGCCGCTGTATTTTTGGCTGCCGCGCGCCTACGGCAACGCGCTGGCGCCGGTGGCCGCACTGTTCGCGGTCATGACCAAGGTCGGCGTCTACGCGATCATGCGCACCTCGACGTTGATCTTCGGAGACGGAGCGGGCGTCGTCTCCGGCCTGACCGACGGGTGGCTGGTGCCGCTGGCACTGGTGACGACGGTCGCCGGCGCCCTCGGCATCGCGGCGGCCCGCCGGCTGCAAGTCCTCGCCGCCTATCTGATCGTCGTCTCGGTCGGGACGATCCTCGTGCCGGTCGCCCTGCGCACCCCCGAGGCGCTGGCCGCCGCGATGTACTATCTGGTCCACTCGACGTTCATCTCCGGTGCCCTGTTCCTGATCGTCGGACTCGTCGCCGACGCCCGCGGCGAGGCGGGCGACTCGCTCGAGGAGGGGCCGGCGATCGCACGGCCCTCCTGGCTCGGACTGCTGTTTTTCGTCGCCGCGCTGGTCATCGTCGGCCTCCCGCCGACCTCCGGGTTCATCGGCAAGCTCGTCGTCCTCGCCGCCGCCGTCGGCGAGCCGGGGGTCGCCTGGATCTTCGGTGTCATCCTCGCCTCGAGCCTCGCCGGCATCGTCGCCCTCGCCCTGGCCGGCTCGCGGCTGTTCTGGGAGACCGAAGCCGAGACCGCCGACTGGCCCCTCGAACGTCCCTCGCGGGCGATCGCCCCGCTGTTTTTGCTCGCCATCGTCGCCGGCTGGACCGTCTTCGCCGGACCGGCCTACCAGTACGCCCAACAGAGCGCCGAGCAGTTGCTCGACCGCGAGGCGTACCTCGAAGCCATCGATCCCGCTTCTTTCGATCCCTCGGACGTCGAACACGACTCCACGCACTGACGCGACGGGTCGGCGCTCGACGCAGACGCTCACTTTGAGATGATTCGCCTCGGACCCCACATGCTGCCCCACCCGCTTCTGAGCCTGACGATCCTCGCGATCTGGCTGCTGCTCTGGGACGGGTTCTCGCTGGGCCTGCTGGTACTCGGTACGGCGATCGCGCTGGTGATCCCGGTGTTCGCCCGGCGCTTCTGGCCCGACGCCCCGAAGGTCAACAGCTACGCCACGCTGTTCGAGTATCTCGGCCTGTTCGTCTGGGACATCCTGATCGCCAACCTCAACGTCGCCTGGCTGATCGTCCAGCCGAACTCCTCGCTGCGGCCGACATTCCTCGAGATCCCGCTCGACATCGACCACCCGTTTTTGATCACGATCCTGGCCAACACCATCTCACTGACCCCGGGGACCGTCTCGTCGAACGTCGCCGGCGACCGCAGCGTCCTGCTGGTCCACTGCCTCGACTGCGAAGATCCCGACGACGAGATTGCCCGCATCAAAGCCCGCTACGAGGATCGCCTCGAGGAGATCTTCGAATGATTCCCTACGCCGCCTACATCGCCTTCGGGCTGATCGGCGCCGCCCTTTTGTTGAACCTCTGGCGGCTCGTCGTCGGCCCGCGCGACATGGAGCGCATCCTGGCGCTCGACACGCTGTACGTGAATGCCATCGCCTTGTTCATGATCGTCGGGATCGTCGCCGACACCAAGATCTATTTCGAAGCCGCCCTGCTGATCGCGATGATGGGCTTTCTGGGGACCGTCGCACTGTGCAAATACTTCCTGCGCGGCGACATCATCGAATGACTCGAGCCGGCCCGCCTCACTCACGGATCGTGCCATGGACATCTCACCGATCGCCGAAGCGTTCATCGCCTTTTTCCTCGTCGCCGGCGCCCTGTTGACGTTCATCGGGTCGCTCGGCATCGTGAAGCTTCCGGACTTTTACTCCCGGCTGCACGGACCGGCCAAAAACACGACGCTCGGGCTCGGGGGCATCCTGCTCGCATCCGCCATCTTTTTCAGCGCCACCGAACCGGGCCTGACGATCCGCGAGCTTCTGATCACGCTGTTTTTGTTCATGACCGCGCCGATCAGTGCGCATCTGATGGCCAAGGCCGGTCTGCACCTGGACCTGGAGTTCGTCGACGCCCACTCCCAGGAGGGCGAACGCGAGCAGATCCACCCCTCCGAGCGCATCGCCGACGATTGACCGCGCCTCACTCGATCGTCACGTCGACCCGATAGTCGTACTGGTCGGCGAGATACGACGAGGTCCTCGCCACGACCAGATAGACCGTCTCGGCACTGCTCCCCGCCGAGTAGGTCAGCGCGTCGGTCTCCCCGTCTGTCGGGTACGGCCCGCCGTTTTTCAGACATCGGCTCGTGTCGCCGCATCCGCCCAGCAGGTACATCACGCCGCCGGCCGTCCCCGGACGCTCGATCCCGGTCTCCCAGTCGACCGACAGGGTTTCTCCGGCGTTCAACTCGATCTCGTAGACATGGTCGGCGCTCTCCGGGGTATTCGCCGAGGTGAAGTCGCAGGCACCCGCCAGTCCCGGCTCGACCGGAATCCCGACCCGGCCCCGAAACCGCCGCGTGTCGCTCTCCCCGTCGCCCACCGGAATCGGATCGGCGCAGACCTGGCCTCCCGGCGTCGCACACGCCCCGCCCGTACATCCGCCGTCGCACCCGATCGTCTGCTCGAAGCCCTGCGCATCGCAGTACGCCAGCCGGTCGCCCGAGCTGCAGCCCAACTCCTCGTGGGGCGTGCACGTCGGCGTCCGCACCCGCGCAGCCAGTGTCGAATCCCGGTACGGCGTCCCCGACCCGCTCATGTACTCGTCGACGTCGGCCATGATGTAGTAAACGCCGTCGCGGTCGGCCTGATATTCGACCTCGGCGACGCCGCTGACCTCCTCCTGGTCGCCCGCGCGACACGAGTCTTTCAGATCCGTGCAGCTTCCGACGACGTACAGGCTCGGGTCGTTGGCGTCCCAGCTCGCTTCGATCACGTCGCCCTCCGAGACGGAGACGGCGAAGACCCCTTCGGCGCCGGGCGAGTTGTCCTGGTGGTCCGGCATGCACTCGGCGCCGTCGACGTCGTATTCGTCGCTCAAATGCCGGAACGGGATCGTGTAGGAGTGTTGCTGCCCGTCGGTCGGAATCTCGACCGGTGAGCTGCACGTGTCGCCGAGACACTCGCCCGACTCACAGCTCAGATCGCAGGCGAGGTGGTCGTTCCACGCGAGGCCGTGCTCGCCACACCGCTCGATCTCGCCGTCCCCTCCGCACCGCTCGGCCCCCGGCGGGCAGACGACCTCGCGGTAGGCCAGATCGAGCTCCGCCTCCTCGAGCGGCTGCCCGGCGGACGAATCGACGATCAGGTGATGGGATTCGACACTCCCCGAGAAGTTCGAATAGATGAGCCGCTCGACGTTTGTGGCGTCGGTCGAGGCCGCCGCGCCGGCCAGACACGTCCCGTCGAGGTTTCCGCACGACTCGACGAGATACAGCGCCCCGCGGTTGCGCTCCTCGAAGCTCACCTCCGCCTCGATCGCCTGCCCGGGCGGCACCTCGATCTCGTAGCTTCGGTCCGGTCCCCCGGTCCTCGTCTCTCCGTCCTCGAGACACCCCTCGTCGTCCATCTCGTAGGTGTCGGTCTGTTGCCGGAAATCGACGCTCTTCGTTCCGGCCTCCTCCGGGGTCACGACAGGCGCGTGGTCGCACGCATCCCCCGCCGGCGGCCAGCACCGCCCCGTCGACGGGTCGCAACCCTCCGAGCAGTTTACCGTCCGAAACTCGCTGGCGTCGCGAGCACAGAATTCACTCCCGCCCTCCCCGTCGCAGTAGGCCGTCCCCGGCGCGCAGGGCCGCTCGTCGGCCTCGAGCACCAGCTCGAACTCGCCGCCGCTCGTAAAATCGCCCTCCGGCGCCTGTACCACCAGATAGTGCCTGCCCGCCGGAAGCGTCGCCACCAGCTGCTCGGCCTCGCCGGCCCCGGACTCGTCAACGCACGCCCGCTCGCTGCCGAGTTGGGTGCAGTCGCCGCGCAGACTCACCGTCAGATCGGCCCGGTCGCCGGTCGGCGTCACCTCCGCCTCGACCCGACTCGCCGTCTCCAGATCGAACGCGTAGATCTTGTCTCTCGACGAGTTGGTGGGCGTCGTACACGTCGAGCCGAGCGATCTCGACGTCGCATCCCGCGTCGTCCCCAGGACCGCCGATCCGACCTCCAGGATGTCGGGCTCGCTGCACACCTGCAGCGTCTCCTCGCTCGGAAATCCGACCGACAGCTCGTAGTCGACACCGGGGCTGGCCACCTCCCCGCCTCCCGTCACTTCGATGGCGTAGATCCCGTGGTCCGGCACCCCGACCGACGTCGTCAGCTCGACGGTGCCCTCCGCGCCGCCTGCCCCGGTCGAGCCCGTCCCCAGCTCGGCACCCTCCGGCCCGACCAGCCGCACCTCCAGGCCGCCGAGCCCCCGCTCGCGGCGCGTTACCTCGAGCTCGACGTGCAACTCGCCGCGCTCGGCCGGTCCGGCGAGCCGTTCGGTGTCGACCTCGTAGCGGTCGGTGTCTCCGGGACACAGCGACGCCGAGAGCGACCGCGAATTGGCCACCCGGTGAAAGTCCGTCGCCTCCTCGGGGGAGTCGTTCGGCTCGAAGCGCTCCTCCCGGCACGCCGCCGGCTCGAGGCAGCTCCTTCCGCTGCACTGACGATCCCCGTTGCAGTCGAACGACGTCTCGCAGGTCTCCGGCTCGCGACACCTCGCCTCGAGCGTCTCCTCGTCGTACTCGCAGGTCTTGTCGCCGCCACACCCTCCGTCGCCGTCGGCATCACCGCAGGCGGCCGCCTCGAGCCGACACGTCCCCTCCACACAGACGTGCTCGGCCAGACACTCCTCCGACGATTCGCACGGCGCGGCGTGTTCGCACTCGCCGCTCGACGGCTCACAGACACCCCGCCCGCAGTCGACCTCCTCCTGCACGCATCGATCGGGGCGACACCGGTCCATCTCGTTGCAAAACTTCCCCTCCAGGCACTTCGCGTCATTCCCCTCGCAGTCCTCGGCGTCGGTGCATCCCCCTTCGTCGAACCGACAGACACCCCGCTCGCAGGTGACGCGCTCGCAGAACGTGTCGCGCGGGACACATTCGCCGTCGGCGCACTTCTCACCGTCCACACAGTCGGCGACTTCCGTCTCGACCGTACAACTCTCCGCCGAACGGCATTCGCCGCTCTCTTCGTCGCAGACTCCCCGGTCGCATCCGCGCTCCCGGCACGGCACGTCGCACATCGGCCCTTCGCACGACCCCGACCCATCCCCGTCGTCGGCGGAGCCGCATCCCGCCCCGATCGCCCCCACCAACACCAGGGCCGGCCACGTCCAACTGCCAAGGATCGCCGGCATCGTCCAATCATCCATCGTCGTTCCCGCTCTGCAAGTCGATGACGCCACACAAGTTGCCGTCCCCAAGGGTAGCCCACCTCTCGCGGGATGTTCAAAACGACGCGCCCCCTCCCCAATCGGCGGCGCACCAGGCGTGTCGACGACGCGATCCACCCCGATTTTCGGAGGAGAAGCAGAGAGAAAGGCCCGGAGGACTTGCAGTCCGGGAACAACGAAGTCTCAGAGATACTCAGAGGTTCTGAGGCGTGGAGGACGGCCCAAACGGCCCCCGACTCCCAGATCTCATCCCGGAGTGCCGGCGCGCGGCGAGTTTCGAAGCGGCTGCAGCGGCCCCTCGTGCCGCTCGCGACACTCCTCGCAAACGAACGGACCGAGTTCCGTCTCGTCGGCCTGCGCACAGGCCGGACAAAGGTGCGTCGCCGGCGCATCGCAGGTCGAACACTCCGGTGCCTCGAGATCGTTTCGGGCGACAGTCGCGATCTCGGCCTCCCGGTCGTCCTCGACCAGCTTCTCGGGCATCGGGTACGGGTCGTAGACGGTCAGCTCGACCTGCGTCGGCTGCGCCGGATCGTACAGGTACCGAAACTCCATGCGCGGCCGAATCACCTGCCCGAGGGGCACCGACATCGGCTCCAGCAGCTCCTCGTCCTCACCATCCCCCCCTTCGATCGCTTCGTCGAGGGTGCTCACATACCGCGTCCCCTCGATCTCGAAGACACTCGCGTGATCGTCGTCGAACCACGCCTCCCGAAGGTGCGCATCGAGCGCCGCGAGCTGCGCCTCCGGACGCACCTGCACGTACATCCAAAACCGACCGGCCACCCCGTCGGCGCGCATCCCGACCAGCAGTCCGTGGTGCACCGCTCCGAGATTCGCGTGCTCGGTCAGACACCCTTTGACGTGCGAGGTCATCCCCTGCCCTTTGTACGCCTCGCCGCACAGCCGACACGTGCCGTCGAAAAGCCGTCCCATCGCTCGCCTCGTCGCTCCGGTCCATGGTGGTCGCGCGCCCAGTCGACGCGCCCTCGTCCATCCCCGCTCCACGTAGGATCGCCGCCGCCCAAACTCAAGAGTGCGATCCCTCGATCCGTCAATCGATCCCGACGTCGATGCGATAGTCGTAATCCGACGCCGCGATCGAGGTCGTATGCCCGACGTACAGAAACACCGTCTCGTCCTCCGAGGCCGTGTAGGTCAGTGCGTCGGCCACTCCGTCGGCTTCGTAGGTCCCGCCGTTGGTCTTGCAACTTCCCATCTCCCCGCACCTGCCGAGCAGATACATCCCCCCCCCGCTGGTCTTGTTTTCGTCGATCCCGCTCTTCCAGTCGACCGACAACTCCTCGCCCGCCTGCAGCTCGATCCGATAGATCCGGTCGGCCCCCTGCGGCGTATCCGGGTTGGTGAACGTGCAATCGCCGTAGCTCCCGGAGATGAACGCCTGCGAGGGGATGCCGCCGAAATCGCGCACGTCGACCTCGCCGTCGTCGATCGGGATCGCGTCGGTGCAGACCTGCCCGGTCGGCGTTCCACACTGGCCGCCGCTGCAACTCGTCGGGCACGAAAAGCTCGTCGACAACCCGGTCTCGGTGCAGTACTCGACGGCATTTCCCCCGCTCGTACAGCCGAGCGTCGTCCGCGGCGAACACGTCGGCTGGCGCACCTCCGCCGTCAGCGTCCCCTCCCGATAGGTCGTCCCGCCGACCGGGGTCTGAAAGTAGTCGACGTCGGCGACGACATAATGGGTGCCCGTGCTGTCGGCCCGGTAGGTGATCTGCTGGGGGGCCGTCCCGGCCGTCTGCTCGGCCGCCACGCAGCTCGACTTCAGGTTCGCGCAGTCGCGGACGACGTACAGGCTCGCATCCTCGTGCTGCCAGCTCACCTCCAGGATCTCCCCCGCGTCGAGCTGCACCTGAAAGACCGCCTCCGAGCCCGGCGAGCCGTCGTCGTACGGCAGACACGCGGCGTCGAGGATCTCGTATTGCTCGGACATGTCTCCCGGATTGAACTCCCGGGTGAACTCGCTCCCGTCGTCCGGGATTTCGATCGCCGTCGAGCAGGTATCCGCGATGCACGTCCCGTCCGCGCAGCCGAACGGACACTCCCCGTGCCGCTTCCACTCGACGCCGAACTCGCCACACACCTCCGTGTCCCCCCAGCCGTCGCAGCGAACCGTCCCCGGCGAACAGATGATCCCGCGGTACTCCACCTCGATCTGCGCCTCGCGCGCCGGCTCGCCCTCCGTCAGATCGACGATCAGATACACCTCCTCCGCCGCCTCGTCGCGGTTCTCCAGGGTGAGCCGCTCGCGATGCGGCTCGCCGGTCGAGTCGTTCGCCCCGAGCCGGCAGCTCTCACCGGGGGCCTGGCAGTCGTCGACGAGATACGCCGAGCCGTTCGCCTCGGCGCCGAAGGTCACCTCGGCCCACACCACCGTCTCGCCGGGCACCTCGAGCCGGTAGGCGGCGTCGGGCCCGCCGGTGTGGGTCTGTCCGCCGCCGAGACATGCGCCGGGCTCGACCCGGTAGTCGTCGCGCGCCTCGTCGAGGGGGGCGACCTGTGGCATCTCGGTGTCGGAGTCGATCCTCGGCGCCCCGCCACAGCGATCGCCGGTCGGCCGACGACACCGCCCCCTCGCCACGTCGCATCCGTGCTCGCAGTCGACCTCCACGTACCGCCCGCCCCGGGGCTCGCACCGATGCATCGCTCCGTCGGCGTCGCAGTACGACCGGCCCGGGTGGCAGACCAACCGCACGTGGCTGCTCGTCAACTCGAACTCCGCGCCGACGGCGCCCGGACCGCCGAGCGACTCGACGATCAGGTAGTGCGTCCCCGATTCGAGCGTCGCCGTCAACGTCTCGGTCGTCCCCCGGCGCCTCCCGTCCGCACAGCCGCGCTCGCTGCCGATCTGGGCGCACCGGCTCCGCAGACTCATACCGAGATCGGCACGGTCCGAGCGCGGGCTCAACTCGAAGGTCACCTCGCGAGGTACCTCCAGCTCGAAGCGGTAGACCGTCTGTGAGGGGGTCGCATCGTCCATGCAGCTGGCGTCGAACGCCGGCGAATCGATCGCGGGCGTCTCGCCTTCGAGCGTCTCGCCGATCGCGATCTCGGTCGCCCGCTCGCACGCCTCGAGGTTCGTCTCCGAGACGACCCCGACCGCCAGCTCGTAGCGCACGCCTCCGGCCTGCACCTCCCCGTCGGCCGCGGCGACCTCCAGCCGATGCACCTCCTCGCGCGAGGCGTCGAGTGGCACCTCCAGTTCCGCCCGACCGCCCGCCTCGTCGCCGTCGGTCGACGCCCGCCCGAGCAGCTCTCCGTCCGACCCGAGCACCTCGACCGCGAGCGGGCCGAGCCCCCGGTCGCGCACCGGCACGCCGAGTTCGACGACCAGCCGGTCGCCCTCGCCGCCGTTGTGCAGCTCCGCCGGCGTCGTCTCGTAGACGTCCACGTCGCCGGGACAGACCGACGCCGAGAGGCGCTGCCCCGGCGCGGCCTCCCCGAGATCCGTCGCCTTCTCCTTCCCGTCGTTCGGCTCGAATCCGTCCCCGCCGCACGACTGCGCCTCCATGCAGCTCCGGCCGCCACACCGACGCCCGCCTCGACAGTCGAGCGAGGTCTCGCAGGTCTCCGGCTCGACGCACTCGGCGGTCAGCTCCCCGGCCGCGTACTCGCAGATCTGGCGGCCCGGACACCCGCCGTCGCCCCCGGCATCGCCGCAGGCCGTCGACTCGAGCCGGCAGGTGCCGTCGATGCACAGGTGGCTCGGCTCGTCGACGCACTCGTCGCTCGACTCGCAGCTCTCGGCGTTTTCGCACTCCCCGCTGGCCGGCTGGCAGACGCCGTCGTCGCCACACTCGACACCTCCCTGCTCGCAGATGTCGGGACGGCACTCCCCGGCCTCGTCGCAGAAGTTCCCGGCCAGACATTCCCCGTCGTCCTCGCACTCGGAGGCGTCGGTACACCCGCCCGCCTCGAACCGGCAGACGCCGTCGTCGCCGCACGCGTACCGCTCGCAAAAAGTTTCGGGCCCCTGGCAGGTCCCCTCGCGCCCGTCGCCCGGCACCGCGCATTGCTCGCCGGCCAGGCAATCGACCGACTCCGTGTGGCGCGTGCAGCTCTCCGCCGAGACGCACTCCCCGCTTCCCCGCTCGCAGACACCGCGCTCACAGCCGACCTCGTTGCACGGGTCCGCCACACAGCTCCCCTCCTCGCTGCCCGCCTCAATGTCGCAATAGGTGCGCGGCAGACACTCCTCGTCCGACGCACACGCCTCGGGATTGACGCACACCCCCTCCCCGCCGCAAACCCCCGTCTCGCAGTCCCCGTCCGATTCGCACGAGGTGACCGCCCGGCAGCGCCTATCCCGGCACTCCCAGCCGGGCAGACACTCCCGGTCGACCGCACACGACTCGGGGTTGAGACACGCTCCGCGATCGCGGTCGCAGACGCCGAACTCACAGCCCTGCTCCGGACATCCCCCGGCGCCGTCGCCAGACCCGCACCCGCCCGTCGCACCCGCCAGCAGTACCAACATCCCCGCCCAGACGACATGTCGCCCGAACCCCACGCCGAGTCTCCAGCCTCGAGTTGCCTTCCCTGCGCGGGCTGCAGCCTACAGGAATCGACCGGCCCCATACCAGCCTCTCCAACGCCGCCGGGTGGACTCAGAGTGCGGGTCTGATCGGAATCGGTGCGACGTCCTCGGGCTCCCGACGGCCCGGGGACAGCGACGCCACACCGCCGAGATGCCCCGGGGTCGACCGAGGGGATCGTGAGCGACGGG
>CAZRLK010000049.1:0-30695 GCA_964600555.1 uncultured Bradymonadales bacterium
CGTGGCCGGCGACTCCCCCGACGGCGGCGGCGTTGGGGTCGTGGTCTCGGCCGGCGCCGACGCCCCGCCGCAGCTCGTCGTCTTCGGTGGCGACGGCGTCCTCGACCGGCGGGTCGTCGTCGGCGGCGGAGACGAACCGGGTGTGCGTCATTTCGAGCGGTTCGAAGATGTGTTCGGCGGCGAGTCGGTCGAGTGGTCGCCCGAACAGCGACTCGAGCAGACAGCCGAGGACGATGAAGCCGAGATCCGAGTAGCATTCGGTGCGGCCGGGATCCGTCTCGAGGGGGGTGTGGTAGATGTCGGTCAGCATCCGGCGCCGGTTTCCGGTGACCTGCTCGGGCGAGGGGGTCAGCGGAAGGTCTTCGTACAGGGGCTTCCAGTCCGGCAGGCCGGCGGTGTGGTTGGCGAGCTGGAGGATCGTGACGTTCGCGGCGCGCTCGTCGGCGCTCCAGTCGCCGAGGTAGTCGTCGACCGAGTCGTACCAGTGGCACAGCTCGAGGCGGACGGCCTGCAAAAGCAGGGTTCCGACGACGAGCGGTTTGGTGAGGCTGGCGACGTCGAAACGGGTGGTCGGCTCGACGGGGGAACGGGCGGCGTCGAGGCGGCTCCAGCCGTAGCTTTCGTCGAAGACGACGTGGCCGTCGTGCCAGACGACCGCCTGGGCGGCCGAGCAGGTGGCCCTGGAGCCGATCGAGGCCAGCTCGTCGGTGGTCGCTTCGCGGAGGATGTCGTCGGCCGCCTCGAGATCCATCGAACGGGCAGGAGCGCGGGGAGCGAATCGGTCGTTCAGGCGACGGCGTCGTCCAGGAAGCGCAGTCGGCCGGTGTCGGCGTCGAGTTCGACGTCGATTCCCATCGGGACGGCGAGGTTGCGGTCGCGATGGCCGCTGGGAAAGTTCGCGACGGCGGGAATGCCCCATTCGCCGGCGAGCTGGTCGACGAATGCATCGAGTTCGTCGGAGCCGACATACGTCCCGTGGCAGTCGGAGAACTGACCGAGCACGAGACCGGCCGGGCGACGCGCCTTCTCGGAGAGTCGAAGCGCCGTGAACATTCGGTCGAGCCGGTAGTCCTCCTCGCCGATCTCTTCGACCAGCAGGACGGTCTCGGCGAGGTTCGGGCAAAACGGCGAGTCGAGCAAGTGCACCAGGAGTGTCAGATTGCCGCCGAGCAGTCGGCCGGTGGCGCGGCCTCCGGCGACCGTCCTCAGCCCCTCGACGGCGAACGGGGCCGAGCGCTCTCCGAACAGCGCCGCGCGAAGCGAATTCATCGACGGGTCGCCGGGCTCGTGCAGACGCAGGCTCTTGACGACCGGCCCGTGCAGGGTCGGGACCCCGCGCTGGCCGGCGACGTGCAGATGCAGGGCGGTCAGGTCGCTGAACCCGACCAGCAGCGTCGGGTCGTCGTCAAAGCGCGCGAAGTCGAGATCCGGAAGGAGGCGCATCGTCCCGTAGCCGCCCCGACTGAAGACGATCGCGTCGACCTCCGGGGCGTCGAGGGCGCGCTGCAGCGCGCTATGGCGACGGGCGTCTGCGCCGGCCAGGTAACCGCGCGAGTCGTCCCGGGCGTACACCAGCTCGTCGTCGAGGCGCACCTCCAGGCCCCAGCCGCGCAGACGGGCGATCCCCTCCTCGAGCAGTTCGGGGACGACCGGCCCGGCGGGGCTGACGATGGCGACGGTCGACCCTTCGCTCAGCGCACGGGGGCGGGGCATCGGCACGGTTACTCCGTGTGGCGGTCGTATCGGATCAGGACGGCTTCGCCGGCGCCGAAACTCGTCGGGATCGTCACGCGGAGCGGCAGGCGGTTTTCGTCGCGGCTGAGCCAGAAATGGCCGTGGTGTTCGGAGGGGCTTTCGACTTTGAGAATCGGTGCCACCGGTTGACCACCCTGGTGATTGCGCTTCGAGCTCAGGACCTTGCGGACGAACTGAAATTTCCAGGCCTTGAACCAGCCGGCCGGCGTGTACAGCTCTTCGCGGCCGACGATTGTCATATACACGTGGCTGAGTTTCCAGCCGTCGTAGACGAAGTATCGGAAGGTGCGGCCGACTGCAAACTCGCGGCGGCGAAGATCGTACAGCCAGGTGATCATGTCGTGGGTCGTCGCCGGCACGGCCCGCTCGAAGGTCTGGGTACGGTCGGGCCGGCTCTTTTCGACCTTGGCGGCGTAGCTGGAGGGACGATAGTCGACGACGTAGCTCCGGGATTTTCCGGCCTCCCGAAATTGTTTCTCCGAGCGGTACGGCCGCATCGTCTCGGGGTTCATGTAGGTGTTGGCCTCGTCGTCGACTGGATAGACGTTGTCGAAGAAGTCGAGCGACTGGACGTTCAGCCCGAGCGGCACGTACCGGCGCTTCTGGCTGGTGCGGAGGGGACCGGTCTTCAGCGAGGCGCGCATCGCTTCGGCCTCGTTGACGCGCAGCGAAAAGACGAACTGCTCGCCCGTCCAGGGAAACGAGGGGGCGTCGCGAGTGTCGGAGGTGTCGGCGGCGCGGGCGTCGATCCCCCCGCCGCCGGGGAGCCCCGCCAGCAGCAGTCCGACGCCGAGTAGCAGACCGAACCGGGCGCAACGTCCGGGACGTGTCTCGAGCATGGGTGATGGCCGGTCGAAAAGGGAACGCAGCAAACTCCTCTCCGAGCGTTTAACGAAAGAAGTGGCGGATTTGTTCAAATTGTCTCGGCCGCCGGCCGGTGTTATGCCGTCTACGCCGTTTCGTCCTACGAGCCGTGTGACGCAGCAATGAACGAGGCAGAGACTGCCGTCAATCATTTCGGAGTGTTGGTCGAGTATCTGGTCGACTACCCCGACGAGCAGATCGAGCAGCTGGCCGAGCGCTACGGAGCCCCGGAGGCGACGGCGGCGTCGGTTGCCCGCCGGTGGTGTCAGGCGCCGGAGGCGTTTTTCGATCGGCTCGACGAGATCTTGCGCACGGAGTCGGCCCGGTCGGCCCTCGCCGAGCTGGTCTACGAGCACGATGTGCCGGTCGAGACCGACTGGATCGGGATGTCGGCGCGCCAGCAGCTCGTCGAAGCCGGCGTGGTCAACCGGCGGGTCACGAGCGCGTTTTACGAGCAGGAGGTGGTGATTCCCGGGGCGCTGGCGGCCCTGCTCGCCCGGCGGGTCCGGGAGACGCGACCGAGTCTCGCGGTGTTGCTCGGCCAGGAACAAGACGAGCGGATCCGCCAACTCGCCCGCGAGTACGACCTCTCGGAGGCGGGCTCGCGGATCGAGGTCGTGTTGCGGCTGATGGATTTTTTCGCTCAGCCGGGGAGCATCGACCGAGTCCTCGAGCGGGTGGCGAACCCGGACTGGCTCGGGGTGGCGATGATGATCCTCGAGCTGGGGGGCGTCTGCTACTGGCAGGAGGTCTTCGGCCACGAGTTCGACGAGGCGGGGGAGAAGACAGACGCGGGCGGGAAGGTCGTCCCGCTGATGGACCGTCGCGAGCGCGCCGAGGACAAACGCATCTCGGAGGCGTTGATGCGGCTCGGGGTGGTGTTTCGGTTCGAACCCGAAGAGACGCCGTACGCGATGGTCGCCGTGCCGGAGGCGCTGTGGGGGCCGATCTGGCAGCTCGGCCACGGGTGGCTGGTCGACTGGGTGCGCCAGTCGTACAGCGGGTTGGCGGCGGGGGCCCAGGGGGGAAGCGACCCGGAGCAGGGCCCGGGGCTGCAGAATGTCGGCAAATGGCTCGTCTGCGAGTCGTCGACCGGGGAGCTCACCCTCGAGGACGGGCGGGTCGACGAGGCCTCCCTGGCGCACCTGGCCGAGATCTCGGATGCGCCCCCCCCCGATTTGCGCTCGCGCATCCAGAACCTCGCCGACCTGTCGGTACTCCGGCGGGGGCTCGACGGGTTCGTCACGATCGGCGCCGAATACGAGTCCCTGCTCGACAGGAGCCGCCCGGAATTCGTCCGAAGCGTCCTGTACGAGTGGTGCGGCGGGTTCGTCGGCCGGGAGTTCGAAGCCCACCTGCCGAAGGCGATCGGTCTCGACGAGACCTGGCGCGAGCAGGCCGTCGAGGTCCTCCGGGCGCGCCACGAGTTCATCCCCCTGTGGATGACTCACGAGGGCGTCGCCCAGGAGCGGACCGGCGCCGGTTGCCTGCGCGAGACGAGTGACAACGCCCCCGACCTGCTGGCGACGGAGCTCGGGCTGGCGAACGGGTACGTCTGGTCGATGAAGATGATCTGGCTGGACGTCCTCTCGATGCTCGAGGGGGGACGGTGGTATGCGTTCAGCGAACTTGTCCAGTTGATGCAGTATGTCGCCTCGGTGTGTCTGTTCTCGCAGGTGGGTCGACTTCTGGACGACCCGCGCTCGTATTTTTACCTGCCGGTCCAGCGGACGAGTTTTCTGACCGATCCGTTCCACACCTCGGAGTTCGAGTTGTGGCTGGAGGCGGCACTCGAGGAGTTGTTGGTGCCGCTGCAGGTGGCGGCGAGGCGGGAGCGCGACGAGCGGATCTGGCTGGAGACCGACCATCTTCGCATTGAGACGCCGCCCGGGTGGTCGAACCAGGAACGCCAGAAGCTGCTCGGCGAGATCGTCGACCGGGACGCCGACGAGATCGTCTTTCCCCCGGCCGACAACGTGCCCCTGCAGCCGGTGCGCGAGCCCGAACGTGAGAGTAGCGACCGGGTCTCGCTGGAGCGTCCGGTCGACGAGATCCTCCGCGAGACCCGCGAGCGGAACATCGCCGGATTTACGGGGGATGCGATCGTCCTATCCGGCTGACCAGGCGGGTGGTCCGGCGGACCTCCGGGTGGGTCGCGCCGATCAGATCAGACGAGTTTCTCCGGGACGTCCTCGACGTGTTGTTGTTCGTGGGGTTCGATTTGGACGAGAATGTCGTCGAGATCGGCGAAGTGGTCGCGGAGGCGATCTTTGACCGCAAACAGGATGTCGCCGGCCTCCGAGAGGGGCGTCTCGGGGTCGAGGCTCAGGTGCAGGTCGAGGTGGATGTGGCCGGGCATCCCGCGGCTTCGCACGTAGTGACACGAGCGGACCTCCGAGATTTGCTCGACGACCTCGCAGACGCGGTGGGGGTCGAGATGCGAGGAGTCGACGATCACGTCGAGCCCCTCGCGCAGGACCCGATAGGCGGTCATGCCGATGAACAACATCACGGCGAGGGCGGCGAGGACGTCGCCGATCGGGATGCCGTGTTCGACGAGATACATCCCGATCAGGACCGATGCGCCGGCGAGGCTGTCGGAGAGGGTGTGGGCGGCGTCGGATTTGAGGATCATCGAATCGTAGCGTCGGCCGGCCCAGTGCTCCCAGGCGGCGACGCCGAGGTTGACGGCGATGGTCGCGACGACGATCGCGTAGGCGGTCGGTGTGACCGTCGGCGGCGTGTCGTTTCCGGCGGCGTTCCAGATCGCCCGGGCGACCTCGATGAACCCGAGCAGGACGAAAAGCCCGATGACGATGCTGGCGGCGACCTCGAGTTTGCGGTGGCCGTAGGGGTGTTCGATGTCGGGGGGTTGCCGGGCGATTCCGAGTGCGATCAGGCCGATGATGTTCGAGAGCGCATCGAAGATCGTGTGGAAGCCGTCGGCCTGCAGGCTGATGATGCGCGCCCAGTACCCGTAGCCGATCTGGGTGAGGGCGACGGCGAGATTCAACCCGAGAGTCACCCACAGCACCAGCCGCACCCGCTCGGCGTCGGTCCTGGTCGTCTGGGAGGTCTGCTCGGTCACCGTCTCATCACCTTCAGCAGGCAATCACGTCAGGTCCGACCGTCCCCGCTCGTCGAGCCGGTCGACGATCTCGCGGACTTTCTGGGCGCTCGATTTCGGAGCGACCAAAAGTGCATCCTCGGTGTCGACGACGATCATCTCGTCGAGATCGATCGCCGCAATCAGGCGCTCGGAGTTGTCGCTGTAGAGGACCGACTCGCGGGTGTCCAGCAGTTCGGTCTCCGCCTCGACGACGTTGCCCCGGGCGTCGGTCTCGCGCACCTCGTCGACCGCCGCCCAGTGGCCGACGTCCGACCAGCGGTAAGTGGCGGGGACGACGACGACGTCCTCGGCCCCCTCCATGACCCCGTAGTCGATCGAGATCGCACGCATCTCGGCGAAAGCCTCCTCGACGGCCCGGTGTTGTTCGTCGCTACCCCAGGCGGTGCGCATCCGCTCGACGTGGGCATACATCTCGGGGAGCTGGCGTTCGACTTCGGCCAAAAGCACCGAGGGCTTGAAACAAAAGATCCCCGAGTTCCACAGGTACTCCCCGGATTGCAGGTAGCGGAGAGCGACGTCGCGGTCGGGTTTTTCGACGAATGCCTCGACCGGATGGGCGTCCAGTTTTCCGGCTTCGCCCCCGAAGTTCGTCGCCTCGTCGAAATGGATGTAGCCGTAACCGGTCTCCGGGCGCGTCGGCTCGATCCCCATCGTGACGATATGCCCACTGCGCGCCTGCCGCTCGGCCTCGGTGACACAGGCCGAAAAGGCGCTCGTGTCGCCGACGTAGTGGTCGGCGGGAAAGACGCCGCACGGCTGGTCGCCTTCGGTCTCGAGCACCTCGATGGCTGCCAGCACGATCGCTGGAAGCGTGTCTTTGGCCTGTGGTTCGACCAGAAAATCGACGGCCGGCACCTCCGAGATCGCCGTGCGAGTCGGGTCGGTCAGGTGTTCGCCGCAGACGACCACCACGCGCCCCTCCGGAGAGGCCGTGCGCAGTCGCTCGACGGTGACCTCGATCATCGTCTGATCGCCCCACAGTTCGACGAGCTGCTTGGGGCGTTCGCGTCGGCTGATCGGCCAGAATCGGGTGCCGGAACCGCCGGCCAGGATGATGTGGTGCATCGCTTCTCCTCGCGTTCGAGTACGAATCGTCGAGGGTCGACTATCACACCTGGCACCGCCGCGGCAAAGTGGCGGAGAGGTCGGCTCGCCCGCGGTCGTGCCGGCGAGGAGGATCGTCGTCGTGCCCGGTGAGCTTGAAGGCGTCGACGAGGTCGAGAGCACATGCTAAACTGGCGGGACGACACTCGTTTGGCGTCACTCGACCCCACGACGATGGCCGACCAGCAGTCCAATCGATCGGACAAGCAACCTCGCGTATTTGCCGGACGGTTCGAGTATCAGAAGCCGCTGGGCAAGGGGGCGGGCGGGGCAGTGTATCTCGCCGAAGATCTCCACAACGACCGGCGTCGGGTGGCGCTGAAGGTCCTCTCCGAGGAGGCCTGTGAGAGTGTCCAGGGCAAGATGCTGCGGCGCGAATTCGAGATCCTCTCGAAACTCGACCACCCGAATCTGGTGCGCGTATACGACTATGGGAGTCTGCCCGGGGGGGGGGTGTATCTGGCCGAGGAATACATCGACGGGTTCAGCCTGCAGGACGCCCGGGCGCTGCTCGAGCCCGAGACCCACATCGACATCACTCGCCAGGTTTTGCTGGGACTTGCCTATCTGCACGGGATGGGGATGATCCACAGGGACGTCAAACCGGCGAACGTGATGTTGCTGTGGCTCAGCGAGGAGTCGACGCGGCCGATGGTCAAGCTCGTCGACTTCGGGCTCTCGAGCATGAATCCCGGCAGCGACACGTTGCGCGGGGGGACCCGTTCGTACATGGCGCCCGAGATCATCGAGGGAAACAAAGGAGAGTTTCGCTCCGATCTGTTCAGTCTCGGCGTCTCGCTGTATTACGCGCTGTGCGGCGTCCTGCCGTTCGGCCCGCGAAGCAAGGACGATCCGCCGCCGACCGAGGAGGCACTCGCGCCCCCGTCGCCGCACCGCTACAATCCGGAGGTGCCGCTGACGCTGAGCCGGTTCACGATGGTGCTTTTGCGCCAGGTCCAGGGAATCTCGTATGAGGACGCCGGGGAGGCTCTCCAGGCGCTGGCGCGGGACACCGAGCCGACCGAGTGGTGGTCGGGCCGGACCTTCGCCAACAACCTCGACGTGGCGGCGGCACCGGTGCTGCGCGGGTACTTCGAGCGGGGCATTCTCGGCCGGCGAGTCGGGGAGCGAGAGCGGCTCGTCGAGATCGTCGCCGAGCGCGACGAGGCCTCCGAGGGGCGGTTTCACTACGTGCGCGGCAAACCCGAGATCGGCAAGACCCGATTGATCGCCGATGTGACGGCCTCGCTGAAGATCGAAGGGTGCACCGTCGTGCGCGTCGACTGCCACGAGGGGATGCACGCCTGGGAGCTCGTCCACGAGATTCTCTCCAGGATCGTCGAACTGGGAGCGAGCCGGGGCCTGCGCAGACTCGAGTACTACGAGTCGTATCTGTTGATCCTCAAGCGCCTGGCGACGCTCGACGACGATACCGACACGCAGCTCAGCCAGGTCGTCGACCATGCGTGGCTGCGCCAGGCCTTCGAGGTTGCCGTCGAGACGCTGCGGCCGAGCCAGCTGGTTCTGGTCCTCGAGGATCTGCATCTGGCCGACATCGCCTCCCGACAATTCCTCGTCGAATGCTACGACGCCGCCGGAGGCACGACGATGCCCGAGGCGCTGGCGAGTGGGCTGCGCGATCAGACCTTCGAGATATTTCGGGAGGGGGAGCGGGTCGACTTTCACAACATCGAGGGGTTGACGCGGTCGGATATCCGACGGTTTTTCGAGGGGCGGCTCGGGATCGAGGAGCTCTCCGAGGAGTGGATCGATCGGATCGAGCAGTGTGCCCAGGGGCGGCCGGGATATCTCGAGGAGGTATGCCGGACGCTGATCGACGAAGGACTTCTTCGGCGCCGGTCGGTCGCGAGCTGGCAGCTCGATCACAAGGCGCTCCGGGAGTTTACCTTGCCGGAGAGTCTCCGGGCGTCGTTTCGCCGTCGGTTTGCCAGCATCGGGGCCTCCGAGCGCGAGGTACTGGAGCTGTTGTCGCTGTTCGACCGGCCGGCCCGCTGGGAGATCCTGCGCAAATTCGTCGCCTCGGCCCGGGACGGCCTCAGCGAGGTCGACCAGAAGCTCGAGTCGCTCCGGCGTCGATATCTCGCCCGGATGCACATCGAAGTCGACGGGCGGTATCTCTCCCTCGTCGACCCGATTCTCGGGGAGGTCGTCCGGGATCTGATGAGCCCGTCCTGGAAGCGGGGATTGCACCGGCGCATCGGCGACGAGTTGCGTGCTTCCTGGAGGAGCCAGGACGTGGAACCCGGGGAAGCGGCCGGGCATCTGCAGGTTGCCGGCGACGAGCAGCGGGCCCGAGAGATGTTTGAGACGGCCGGGGATCGCAACGTCGAGGCGGCTGATTTCGGCGCGGCCCACGCCGCGTATCGGGCGGCGCTCGAGACGACCGAGACGGGTCCGTCGCGGGCGTATCTGCTGGCCAAGCAGGCGAAGGTCCTGTCGATGCTGTATCAGGCCGAGGCGAGTCGGGAGCGCCTCGAGGAAGCGGGGGACATGGCCGAGCGTACCGGGCTCGACTGGCTGGTCAGCTCGGTCTGTCTGACGGGTGCCCACGTCGCCTCGGTGATGGGGGAGGACGCCGGGGTCGAGCGGTGGATCTCGCGGCTGGAGGATTGTCTGCCCTCGGCGGGGCAACAGGCGCCCGCACTGAAGCATCGCGCCCGGGTTGCCACGCGGCGCGGAGAGTTCACGCGCGCCTCGCGCCTGTTGCAGCAGGCGACCAAGCGGGTGCGCCACTTCGGTCAGCGCCATCGGATGGCCTCGATCCACGCCCAGCAGGCCGACATCGAGGACTGGCGAGGTAATCACGGTCGGGCCGACCATCTTTGCGTCGAAGCCCTCGGCGCGGCCGACGGAGTCGACGACGAGTTCGGGCGCGCCGAAATCAAGTATCGCCAGGGAGTCGCCTACCGGCGGCGCGGAGAGATCGACCGGGCCGCCTCCGCGATCGAGGATGCCCTGGAGACGCTCAGCCAGGGGTTTCGGCCGGATCTGTGGATCGAGGCACTTTCGCAGATGGCCCTGTGCAAGGCCGCACTCGGCGACGACGAGGGGTCGCGGCGGTACGCCTCCGATGCCTTCTTGTTCGCGACCGAGTTCGGCAACGAGACGCTCCTGGAGCGGGTGCGGTTTTGCCGGGCGGAATTGCGTCTCCGGGCGACCGATCACCCCGAACGTATTCTCGAGACGATGCGGGAGACGCTGGAGGCGCTGCAGGGATCGGGGACACTCGTCCCGGAACTGCTGGAGATGAGTCTCCGCTACGGCGACTGTCTCGCCGCCCGGGGAGCGGGCGGTGACCGCTCGATCGTCGAGCGTGCCCGGGAGCGCGCCGAATCGATCGGGGCGGAGGTGCTCGAGCAGCGCGAGGGTCGCCTCTCCGGGTGACTCGCCCGGCGCCACCGTGCCTTGTCGGCGAGGAGCCGGGGTGATAGAAGGAGGGCGAACCTGAGAGGCGACTTTCGACGGGACGCATCGCCGTGGTTGACGACGAGTCCGACGCACCGACACATCTTGGCGCAGACAATCGGCCGATCTACTGGGACTGGGGGGGGGAGAATCCAGTCGAAGTCGTGTTGGTCGCGTTCATTCTGATCCTGTTTTTCACCCTTCCACGCACCGGCTGTGGCATCGACAACACGAAGGGGAACTTTCCGGCAGTCCAGACGGCTGCAGACACCTCCCGCTGATTGGTCGACCGACCGACCGCCCGCTGCGCGGCCGGGATTCCCGCCCTCCGGCGCGTCCTCTTCCCGAAATCGCCTTGGCACATCCGGGGAAAATGCGTAATCATACCGGTGACGTGTGTAACGACTGGTACTGCTTTTCGGGAGCGAACGATGAGAGATTTTCTGATATCTCGTTCGACCGGTCTCGGCGGCATTTGCCGCGGGCTTGTTCTGCTCGCGTTCGCGCTGCTCTTGGTGCCGAGCTCGGTGTTTGGTCAAGAGAGCGACTCGCCGCCGGATGTCGACAAGGAGACGGCCCAGGAAGTGCTGCAACTGCTGCGCGACGGGAAAAAGGCCTACGAGGCGGAAGACTACAAGAAAGCCCACGAGCTGTTTGAGGAGGCGTACGACAAATGGGCGCGCCCGGAGATTTTGCTTCGGCTCGGCAAGACGGCCGAGGAGCTGGGTCGGGCGGAAGAGGCGCTCGAGCATTACCGGAAGTTCCTCGACGAAAAGCCCGATGCCGACGCCAAACCCAAGATCGAGGAGAAGATCGCCGGCCTCGAAAAGGAGCTGCCGGCGAAGGTCGAGTTTCGATCGACCCCGACGGGCGCGGAGGTATTCGGTGAGGAGGGCCAAGAGATGCTGGGCAAGACGCCGCTCGAGATCGAGGCGTCGGCCGGAGAGCATACCTACGTATTCCGGGCCGAGGGATACGAAGAAAAGCAGCGCACCGTGGATCTGGAGGCGACTAAGACGAAGTCGCTCGAGGTGACGCTCGAGGAAATCGACGCTCGGGCGGGGGCGAGCGGAGAGGAAGCTGACGAGGAGCCGGGCCCGCGCGAGCGAGCGATCGCCAAGAAGAAGACCGAACAACAACACGCCGAGCAAGTTGCCCGTCCGTTGGCGACCTGGGGGTGGATGGCCGGGGCCACTGGAGTGGCCGGGATCGGGACGGGCGTATTGTTCACCGTCCTGCAAAACGGGGTCGTCGGAGACGTCAACAGCTACGATCGCAGTACCTCGGGGGCGACCCGCTCGGAGCTCGATTCAATGAAGAGCCAGGCGCGAGCGCACCACCGATTTGCGGTCGTCGGATTCGCGGCGGGCGGTGCCCTGACAGCCACCGGCGCGGGGCTGCTGATCCATCAGGCCTTCGTCCGCAATTCGGGGGGGCAGGAGCGCGTCCACCTTACGCCGGCGTTTCGGACGACCGAAGGCGGCGGGTGGGCCGGATTTCGCCTCGACTTTTGACTCTCTCCTCTCTCCCGGTCCAAATCGATGTCGGCTGACACCGAACGAGGCGATGGTGGGTCCTGACACCACTGGTTTGTCGGATGCGCCGCCGTCGCCGGGCTCTCACGATGACTTCTCGCCCGACGTGACGCCGATGGACATGGCGCGACATTCCGCTGTAGCCGACCTTGAGGCGAGGCCAGAGCGATGACCAGTTGGTCGATGCTACCGATCGTTCTCGACGCCGGGGGAGCCTTCGATCTGGCCCGGGCGCCGGCGCGGGGAGCGACGGCGACCGACATGCTGGCGTACGTGCTCGGCGCGGGAGTCGTGCTGGTCGCCGTGGCGGCGTACTTTGTGCTGCGGCACCTGCGCCGCCAGGACGATGAGCCGGTCGTCGGAGGTGCCGCGACGAGCCAGACGATCGAGCTTGATGCCCGGCAACGGGACGACTTGAGGCGGGCCAGCCGGCAGGGCGATTATCTGCGGGCGGCCCGGATGCTCAAAGAGTCGAAGCGACATACCGACGCCGCGGAGAATTTTGCTCGCACCGAATCCTGGCGAGAAGCGGCCGAGATGTACGAGGCTGCGGGACGAGAGACCGAAGCGATTTACTATTTCAAAAAGGCGGGGGATCGTCGGCGGGCGGCGAAGATGTACGCCGAACAGGAGCAGTACCGGGCGGCGGCCGCGGAGTTTGTGGCCGCCGGGGAATCCGAACTGGCCGCCTCGTATTACGAAAAGGCGGAGGATCACCGGCGTGCGGCCGAATATTACGCCGGCGCCGATCGGCATCTGGAGGCGGCTCGGAATTTCGAGCAGACCGAGCTCCCGGAGAAAGCAGCGAGAGCGTATGCTCGGGAGTTTCTCCAGCGGCTCGAGGAGGCCGGCGGCGAACTCGACGAGGAGGGGCCCGGTCGGAAGTATGCTCGCAAGGCCGGGAAGTACTTCGAGCGAGCCGACAACTACGTGAAGGCGGCGGAGGTGTACCGGCGTGCGGAGATGGTCGAGCCGGCGGCGCGGAACCTCGAGAAGGCCGGGAAACCCTCCCGGGCGGCGAAACTGTTGATGAAGGCCGGAGAGGTCGACGGGGCGGTCTCGCTGTTGCAGGAGGCCGGGGAGACCGAAAGAGCCCACCGCGCCCAGGGCGAACAGGCCTACGAGTCGGGCGAGTACGGGACGGCGGCGGAAGCTTTCGAGCGAGCCGGCGATTTGACGAAGGCGGCGAAATTGTACGAAAAGGGGCTCGACGAGCCGTTGAAGGCGGCCGAGTTGTACGAGCAGGACGAGGAGTGGCTGAAGGCCGCCAGGGCGTACAAAAAGACTGAGCGCTACGCCGACGCCGCCCACTGCGCCGAGCAGGGCGGGGAGCTCGCCAAGGCCGCCGTCCTGTACGACGAGGCCGGAGACATCGACGGCGAGATCCGCGTGCGCAAATCCCAGGGGGATTACTTTCGGGCGGGTGTGCTGCTATTCGAGCAACGCCACTACGACGAGGCGCTCGAGACGCTCCAGCGGATCAATTCCCGGGACCCGATCCATCCGAAGAGCCTGGAGCTGCAGGGGGACGTCTACCGGTCGATGGAAGCGTTCGAGCGAGCCTACAGCCGGTATCGTGCCGCCCTCGGTAACCGCGATCCGAGCGACTCGACGGTGCCGCTGTTGTACAAGATGGGCCGGGTGCTCGAGGCGGAGCGCGACTGGGAGGAGGCCATCGACCACTACGAGCAGGTCCGCGAGGTCGATGAGGAGTTCGAGGATACCGAAGAGCGGCTCGAGCGGCTTCGCGAGGCGCCCGGCGACGGGATGGCCGGAGAGGCTTCGGCCGCCGAGAATCCGAGCCAGGGGCTGGTCGCCAGCCGTCACGGCCGTGGCATCTCCCACGATGGCGGCACCCCGTCTGAGGACGACAGCGATTTGCGCTACGAACTCGTCGAGGAGTTGGCGCGTGGCGGGATGGGGATTGTGTACAAGGCGCGCGATACGTTTTTAAACCGCATCGTCGCCGTCAAGACTCTCGGCGAGGACCTGCGGGACAACGACACGGCGGTCAAGTACTTTCTGCGCGAGGCGCGAGCAGCCGCCGCCCTCGCTCACCCGAACATCGTGACGATTTTCGATGCCGGCGAACAGGCCGGCGAGTATTACATCGCGATGGAGTACGTCGACGGAGAGACGCTCAAAGAAAAGATCAACCGTGGCGTGGTCCTGGAGGAAAAAAAGGCTCGCCACATTCTGGTGCAAAGCTGCAAGGCCCTCGAGTACGCCCACGAGCAGGAGGTCGTCCATCGGGACATCAAGAGCGGCAACATCATGTGGAAGCCCGACGGGAGCGTGAAAGTGATGGACTTCGGGCTCGCGAAATTCCTGCGCGAATACCAGCAAAACCACACCCAGCAGGTCGGAACTCCCTACTACATGTCGCCGGAGCAGATCATCGGCGAGAACGTCGACTTTCGAAGTGATCTGTACGGGCTCGGGTGCACGGTCTTCGAATGTGTTACCGGCCGGGTTCCGTTTACCGAAGGAGAACTCGCCTACCATCACGTCCACACCGACCCGCCGTCCCCGAAGGAGTTCAACGAGGATCTGAGCGACGAGATGGAGGAGATCATCCTCCGGTTGCTCGAAAAGGATCCGGACGACCGGTATGCGTCAGCGAGCGATCTGAAGGACTACCTGACCTGAGCCCCCTCGAGGAATGCACACGCCGCGTTGCGTTCCCGCCGGGCTGAGAGGCCGAGAACGACTCGGTTTGCCGCCGAGACGACGGGCTGCATCACGGAAGGCGATTACTTCAGCTCGCGCATCTCCCGGCGATCGACCCCGGGCATCTGCTCGTATGCCCGGCGTTTGAGCCGAGCTGCCCGGTCGGTCTCTCCCCGACGCTGCAAAAACCGGGCGTACTCCATCAGCAGACCGGGGCGGTCGGGATGCTCCTCGAGCAGTTGCTCGAACAGCCGTCGAGCCTGCTCGGGTCGGTCGGTCTCGGCGTAAAGCGTCGCGAGACGCAAGGTCGTGCGCGGGTTGGTCGGATCGGCCTTTTGCAACTGGCGAAGGATCGCGGCGGCATCGTCGGGTCGGTCGAGCTGCCGATAGAGGGTCGCCAGCCGTCGGCCGATTTCGAGCCGCGAATGGTCGGCCTGCCACAGCCACAGATATGCCTCGATCGCCGCTTCCGGGCGACCGGCTTCGTCCCACATGCGTCCGGCGATTTGGCGGGCGTCGGCGAGAGCGGGATTCGCCTCGACCGCTTTGTCGGCGATCTCGGCGATCTCGGTCGGGGGCTCGCCGAGCTTTTTGGCGAGGCGGGCGGCCTGGAGGTAGGCCCGGGCGGTATCGAGACGACGGGGGTCGATCGCGGCGGCATTGCGGTAATGGCGCAGTCCCTTTTCGAGCCGATCATGAGAGGCAGCCTGCTCGGCGAGTCGACGTTCGATCCGCGCCCGAACCCGCCGGGTCGTCCGCTCGGGGGAGCCCTTCCGGGTGGCCCGGTCGACGTAGGTTCGGGCCCGTCCCAGCTTGTCGTCGGCGAGAGCGCGTTCGGCATGGTCGAGATAGTCGGTCGCGGTCGGCCCGCTCTGGCAGGCCCCTGTGCAGACGAGGGTGAGCAGGGCATGTGCGAAGACGCTGCGGGCCGTCCAACCGGGACTTGTCATGGGCGTGTGCCGCGTACCTTTCGGACCGGAGGGTGAGCGGAGAGTCGGGCGAGGCGGAGCCGATCGCAGTGTAGGAAGCCGACTCGACGGCTGCAAGGAGGCGTCGGGCGGGGGGCTCGGCGGGTGCAGAGGGCGTTTCGCCACGGTCCGACACGTGCTACCCTCACGTCACCCGGCGAGCCGTTCGGGAACGATTTTCGAGCAATTCGAGGTCGATCGATGAGTCAGTTCAGCCATCTCGACGACGGGAACGAAGCACGTATGGTCGATGTCGGGGACAAGGAGGCGAACGACCGAGCTGCCGTCGCCCGGGGGTACGTCTACATGGCGTCCGAGACGCTGCAGCGCCTGCAGGCCGGGGCGTTTGCCAAGGGGGAGGTCGCGCAGGTGAGTCGCATCGCCGGAATCATGGGAGCGAAACGGACCTCGGAGTTGATTCCCCTCTGCCATGCGATCCCGATCGACGACGTCGAACTCGAGCTGGCCCCGTGCCCGGAAGCCGGAGCCGTCGAGATCACGGCCCGCGGTCGGTGCCACGCCAAGACGGGGCTCGAGATGGAGGTGATGACGGCGGTATCGGTGGCGGCGCTGACGATCTACGACATGTGCAAGTCGGTCGATGCCGCGATGCGCATCGGCGACATTCATCTCGTCGAGAAAACGGGTGGGAGTTCGGGACCATTCACCCATCCCGATCCGCCCGGACCCGCGAGTTCCGGCGGCGGGGCCGGGGAGGAGTAGCCGTGCGCATCTTCGATGCCCACGTTCGGACGGATACGCGCTCGGACGACGACCTCAAGAATCTCGACTACTTCGATACCACGGATGTCTTGACAACGGCGCACGCGCGCCGGCCTTTCGAGCGCGCCGAAGATCTCCTCGGCTACTTCGAGTGGCTGAGAAATGACGAGTGCGCCCGCATCGAACGCTGTGGTCCGACTCCCCACGCGGCACTGGGAGTGTTGCCGGATGCGACCCCGCGCCGAAGTCATCCCGAAGTCTGGACGCATCTTCCCGAACTGCTGACCCGGCCCCGGGTCGTCGCGGTCGGTGAGATCGGGGCCTGGGAGGATCGTGACCGCCACTGGGAGCTCTTCGAGCGCCAGGCACGGATTGCGATGGAACTCGACCTTCCGATCCTGGCGACTCCGCCGTCGGATCTGAAGGCGAATATGACCTACAAGATGATGCTTCGCCTCGAAGAGATCGGGGTCGAGCCCGCGCGGGTCGTGATGAACTATCTCGACGAGCGGCTCGTCGAGACGGTTGTCCGCGACGGCTTTGTGGCGGGCGTGGCGGTCGGGACGACCGACTTGTCGTCGAAGAGGGCCGCGCGGACACTCGTCGAAACGATCGAGGCAGTCGGCCACGCCGATCGAATCGTCCTCAACAGTGCTCTGCGCACCGGCCATTCCGACGTGCTAGGGATCCCGAAGACCGCCTCCGAACTCGACGCCCTCGGGCTCTCCGAGGAGACGATCGAGCGTCTGGTCTATCACAACGCCGCCGAGCTTTTCCTCGCGGACGAGCCCGCCCGAGCTCACGCCTTACAACGATAGACGAAGGCCGGCGGGAGATTCTTCCAGACGGTTGGCGACCGGGTCACCGTCTCGAATCGCGCCTCGAGTTTCCGGCGAAAGGCCTGCGCGGTGGGCAAGGCGAGGCCGTGTAGATAGGCGAAGGTTGCAAATTTGCCCCCGGGCCGCAGAATCTGCATGGTGGTCGCGAGGAGTCGGTCCTGGAGTTCGTCGTTGAACGAGGCCCAGGGGAGTCCGCTGACAATCGCATCGACCGAGTGTGTCTCGTGGCTGTGCTCGGCGAGAATCGACGGGGCCTCGGCGATCGAGCTGTTGACGACGCTGGCCTCGGGATGCTGCTCGCGCAGCAGCGAGATCATCCGTTCGTTGTTCTCGATGGCAATGAAGTCGGCGTCGGGAGCGAGATTCCGGACGATTTCGCCGGTGAAGGCGCCGCTACCCGGACCGTACTCGACGACGAGCGATGCCTCGTCGAGGCCGAGATCTTCGACCATGGTCCGAGCGAGTGCCGGAGAACTCGGCGCGATCGCTCCCGTGTTTTTCGGACGGCGAAAAAACTCGACCAGAAACTGAATTGTCTCTCGCATGAGCGATGGCGGTGCGAGCGGCAAGTCTCGATTCACACACATTGGGAGTCTTCGTTCGTATGCCCAGGTTTCCGATCAATCAACCGTCCGATTTGGTCCGGCACTTCCGGCATCGGACGAAAAAGCGACTCGGCCAACATTTTCTGGTCGATCCGTCGATCCTCGATCGATTGATCGAGGCGGCCGGCGTCGAATCCGGCGATCGGGTCCTCGAGATCGGGGCGGGCTGCGGGACGCTGACCTGGTCGCTCCTCGAGCACGGGGCGCAGGTAACTGCCGTCGAACTCGATTCACAGGCCGTCGAGTTTCTGCGTGAGATTCCGGAGTTCGACGAGCGCGTCGAGTTGCGCGAGGGAGACGTTTTGCAAATGCAGGTCGATGAGCTGGTGCCGCCCTCGACCGCGACCGACCCGTGGCGGTGCGTCTCGAATCTCCCGTACAATGCGGCGACCGAGATTTTGTTTCATCTGGCGCCGAAGCTCGAGCGGTTCGAAAAACTCGTTCTGATGTTCCAGCGGGAGGTCGCCCGACGGCTCGTCGCGGAGGTCGGGGACGAGGCCTTCGGTCGACTGAGTCTCATGGCGCAGTTGTACGCGAAAATCGAGATTGTTCAGACTCTTGCACCGGGGGCATTCACGCCGGCTCCGAAGGTGCACAGCGCCGCGGTTCGGTTGTCACCGATTGCCGGAACGCGCATCGGCGACGCAGATGTTCGTCGAGTCTACCGGGAGCTGCTCCGTTCGGCGTTCAGCCGCCGCCGCAAGATCTTGCCGAATGCTCTCGGTGGAATCGAACTCGGAAAGGACCGACTCGAGGAGGTGATCGAAGAGGTGGGCCTGGAGCGTACGATTCGACCGGAACGTGTCCCGTTCGACAAATGGGCGGCGCTGGCCGGGGAGATCGAGACAGAATTGTCCTGAACGTCCAGGCGGATGAGACTTCGGCGAGGTTCCGGCTGCGGTGGGCGAGACACCGAGTTAGAGCGCCCGTCCCGTGGGTGGGGATGGTGTGGAATCTCGTCGCATCGGCACTCAGTTTGCGACCGGAGCGACGTGTTCGGCGACTCGCCTGGCCTCCCGCTCGTAGCAAATATCGAGGTAAGCCCGGCGGTCTCCACGGCCCGCTGCGAGTCCGAGGCAATAGTCCACGAGATATCGACACAAAAACTGCATTCGACCGTCGCGCAGAAACTGGGCGACGTGTGCAACCTCGTGAGCGAGAAGTCGCATCGGGATGCGAGCTTCCGAGTCGAAAAACTCCGAGCGGACATACACGTCCACCCCGAGGGTAATCCCGGAGGCGCGCGAGCGGAGCGCCAGGAAGGCGAGGGCGGTTTTGGGACCGCCGATCGCGAAGCTCGAAGGCGTGTATCGATTCAGGCGACACTGGTCGACTGCCCGGCGACACGTCGACCGGCACGCGACGCCGGTCTCGACGAGCGCCGGGAGAATCTTCTCGCGTTCCTGCTTGCTCAGCATGCGCATCGGAGGCGAGGAGCGGCTCATGTGTGGCGACGGAGGCCGATGAGGGCGACGAAACACCAGGCGAGGAGCGCCGAAAGTGGGGGGGCTCCAACGAGGCCGAGGGTGCATCCCCGCGAGGACGAATTCGAGGACTCCCCCTCGCCCGGGGCGGCGGTGCAACCGCTGCACCCGCCGCCGTTGCCGTCGTCTTCGTCGAGCGGCCGGGGCTCGAAGTCCTCCGGATACTGGCACTTCCCCGGGCGCTCGTTTCCGGGATACGCCGCACACAACCCTTCGATGTCGTCGCGATGCAGCTCCCGTTTTTTGATCTCACCGGCCTTCGCCGATCGATACATCGTTGCTTCCGGTTCCGACGAATGGTCGAGGCCGACGAAATGGCCAATCTCGTGGACGAGGGTATTTCCCATGTCGATCTTGTCGGTTCCCTCGTCGACGCGGGATTCGGAAAAGTTCGTGAAGGTGTGCATCGCAGAGTTGATCTCGATGTCGGCGTCGGCAATGCGCCCGGTGTCCGAGTTGTAGGTGACGCTCGTCAAGGCGTACGCGCCGGCTCCCGACATCCCGGTGCCGGCGTGCGGCCAGGCCCGGTCTCGCCAGACGACGAGGTTGATGTTCTCCTCCCAGGAGGCGTCTTCGCGGTATCTGACCTCGGAGATCGCCGTCAGGCCGTCTCCGACGAACGTAAAATCCGTGCAGGAGGGGCTGTTCCAGGTTTCGAACGACTTGGTGACGAGATTGCGAAGTTCCTGACCGATCGTCCCGTCGTCTTTGTGAGGAAAATCGGAGGTACCCTCACGGTTGATCTTGTATTGAATGCACCGCATCGGCCAGGCGATCGGTTTGGGCGTCTCGCCTGCGTCGCAGGAGTAGGTTCCGTACGAGTCGCAAGTTTTCGTCCGCTCGTAGGCCTGCGCCACACTGGTTCCCCCTCCGACGAGGAAGACGACTGCGAGGATGGTTGCGATCGGAGCCGCTTCCCCCGTGTTCATCGAGCACCTCCCGAGGACGACTCCTCCGGCTGCGAAGCGAGACGCCTCTCGACGCGCGCTCGCAGATCCTCGAGTGCCAGGACTTTCTGATGGATTGCGGCCGGCTCTGCGGCTCGGAGGTTCGGCGACTCCTCCGAGGATTGGTCTGCGGCGTCGCCCCGGACCTCGAGTTTACGCGGAGAGACTTCGCCGTTTTTCGGAGCGAGTATACGGAGGTTCTCCAGGCGCGGTACGGCGAATTCCGTCGAGTCGTCGGGGCCGAGCGCGACGTGGAATTTCCCCTGTCGAAGCCCGAGGACGGTAAACCGCTTCGAGTCGGTTTCTTCGAGGATCTCCTTCAAAAAAACGACGACGCGCTCGCCGGGCTGGAAGCCGGGAAGGCCGTGCACTCGGGTCACCGTCTCCCCGAGGCGTCCACCGGGCAGTCGGACGGTCACTCGGTGGGTAGATTCGCCCTTCCAGGTCTCGCGAATCTCGAGGGTGGTGTCCGTATAGATGCGCCCCTCCTTGCGCAACGAGCGCATCTCGGTGACTTCGGCGACGACGATGCGCTGAGAGTTGGCGACCAGGCTGTCCAGGTCGAATTTCAGGACCGTCGTTGCCGAGGCAGTTGATGTCCAGGCGACCGCGAACAGCAGGGCGAGGAGCAGAAAAGCCCGTCGCAGGTGGCAGTTGGTTGAGGACATGGAGGCTCCTGTCGGCGTCTTCGGCAACATCAGGATCAACCCTAGACAGCACCGCACGTCATTCCATGACTTTTCCGATCGTATCTTTGGCCCGGGCGAGGGTGACGCCTTCGAGCATATTGCGGACCTTTTCGTCTTCGTCGATGAGCTCGATCAACAGGTCCCGGTCGAGGGCGACGACGCGTAACGGTTGAGTGGCGGCCTCGACGGTGGCCGTTGCGGACTTGTCGCTCAACAGCGAGACCTCGCCGAAATACGAGCCGACTCGAAGTCTCTTCAGTTCGACCTCGCGCTTCGGCGATCGGGTCCAGACTTTGGCCTCGCCGTCGAGGACGATAAACAGGTGATGTTGGTCGGTCTGGCCTTCGTCGATGACCGTCTCCCCTTGCTCGAAGCTCTCGGCGGTACTTCCCTCGGCGAGGCGCTGGCGCCATCGCTCGGAGAGGTGCTTGAACAGGGGGGATTGGTCGATTGTGTCGCGAATCGTTTCGATATCCGGTCTACTCATGGAGACAGCATGCTGAGAGGGAACCCAGGGAGGCGACGGAGGGATGATGGAGAGCGGGCGATCGTCGATACGGCTCGAGGCTGGCCTCGAGCCCGGCCGATTCGCGGTCGCCCGCCCGCCGATGAATTCGTCAGTAGCGTTTGAGACTCAAGTACCCGATCGCCAGGCTGATCACTCCATTGACCGCCAGCCAGGCCTGGTCGAGCACCCCCGCCATGCCGGGGATCCAGACGACATCGGAGGTCATCAGCCAGACTTCGGTCAGACAGAAGCCGGCAGTTCCCAGCGCCAGGCCCGCCGCCAGCGAGCGCCCCCGGGAGCTTCCCCCGAGGAGTCCGATCGCCGCAAGGGGCAACAAGAAGCTGGCGAACAGCGGATTTTGATGGGCGTCGAGCCCCAGCAGCGACAAGTCGAGTTCGGCGATTGGATGGGCCAGCGCGCCGATTAGACCGGCGAATTCGCTGCCTCCGACGCCGCCGACCAGCGTCGGCAGCATGAACAAACCGCTCGACGCCATCACGGCCGCTCCGAGCAGAAGCGGGCCCGTTCCCGGTGCGAGGGCGAGCAGGTCACGCCGGCGCAGCCCGACGACCGTCAGGGCGACCAGCAGCAATCCTCCCGCCAGTCGCGTCCCGCCGGGCGAGGTGTGGGCGTTGGCTGCGGCCGCGTCGGCCTGGATGATCCCGCCGCCGTACCGTTCCCGGTACTCCGACGGGTCGTCGAATCGCTCCCGCTGGGAGTCGTCGGCGGTGCGCTGCAAAACTTCCTCGACGCGATCCGGGTTGTCGACGCCCTGCGAGGCAACCAGCGCAGCGGTGGCGGCGGCGTGCGGGCTCGCCATCGAGGTGCCCATGTACAACACGAAATCGTGCTCGTCGGTCTGGCCATCCTTGAGGGTCTGTTGCATGACCCCGTCGGGGCGTCCGTCGTCGTTTTGATCCACACGCGTGTTGCCGCCAGGGGCGGCGATGTCGACGTAATCGCCCCACTGCGAATAAAAGGTCGTCGTCTTGTCGTACTGGGTGGCGGCGACGGCGACGACGTGTTCGAAGGCGGCCGGATAGCTCGGGGCGCGTTTGCCGCCGTTGCCCGCCGCGGCGATCACGGTGACCCCCTGGCTGTGCGCGTAGTCGACGGCTCGCTTGAGGACGAGACTCGGGAGGGGGCCGCCGAGGCTGAGGTTGACGATCTCTGCGCCGTTGTCGGCGGCGAATCGAATCGCGTCGGCGATGTCGGACAGGTCGCCGAACCCGGAGGAGTTCAGCACGCGAAGCGGCATAATTTCGGCCTGGTGGGCGACGCCGGCGACGCCGAAGCCGTTGTTGGTCGTCTGGGCGATCGTTCCCGCCACGTGAGTGCCGTGGCCGTGGCCATCCCAGGCGAACTCGTCGTCGTCGACGAAATCGTATCCGTCGGTCCGGGCCGTCCCCTCGAGGTCCCGCGGCTGGGTGATGCCGCGATTGGGATCCTCGTCGAAGGCGACACCGGTATCGGCGACGGCGACGGTGACCCCCTCGCCGGCGGTCGTCTCCCAGGCCTGTTCGGTCCCGATCTGGCGGAAGTTCCACTGGAACTGATACAGCGGGTCGTTCGGTGTCTGGCCGAACATTTTGAAGTTGACGTCCTCGTCGGTCGCTTCGATCCAGCCGTCGGGCGCGCGGCGGTCGAGACACGTCTCGATGGCCGGCACGGCGCCTTCGTCGACCTCGGCGACGTACAGATTGGCGTCGTCACTGTAGCGGCTGTTGAGCCGGAAATTCAGGTCGTATTCGTCGCCGAAACGCTTGATTTCGTCGTCGCTCAAGCCGTCGGCGAAGTCGACGACGAGTTCGTCGCCGGTCGGATCGAGATCGAGGAAGGCCTCCGGCGGCAGATCCTGGTGGCGTCCCTGACGAATCGCCCGCCGAACCTCGGTATCGGCCGGTTCGACATTGCTGCTGGAGGGTTGCTCGCCGTCCAGGCACGCCTCCCAGCGGTCGGTCGCCGCGGGAGTCTCGGCAGAGACGAGCGTCGGGACCAGACTGGCGGCCACGACAATGGCCGCGGCAGTGAATGCGAGCTGCAGGCGGTGAACCCAGCGAACGGTGTGCATGGTCACCCTTCCGGTGTGAGATCCTCGAATCGACCGATCGACCGCGGGTTTGGGACCCGTTCCGTGCGTGATCCAAAAGCCTAGACACCTCGCGACCGACTTGTACGTATCAACAGCAACCGTCGGACGCGATTCATTCCAAATGTAGCACCAACCGCCGAGAGCCGCAAAGTGAAGGTGCCGCGAGAGGTTCGACCGAGTGCCCGCCGGCGGGCCCGCCGAGGCGTCGCCTGGCCCCCCGACGTCGACCGGCGTTCTCGCCCCCCGCCCCGAAGCTCGGATCACTCGGAGATCTCTGCCAAGTCGCTTGCCGAGAGGGTCGTCTCCAGCTCGTCGATGCGTTCCTGGGCGAGATTGACGGCGAATTTGGCGAGGCCGGGATAGTCGGCGGCGACGTCGTCGAAATCGCCGTTGGGAAGGTGCAGAAGATGCCCCGGACGCGTCATGACGACGTTCGCCTGCGTCGGTTGGTCGGAGACGAGTCCGACCTCGCCGAAGACGGCGCCCGGCCCGAGGGTCTCGAGCGTGATCTCCCATTCTTCGTCCTGGCGGACGACGTCGACTTCGCCGTCGAGGATCAGGAACAGCCCCGGGCTGGTGGTCTCCTGGCGGATGATGCGTGTCCCCTCTGAGAGAGCCAGGCCGCGGAATTCGGCCAACAATTTCTCGCGCCCCTGGTCGGTGACCGACTCGAACATCGGGTGGCGCTCGAGCAGGCCTTCGAGAAATCCCTGCCGCGTCAGTTGCCGCAGCCGAGCGTCGAGTTCGGGCAGGCTGTCGACCAGCCGCTCGAGGGCCTCGGCGCGGAGACTCAAAATTTCGCTGCCGCTTCGGGCAAAGACCGCTCGGTTGGTCGGAACGGGTGAGGGCCCGTAGGTGTTCATCCCGAGCAGCGTGCCGGGAACCAGCCGGTAGGTCGGATCCTGCTCGCCGATCGTCAGGTCACCGGAGACCGTCCAAATGAGTTCCCCGCCGCTGGTTTCGGGATCGACGACAGGGACCAGATCCGAGAAGGTTCGAAGCTCGAGGGCGTCCACAAAGGCCTGAAGCTGGTCGCTCGGAAGTTGGCTCAACAGGGGAAGAGGGGGGAGATACTCGCTCGGCTCCCGGGCGAGGAAACCGGATTCGAGCGCGCGATCTGCGGCCGCCTCCATCAGCTCGGAGGGCAGCTCGGAGGCGTCCGGTTCGGTGACCAGTTCCTCGTGGGGGGCCTCGAGAGTCGCGTGGGTTTGCTCCGTGTCGAGGAACGGACTGTCGGAATTGTAAAGGGCGGTGAAGCGATCGAGCAGCGAGGTCTCTTCGCGGTCGAGTTCGATCATGCGTTTGGCGGCCGCAATCGCCCGGGCCGGCTGTCCGGAGTTGGCGTAGTGCATGCCGACGCACTCGTAGATTTCGACGGCCCGTTCGGCGTGGTCGTTGCGGGCGAAAATTGCCGCGGTCCGCTCGCGCAGCGGGGCAGGGTCGGGCAGGCGGTCGAAATTCGCCAAAATCAGGCGCATCGCGCGGGAATATTCCTCCTCCTCGATCGCGGCGTCGACCTGGGTGAACAGTTGGACGGCCTGGAAGCTATCCATGACTCTCCGATCGTGGGGCAACCTCTCCCGGGGCCCGCGTATGGCGGCGGACAAAGGGCCGATCTTGACAGCCCGATCCATACCACCGTAGGTTGCTTGGCTCAATGCGGCAGTCAGTGCGGAGACCAGCTCCTCGCTCGGGAGGCGCCGGCTGCGAGTCGATTGCTTCGACGGGTCGGCGGAATGGACGAGGGTGTTCGACGGTTGACTCGCCGGGCGCGCATGAGAGGGGCTCCGGGGAGGGCAGCCTGATTCACGGAACCGATGCCAGCGGAGGTTCGATCGTATGGAGACCGACGAGCTCGATTTGGATCAACACGACGTCATCGAAAACTACCTCATCAAATCGGAATTTCCCTTCGAGCGAGTCGACGAAGGGTTCTGGCTGATCCACGACGAATTCGACCAGATCGACAACATCGTCATCTATCACAGCTCGCCGGTGGTGACGTTTCGGGTCAAACTCCTCGAGGTGCCGGATCTCGACGACGAGGTGCGGCTTGAACTTTTCACGAAATTGCTCGAACTTAACGCCACGAGCATGGTCGCCGGCGCCTACGGGCTCGAGGATGAAGCGGTCGTCGCCGTCGACACGCTGCAGGCCGAGAACCTGGATTTCAACGAGTTTCAGGCCTCGATCGATTCGATGGCGCTGGCAATACGCGAACACTACCGGCCGCTCAAACAGCTCGTCCGCGGGGAAAGCGCCGAGGGGGCGGATTCGGATCCGAAGTTCGCCTCGCTGGACGAGGCCCTCGAGCAGGCGGGCGGTGAGATGGAGACTCCTGAGGCGGTTCCCGGAGAGACGGACGGGACGCTCGAGGAGGAGGCTTCGGAGCGCCCGGAGGAATGAAACCGGGGCCTTCGATCGTATTGTAAAGACCGGAGCGAGGAGCGGTCGGACCGATCCCGGCGGCACAACCACACGGCACTAATCGCAGCCTACGGCGTGGAGGAGTTTCATGGGTATTTTTTCGCGACTTGGGACGCTGTTGAAGGCGAACATCAACGATCTGATCAGCAAGGCGGAGGATCCCGAAAAGATCCTCAACCAGCTGATCATCGACATGCGCGAGCAGCTGATCGACGCGAAAAAACAGGTCGCGGTGGCGATCGCGGACGAAAAGCGGCTGAAAAAGCAGTACGAAAAGGAGCAAAAGCAGGCTCAGGAGTGGGAAAAAAAGGCGATGATGGCGGTGCGAGCGGGCCGGGACGATTTGGCCAAAGAAGCGCTGCAGCGCAAAAAAGAACACGACGAGCTGGCGCAAGAGTACAAAGGGCAGTGGGAAGCGCAGAAAAATGCCGCCGAGAAACTGCGCAGCTCCCTGCGCCAACTCAACGACAAGATCGAGGAGGCGAAGCGCAAGAAGAGTCTGCTGATCGCCCGCAAAAAGCGCGCCGAGGCGCAAAAGAACATCCAGGATACGATGTCCGGGCTGGACGATACGGCGGCGTTCGACGCCTTCGACCGGATGGAAGACAAGGTCGATCAGATGGAGGCCGAGGCGGAGGCGTCCGCCGAGTTGTCGGGGGAGATGACCGGGGATACGCTGTCGAACAAGTTCGAGGGCCTCGAAGAAGACCACGGCTCGGACGAGGCGCTGGATGCGCTGAAGGCCAAAATGGGGGTCGAGGAGGGGGCCGAGGCGGAATCCGACGAGGAGGCCGAGTTTTCGTTCGACGAAGAAGAACTCGAAAAAGAGGTCGAGGAAGACAAAGAGGAGACCGTCAGTGCCGGCGAAAGCGCCGGCAAGCGCGGCACCTGGGACGAGGAATGAGAATCAGACGGTCGTGAGTCGGCGCCATGAGTAGTGACGAGGTAAGCGGGGCAATCCTGTGCGCCGGTTTCGGGACGCGCATGAGGCCGTTGACCGACGCGATCCCGAAGCCGCTCCTGCCATTTTTGAACACGCCGATTGTGACCTACGCGCTGGAGCACCTGGCGGCCGCCGGGATTCGGCGCGTCGGGATGAATCTCCACCACCTGGCCGACGCCGTGCCGCCGGTGGCCGACCGGCTGTGCAGGAAATTCGGGGTCGAGCCGGTTTACTCCCGGGAATGGGAGATCCTGGGGACGGCGGGCGGGATCCGGGGAATCTGGCATGCCCTCGGTGAGCCGGATGCCCCGCTGGTCGTCACCAACGGCGACAGTGTCATGAACATCGATTTGCGGGAGCACCTCGAGCGTCACCGGCACTCGCAGGCGGGGGTAACCCTGGTGGTGCGCCCGAAGGCCGACCAGCAGCCGGGAGGGATCTGGGTCGACGAGCAGCGGCGACTCCGGGGGATCCGCGAGTATCGGGCGCCGGAGGTCGACGAGGAGGAGCTCCGCGAGTTCGAGTTTACCGGCGTCCATTTGCTCGACCCGCCGGTACTCTCCGAGATGTCGATGGAGCCCGGAGATGTCGTCGACGAGGTCTACGGGCCGATGATCGAGGAGGGGGCTCCGATCGACGTCTCGATCCACGAGGGGTTCTGGGCGGCGCTGGACAATCCGCGCCTGCTGCTGGAGACCTCGAGGCGAGTGCTCGAGCAGCCCGATCTGTTCGATCAGGCGCCGCTCGACGAGCAGGACTCGGGGGTGTTCGCCGCCGACCGGGAGGGGCTCGCCGAGGGACTCGAACTCGAGGCGCCGGTGTTCGTGGGACCGAACGTCGAGGCGGAACCGGGTGCGAAATTGGGGCCGAACGCGGTCGTCGACGGGCTGGAGTTGGAAGACGGGCAGCATATCGAGGACGCCATCGTGTACGGGGTCGGAGCGGTGACGCGGGATTTCGTCGACTGCGTCGCCGTCGCCGACCGCGTCGCCAATCTGTGAATACGGGCCGCCGCGGGATCGTCGATTCGTTGGAGGCGTCGCCGCCCGTCGACTTTTGCAGGGAGCAACCTTCGGACCATGCAAGTCTGCCCGGAATGCGACCGCGAGTATGGAGAGGACGTCGAGTTTTGTCCCCACGACGGGGCTCGCGTTCGGGAGGTCGCCGGCGAGGAGGCCGACCAGGGGGATCCGCTCGTCGGACGGCTGCTCGACGGGCGCTGGCGGATTGAAGAGAAGTTCGGGGAGGGGGGCATGGGCTCGATTTACGTCGCTTCCCAGGAGTCGGTCGGCCGCGAAGTCGCCATCAAGACTCTCCGGACCGCTCTGTCGGACAACGAGGAGTTCACCGAGCGATTCTTCCGGGAAGCCCGGGTGACGACGACGATCAGCCATCCGCACTGTGTGACGATTCTCGACTACGGGGAGACTGACCGCGGGACGCTGTATCTCGCGATGGAGTTGCTCGAGGGTGAGCCGCTCGCCGAGCGGATGGACCGGGAGCGATTGCCGCTCGGCGAGATTCTCGAGATCGGCAAACAGATCGCGTCGGCACTGGCGGCGGCCCACGAACGCGACATCGTCCACCGGGATCTCAAGCCCGAAAACATCTTTCTGCTTGACATCTCCGACGGCAGCACTTTCGTGAAGGTCCTCGATTTCGGCATCTCGAAGGATCTCAGTTCCGAAGAAAATCTGACGCAGACGGGCCAGTTGTTTGGGACCCCTCGATACATGAGCCCCGAGCAGAGCCGCGATGAAGAGATCGACGGCCGCACGGATCTGTACAGTCTCGGGTGCATTCTCTACGAGATGCTCGCCGAGGAGGCTCCATTTACCGGCGAGAAACCCATGTCGATCCTCGTCGCCCACGTCCAGGAGGAGGTTCCGTCGCTGCGCGAGGCGACCTCGCGCGAGATGCCCGAGCGGCTGGTCGAGCTGGTGATGCGTCTGCTCGAAAAAGATCCCGAGAATCGGCCACAGACCGCCACCGAGGTACGAAGCATTCTCGGGGACATCCTGACGGAGTATTCGAGCGGGGACCGTCGGTCGTCCGGGAGAAGGGGCGGCGAGGCGGCGGGGCGGACGGATGTCGGGCGGGCCGAGACGCTCGCATCGCAGGCGGATGTCGGAGCGGCCGGCGACGGGGGGGAGCGAATTGCGGCGGCCGACGGGGCGACCCCCGCGAGACAGTCGCTCCCGGAGCGCACGCAGCGCGAGACAACGTCGTCGCTCGAAGCCAATCGGGGATTGTTGATGGTGGCGGTCGGGCTGGTGGTGCTCGGATGCGTCGCCGTCGGCGGTTTGGCGGTCTACTACCTTCTGGACGGGGCGGAAAAGGAGACGGCGCTGGCTGCCGTCGAGCAGGGCGATGCGGCGGGCACTCTCCGGGACGTCGGCGGTCGGGAGCGGTCGACGGACGGAGGGGCGGTCGCCGACGGGGGGGCCTCGAGTGCAGCGGTCCGGCTGGAGGCCGGCCACGATGCCGAGAAGACACCCGAAGCGGGCGCGCGCCCCGAAGAGCGGCTGGCCCGGAAGCAATCCGACGACGAGTCGAGCGCGGGGTCGGGCGGCGTCCCCTCCTCCGAGGAGGAAGAGACGGCCGCGCCGATCGGAGGAAACGGGTCGTCGGGAGGTGGCCGCGCCGGGGACAAAGCCGACGAGAGTGGCGGAGCGGACGACGGGGGCGACGAAACCTCGCCACCGGGCGCGACCGAGTCCTCCGACGAGCGGCAACCCTCACCGGACCCCGGGGGCGGCTCCGAGTCGAGTTCGTCCGATCGAACCGCCACCGAGGAGGAGTCCCCCCAGGAAAAGGGCGGCGGGGGAGGCAATCCGGCGAAGTACGTCAGACGGGCGAGTCTTTCGGTCACGGGGCCGGTCTGCAATCGGGACGACATCAAACAGCAACTCGATGCTCGCGCCGGGGCAATGGGCGAGTGCTACGAGTCCGGGTCGGCCGAGGGGACTCGTCCCGCGGGTAACGTCTTGTTGGAGTGGAACATCGGGACCGACGGCGAAGTGGTCGACCCGGCGGTTTTGACCTCTTCTCTCGGAGAAGCTACCATCGAAGCCTGTCTCGTCGATACGGTCGAACGGATTCAGTTTGCAGCGCCCGGAGCTGGGCGCTGTTACACGCGCGCCACTTTCACCTTCGGGCAGTGATGGATTGCTTCGAGCAGTTGCGGCGAGCCGCGGCGGTCGGGATCGGTCTGCTGGCACTCGCCGGTTGCGTCGACGCGAACCTCGACACCGGAGAAAACGGCACCGGGAGCGACGTGGAATTCGAGGCCGACCTCGGGGAGGCGACCGACGGGGGACTCGACCGGGACGGCTCGTCGAACTCTCGAGACGTCCGCTCCGGACGCGATGCCTCTGCGCCCGCCGACAGCACCGGAGGAGACGTCGATCTCCGGGGAGACACCTCCTGTATGGAGGAGGACGAGCCGGATCCGTCGTTCGAGGACACCGATTGCGACGGCATCGATGGCGACCGCGATCGGAGTGTCTTCGTCGCCACCTACGGCAGCGACGATAATCCCGGGACGATGGCCGAGCCGAAACGCTCGATTGCGGCGGGACTCCAGGCCGCCGACGAAGACGACTCGAAGCAGTGGGTGCTGGTCGAAGGAGCCGCTTTCGAGGAGACGGTCACCCTGCTCGAGGGCGTCCATCTGGCGGGCGGCTACAATTTCCAGTGGGAACGCGACGAGGGGGCGAAGACGGTTGTCGAAGGTGGCAATCCGACGGTGGAGGGTCGAGCGATCGACGAGAGGACGGTGGTGACGGGGCTGGAGATCCGGGGCGGGGATCAGCCGGAGACCGGGGAGACGGTCGTCTCGGCGCACCTGTCCGATGCGTCGGGCGTCGAGTTGCTCGATGTCGTGATTCAGGGGGCGCAGGCGGGAGCGGGGGCCGACGGTGGCGACGGGATGGGAGGCGAGTCGGGGCCGGGGGGTTCGGGGGGCGGAGACGGTGTCGAAGACG
>CAZRLK010000050.1:0-8607 GCA_964600555.1 uncultured Bradymonadales bacterium
GGCATCAAAATCTTCTCGCCGAACGCTCGATTCACTACGCGCAACAGACTGCTAGTCGTCGTTCTCGACTTCCGTCTCGACGTAGCCGAGTGACGAGTCGTTCGGATCGGTCGGCGCCTCGTCGTCGAACGCCGCCTCCTCGCTCTCGTCTTCCGCCGCCTCGGGGGCCGCCTCGCGGTCGATCAGCCGGTCGATCTGCTTGCGCGCTCCCTCGATTTCGTCCTCCAGATCCTCGAGGATCGCCCGGGTGGCGGGGCTCTGCTGCTCGCACCAGCGCAGCCGGGTTGCGTGGGCGACCATCGAGGTCAGCCGCTCCGACAACCTCTCGCGCGGGTCGTCCGACTCCTCGAGGCGCCGGTGGACGCGCAGGTGCGACTCCAGCTCGTGCACCAGCCCGAACAGGGCCGCCCGGCGCACGTGGTCGAGTTCGCGAGGCCGATCGTCGAGCAGCGTCAGCGTGCCGACCGGCGTGTTGTCGACCAGCAGCGGAAGGCCGGCGTAAAACCGGATGTCGTCGAGGTGACGGGCAAACGGCATCGCCTCGAAGGCATCGTCGGCGGCGACGTCCTCGATGATCAGGATTCGATCCTCGACCAGGGCCTCCTGGCAAAACTCGCTTCGGCGCGGCGCCTGCTCGTCGGTCAATCCCACCTGCCCGACCGCACAGTGAGCGTCGGATTCGACCACCGAGACGTGCGCCCGTCCGACCCCGCAGACGACGGCCGCCGCGGAGGCGACCTGCTTGAGGGTCGGCTGCTCCTGCAACTGCTCGAAGCGCACGTCCCGCAGCACCTGGGTCTGCTGGCAAGCGAGTTCCGAATTGGCGAACGAATCGTGTGGCATGCTGGCTGGCTCCGTCGCTGACGGCCGCCGACGACTCGAAAACGGGGCCGCTTGTCTCGATTCATTGTAGGAAAACGCGAGGGGCGTGCCCAGAAATTCGCGCCCTTGTTCACAATGCTCGTCAGTCGTGTACACTGCGCGCGGTACCGATTGTGTGAGGGTTCCACTGGTAGCTTCGATTGATGTGTCCACCTCCGATCTCGACAAGGCGTTCTCCAGGCCGATGCGGGCGATTTTGGCGTTCGGATCGCTGGCTCTGGCGGCCCATCTCGTCCCGGCCCCCTGGTGGGAGGGGCCGGTCCTGTCGATCGAGCCCGAGTTTCCCGAGCCCTCCGGGGCCTTCGTCGAGGCGCCCGAAGCGAGCGAGACCGTCAAGGACAAGCTGGCGACCGTCGACCTGGCCCCCTCGAGCGGGGACGATGCGGAGAGTTCGTCTCCGGAGGAGAGCTCGAATCGGGGAGCGGCCGCCCCTTCCCCGCCGCCGCGCGATACCGCCCCCTCCGAGCCGACCCGGCCCGACTCCGCCGACGAGGACTCCGAGCGCCGACTCGTCCATCGTACCGGCGCCTCGCGGCGGGATCTCGAGCTTCTGGCGAACATCCGCCAGCTCGACCGGCAACTCGACGATCCCCGGACGCCCCTCGAGCGCCCCTGTCTTCAGTACTATCCGGAGCATCTGACCCGCTCGTATCGCCCGGTGTGCGAGCGCCGGGCCCTCGACTCGTTTTTCGCCAAACTCCGGCGCGTGGCCCTCGAGCGAAGCGACGAGCCGGTCCGCTTCTCGCAGTTCGGCGACTCCCTGGTCGCCGGAGACTCGTTCACCGGCGAGCTGCGCCGCCTGTTGCAAGAGCAGTTCGGCGACGGGGGCTTCGGATTCGTGCACGTCGGAGAAGCGAGCCGATTCAACGAGACGCGCAACCTCGAGACCGATACCTCGTCGGCCTGGAACACCTACGACGTCGTCCAGGATCCCCGGGTCGACGTCCCGTTCGGCGTCGCCGGCGTCGCCTTCGAGGTCGCCGGCCGGCCGACCCTCCAGATCACCCCCGAGGAGTCGGGGCGGGGACGGCACTTCGATCGCGTCGGCCTGTTGTATTACCGGCGCCGGCGCAGTCTCGACATTCGGTTCAACATCGGCGGCGAGGGCCGCGACGTCGATCTCTCCGGCGCGCCGGACGAAAACGCCGTCCGGTGGGTGGAGACACGGCCGGGAGCTCAGCAGGTGACCGTCGCCGGTTTCGATCCGGCCGGCTATTATTACGGCCTGCTGCTCGAGCAGAGCGGCCCGGGGGTGGTCGTCGACAACTTCGGGCTGTCGAGTGGCCGGGCGCCGCGGCTTCGGTTCATCGACTCCGAGCAGTGGCAGGCCCAGATCCGGGCCCGCGGCAGCGACGCGGTCGCCTTCGCCTACGGCGTCAACTCGGTCGGCGAACACAAGGCCTCGGAGAGCTGGCTGTCGGATTACACCGACGACTACGCCTCGGTACTGCGCACGGCCCGGGGGAGCTCCGAGCAGGTCGGGTGTCTGGTCGTCGGCCTGCTGATGCGCGGCGGCATGGAAAACGACGAGGTCGTCGTGCGCGATTCGGTCCAGCCGCTGATTGCACGCCAGCGGCGCGCGGCACGCCGCGCCGAGTGCGGATTCTGGGATGCCCACCGGGCGATGGGGGGCGAGCCGGGGGCGAGGCGCTGGTACGAGAATCGTCCGCAGCTTCTGGGCTCCGACCTCGCTCACCCGACCCGCGCCGGCTACAGGAAACTCGCGAACCTCTTTTATACGAGCCTGATTCGAGAGTTCCGCCGATACCTCGACGAGCGCATTCGACGGGCCACCCTTCCACGCTTGAGACGCTCCCATGTTTTCGACGACGCGATGTTCTCGCACCATTCCCCCGCCTCCCGCCACGGCCTCGCCGAGTGAGGCGCTCGTGGCGGTCGGCCTGGCGGGGATGCTCGTCGGTGCGGCGGCCGGCTGCCATGATTCCGGCGCCGAAAACCCTCCCCGGCCGGCCCCCCGAACGCCCACCACCGCCCCCGCCGGTGCGCCGTCGGGCGGTGGGGAGGCGCCCGGCGAGCGGGGCGCGCCGGACGACGCGAAGTCGGGCGACGCCGAGGCCGGCTCGGGTGGACGCGAGCGGTCCTCGGACCGACGCCGCGGCGCCCCGCCCCCGTACCGACCTCACCGCCTCGAGACGCTGTTTCGCGCCCTCGACGCCACCGAGTCCGGCGAGGCCGACGAGCGTGTGACCATCCTGCAGGTCGGCGACTCGCACACCGCGAGCGATACGATCACCGGGCGAATTCGGCGGCTGTTCCAGGACAAGTTCGGTTCGGCGGGACGCGGATACACCTATCCCGGCAAACCGTGGGGGAGCTTTCGCCAGGAGCAGACCGACTACGCGATGAGCCCCGAATGGGAGCCGGCGCTCGGCATCGTCGACGCCCCCTCGCCGCCGTTCGCCGCCGGAGGCGTCCGGGTCGAGACGAGGACCGAAGGCGCCTGGCTGGAGCGGACGAGCTGCGGGTACGACGACCGGGGCGAATCTCGCGACGACGAAGAGGCCGAGGAGTGTCGCTACGGCCGGAGCTTCGATCGCTACGCCATCTTTTATCACGTCCGGCCGAAGGGCGGCTCGTTCACCGTCTCGGTCGACGGGGAATCGCCGACCGTCGTCGAAACCTCCGGGACCGATCGCGGGCTCGGGGTCTTCGAGCGCGGCGTCGAGCCGGGGCCACACCGCATCCACCTCGAGGCCGCCGGAGACGGACCGGTCGGCCTGTTCGGCATCCGCACGTTGCACGGGGAGGCCGGCGTCGAGTACGTCAGCCTCGGCGTCAACGGAGCGACCGCCGGCGATTTCGCCTCGTTCGACCGCCGGCTGACCCGACGCGAGATCGAGGAGCTCGCGCCGGAGCTGATGATCGTCGCCTTCGGCACCAACGAGGCGTACAACCTCTACGAAATGCACACCGACCCCGACCACACGGTCGGCGAGATCACGCGGCGGCTGGCCGACTATCAGTTCCAGTTCGAGCAGCTCCTCGAGCGCTACCGCTCGGCCGCCCCCGAGGCCTCGTGCCTGGTGATGCTGCCGCCGGACGCCGCCCCGGAGCGCGACTCGGTCGGCTGCCGAGAGAGGGTCGAGGTCGGCGAGGACGAGGTGTGCATCCCCCCGACGCTCCGCAGCTACGCCGGCATCGTCGCCATCCAGCGTACCGCTGCCGAGCGCGCCGGGTGCGCCGTCTGGGATCAGTCCCATGCGATGGGCGGCGCCGGGAGTATTCGCTACTGGGCGGCGCTGACCCCGAGCCTCGCTCGCGACGACGGGATCCATCTGACGATGGACGGCTATCACCTGCTGGGCGAGGCCTTCTTTTCGGATCTGATGCGCACCTACCAGATGTGGCGAGACGGCGGCCAGATGCCGCTCGAGACCCGGCGCATCTCACCCCCCGGCGGGCCGGAGACCGGCGGACGCTTCGAGGCCGACGTCTTCGATCCGGGGGAAAACGCGCGTTGAGTTGTTGAGCCGTTGAGCTGCGTAGCTGTTTAGCTGCTCAGCTGCCCGGCTGCTGCCGTACGCCGTATGCAATTCGATACCGCACTGTACATCTGGTTTCTGATCATCGTCTTCGCGGGCAACTGGGCCCTGATCTCCCGCGAGCGGCTCCGGATCGTCTGGCTCCTGATCGCAAGCTACGTCTTTTACGCCTCCTGGAACTACCAGCTTCTGGTCCTGATCCTGTTTTCGACCGTCCTCGACTACACGGTCGGCTGGCAGATCGCCCGGGCGAGATCGAAGCGCACCGCCAAAATGTGGCTGACACTCAGCCTGGTCGGCAACCTCGGCGTGCTCGGGCTGTTCAAGTACGCCGACTTTTTCCTGAAGTCCGCCGAGCGCGCCTCCCACCTGTTCGGCACCGGGGTCGACGTCCCGCTTTTGCACCTGGTGCTGCCGGTCGGGATCTCTTTTTACACCTTCCAGACGCTCAGCTACACGATCGACATCTACCGGGGAAAGCTCGAGCCGATCGACAATCCGATCAAGTTCGCGCTGTTCGTCGCCTTTTTCCCCCAGCTCGTCGCCGGGCCGATCGTCCGGGCGACGGAGTTCCTCCCGCAGCTTCGCGACCTCCCGGACTACGACCCCGACGACCACAGCTACGCGCTGTATCTGCTGGCCGTCGGCTTCACCAAAAAGGTCGTCGTCGCCGACTACCTCGCTGTCAATTTCGTCGACCGTGTCTTCCAGGATCCCGGCATGTATTCGAGCCTGGAGGTCGCGACCGGCGTGTACGGCTACGCCGTCCAGATTTACTGTGACTTTTCGGGCTACACCGACATCGCCATCGGATCGGCGCTTTTGCTCGGCTTTCAGCTCCCGGAGAACTTTCGGCGGCCGTACCTGGCGACCAGCCTGCGGACCTTCTGGCACCGCTGGCACATCTCCCTGTCGAGCTGGCTGCGCGACTACCTGTACATTCCCCTCGGCGGCAGCCACTACGGCGCCTGGACGACCTACCGCAACCTGTTCATCACGATGCTTCTGGGCGGCCTCTGGCACGGGGCCTCCTGGAATTTCGTCATCTGGGGCGCCGTCCACGGCCTCGGCCTGGCCGTCACCCGGATGTACCAGCGGTGGCGCAAGCGCCACCACCCGGACTTCCAGCCGGGACGCCTCTGGACGATCGCCTCGGTCGTCCTCACCTTCCATTTCGTCTGTTTCGCCTGGATCTTCTTCCGCGCCCCGAATTTCACCGTCGCGATGGACGTCCTGGGCGTCCTCGCCGAGGGGACCGCCTACCTTCCGAACCTGACCCCGGTCGTCGCTGTTCTGGTCTTCGGCGCCCTGCTCGTCCACTTCCTCCCGAGGCGTCTCGAGCAGCGGGCCGCCGACCAGTTCGTGCGGCTCCCGGCCGTCGTCCAGGCCTCGATCTTGCTGGGCGTCGCCATCCTCCTGCAGCGCGTCAAGAGCGCCGAAGTTCAGCCGTTCATCTACTTTCAGTTCTGAGCACGAACGCGAACACCCGCCGCCGTTCGCCCCGACGCATCGCAGTCCACACAGTTTGCAGTTGTACCCTGTCGCCCCTCTCTCCCGTATGTTATATTGTTTCGTCAACAAGCCGTGAATCGACCGCCAGGGGCGGGTCCCGACGGGGTCGAAGCTCACAGATGCGGAGGCTCGAGGTGACCGACGATCCGGAGATTCTCTCGCGCTCACTCGCGGATGCCAACCGCGAGATTCCCGAACTGGACGACGACCAGGCGGTCGTCTCGATCGGCTCGACCGACAGCTCGACGCCCGACGGCTTCGATCCCTCCAATCCCCTGCATTTGCGCCTGCAATTCGACGACGTCACCAGCCGATCCCCCTCGCTTCACGCCGGCGAGGCCGACCCGCCGACGCGCGAGGACGTCGCACGTCTGATCGAGCACGGGGAGCGCCTGCTCGAGTCGGGATTCGTCTACTGCCACTGTGCCGCCGGCATCAGCCGCTCGACCGCCGCCGCCTTCATCCTCCGCTGCCTGCACCGAGAGGCCGGCGAGGAGCGCGAGGCGATGCGCGCGGTCCTCGAGGACAATCCCTTCGCCTCGCCGAACCGGCGGATGGTCCAGCTCGCCGACGAACTTCTCGAACGCGACGGCAGCATGCTCTCCGCCATCGAGGCAGTCAGCCGCCAGATGTGATTCCCGACCGCCATGGATCTCGAACACGCCCACGACCGCCTCGACGAGACGACCCGCGAGGTCGTCGAGACGATCACCAACCTCGCGGCGACGATGAAGGTCCTGGAGGAACCCGACCCCCACGCGACGAACTCCGCGCTGGAGGACTCCGCGGCCACCCTCCGGGCCGTCGGGACCTTCCTCGAGACCCTCGCCGAAGCCGCCGGCGCGGACCATCGCCTCGACCCGACGACTCGCGAAACGCTCCTGGAACTCGAGCCTCCGCCCAGCCCCGAGACGGCCGCCGCACGCGCCGGCTCGCAGACCGATGACGAGACGACGGGCAATCCCTTCGCCGAGGTCACGCCTCTGCGACGCCTGTCGGCCCCCTACTCCGTGTTGCTGAACCTCGAGCGCGACCTGTACGCCAACCGCATCCGGCGGCCGTTTCGGCTGCGCAAACTCAAGGAGATCTGGGGCGATCTCAGCCGCACCGGAAGTTCGCATCCGAGCGAGGGGCTCGCCGCCAGGCTCGGACGGCTCAGCGAATACCTCGAGGCGCCGAAGGGAGGCGAGGCGGGCGTCCCGTGGTCGGCCGACGATCGGGAGGCGGTCGACGAACTCGCTGCACGTACCGAGGCGATCCTCGAGTGGGACGACCGGGAGTGCCGCCGCCGCGAGCGACGAGACTGGGTCGAACGGGTCGAAGACTGGGTCGAGACCGCCGAGGAGGAACCCGGCTCGGTCGCCCACATGTCCGAGATGCTGACGCGGTTTTTGACCGACCTCCCCGCCGAGCCGAGACCCGACGTGCGAATGCTGCTCGAGCGCATCCTCGAGCTCGAACAGCTCCCGGAGGAGCTGCGCGAGCGGGCCGAACGGGCGACGCGCAAGCTCCAGGAGTGAACCAGGTCACTCGCGCAGAAACTCGCGCAAAACGACCGTCGCATACGCCCCTTTCGGCAGGCCGAATCGCAGCTCGAGGCCTCGCTCGACGGAGGCGGCCTCGATCGACTCCAGGTGAATGCGCCCCCGCCGGCGGCTGCCCGACAGCCCCGCCTCGCTGAACGCCTCCTCGGTCGCCTCCGACTCCTCGAGGATCCGCTCCTCGAATTCACCGGCCGCGCCCCCGGGCCACCAGAGATCCCCGCCGAAGATCGGCCCCGTAAACGTGATCTCCCGGTTCTCGAAGCGCGGCTGCTCGCGCGCCAGCTCCTCGACCTCGAACAATCCGCCGGTATCGGTCTTTTTGGCGATGTCTCCCTCGAGCAGTCCGTCGAACACGTCCTCCTCGAGCCGCGCAACCAGCCAACGGTTGAACAGCTCGGCCTGGTAGGCGTTGAGCATCAGCTCGCGCTTCCAGTGCGGGCCGCTCCAGTCGCCTCCTTTCAATATCTCGAGCCCGCGCGCGGCATTGTCGCCGTCGTCTCCGAAGCGCTGGGCGCCGTAAAAATTCGGTACCCCTCGCTCGACGAGCGCCTCGGCGACCGCGCCTGTCCGCTGCACATCCTCGTCACTCCCCGCACCGGCGACGACGATCCGAAAGCGGTTGCCGACCAGGTGGCCGCGTCGAAGTTTGTTGCGGTGGCGGCGCGCGTAGGCGACTTCGACCTCCAGCTCCCCGGCGACCCGGTCGGCAACCTCGTCGTCGTCCGGCTTCGGCCGCGAAAACTCCGCCGTATCCAGCGAAAAGCGCTGGGTCGCCTCCGCCCGCCGGTCCTTGAGCCCGGCGTAGCCGATCGTCCGCTTCGGCACGTCGAACAGCTCGGCCAACGCGTCGACGATCTCGCGGGTCGTCCGCCCGGTGCGCGTCAGCTTGACGTACACGTGCTGGCCGTCGTCGTCCGGCTCGTACAGCGGAACTTCCTCGACGGCGAAATCCCCCGGTCGAACTTTGATCTCGCCGGAGATGCCCTCGAGGTCGTCGGTGCGAAACGGAAGGTCGGGCTGCTGGTCCATGATCGGTTCCATGCGGCAGGTGAAATGGAAGTGCCACCCATAGCCCCTCTCACCACGATCCGGCAAGGGCCCGTCGAGCTCCCCCGACGAGCGACCACGCTTGCAATTTCGAGCGATCTTCGCCAGAAAATCGCCTC
>CAZRLK010000050.1:8707-29975 GCA_964600555.1 uncultured Bradymonadales bacterium
CCCGACGAGCGACCACGCTTGCAATTTCGAGCGATCTTCGCCAGAAAATCGCCTCGAATCACGGGCATGAGCGCAGACGACACACGCACTGCCGGGGCCAAACCATGAAGTGGATACTGGGATTTGCGATCGCATTTTTTCTCGGGGCCGGAACACGGTGGTTCGACATCCCCGCCCCGGCACCGCCGAATATCGTCGGGGCGCTGTTGATCGTCGCCATCACCGTGGGCTACGCCTCGACCGACTGGTATCTCGACCGGACGAACGAGGCCGAGACCAGCCCCCAGGTCCCCGAAGAGACGACCGCCGAGCCCGCCTCCGAATGACCTTCGCGAGGTTCGAGGCTCTTCGACTCGCACGCCACTGCACGGAGACGCCATGAGCGACCTGTCCGAGCGCACCTCGAAGCTTCGCGACCGCCTCGATTCGATGATCGACGACCTCGAGCGCCACCGCCGAGTCCTCGACTCGATCGAAGAAGAACCCGACGACTACGACGCCGACGAGGTCGACCGCTACGCCGACCGACTGGACGAGGCCCTCGAGGGGGCCACCTTTCTCGACGAGGCGGACGAGGCGATGCAACCGCTCGAAGAGGCCGTCGACGAGGCCGAAGAGGAGTTTCTCGACAACGCGCGCATCGTCGTCGACGACCGCGAGATCGAGGGCGTCGAGCTGCTGTATGTCGACGACGAGGAGGCGGCGGTGCTCGTCGAATCGCCGAAGGTCAACCAGCTTCGCGGCGCCGCCCAGCTGCTCGAACTCGCCGACGGCCGCCGGTTCGAGTTTTCGGTCGATCAGACGCTGGTGGCCGACGTCGACGAGGACAAGACCGGCGACCTGAAGCTCGTGCTCAGTCTGCGAGAGACCTGAATGGAGACCGTCTTTGTCGCCAACCCGGAAGCGAGTTCGTTCGAGCAGTTCTCGGAGCTTCTGGCCGAGGTGACCGACCAGGCCGACCTGCGGCCGATGCTCTCCGACCACCCGGGCCACGCCGCCGAACTCGCCCGTCGGGCGATCGACGAAGGGGCCGAACGCCTGGTCGTCGTCGGCGGTGACGGCACGATCAACGAGGTCGTCAACGGGCTCGGCGAGGCCCTCTCGGCCGCGACGCTCGGCATCCTGCCCGCCGGGACCGGCAACGACATCGCCCGCTCGCTCGACCTCCCCCTCGAGCCGCGCGCCGCACTCGAGGTCGTCCTCGAATCGGGCCGCCCCCGTCCGATCGACCTCCTCGAGGCCCGAAGCGGCGACGGCACCCGGCTCGCCATCAACGCCATCAACGGCGGGTACGCCAGCGAACTCGCCGACGACATCGACTCCGAGATGAAGCGCCGCTTCGGACCCCTCGCTTATCTCGCCGCCGCCCCCGGCGCCTGGAGCGAAACCGCCCCCTGTGAGGCGCGTCTGCAGTGGGAGGACGGCACCGCCGAGGTCGTCGACGCCCTGGCGCTGGTGATGGCGAACGGCCGGACGCTGGGTGGTGGCTTCCGGATCGCCGCCGAAGCCGACCTCTCCGACGGCCAATTCGACGTCTTCGCCGTTCAGCCCGGCAGCCTCCTCAACCTCGCTGGCGTCGCCACCCACCTCACCTCCGGGACCCTCGCCGACAGCCCCCATGTCCTCCACCGATCCTGCAGCCGCATCCGCGCCACCACCGACCCGCCGATGGGCTTCACCATCGACGGCGAACCGATCGACGAGAACATCGGCGATGTCGAACTCCTCCCCGGCGAGATGCGTGTGCTCACGCCCCCCTCCGAGGCGAATTGACCCCCTTCACCCGCCGCGCTGGACCCTCCCGATCGCCTCGACCAGCTCTTCGAGCCCGGCCGGCTTTTGCACAAACTCGACTTGTTCGGACTCCGCCACCATGCCCCCGAGCGCCTCGAGCGTCGGCCCCCCCGACACGAACACGATCCCGACCTCCGGATACTCCCCCCTGCACCACTCCGCGAATTCCACCCCCGATTCGTCCGGCAACCCCACGTCGAGCAAGACCGCGTCGATCTCGCCACCGCACGCCCGCAGCAACTCCCGCGCCCGCTCCGCCGACGCCGCCACGTAGGTGGCGTATCCCTCCTGTTCGAGCAGCTCGCGCGTCGCCTGCCGCGCCACGTCGTTGTCCTCGACGATCGCGACGACCGAGCGCACCGCCTCCCCCCGGCGCCTCCTGTCCAGGCCGAATCCTCCGTCCGTCGCTGTGTTCGGCTCCTCGGCCTCTTTCAGATACACCGAAAAGACCGAGCCCTCCCCCGGCTCGGTCTCGACCTCCATCGCCGCCGCCCACTGCGTGAGGATTCCGTACACGATCGACAGCCCGAGCCCCGTCCCCTCTCCCGAGCGTTTGGTCGTGTAAAACGGGTCGAAAATCTGGCGCAGCACGTCTTCGGCCATCCCGACTCCCTCGTCTTTCACCTCGATGACCGCCCAGCCTCCGGGCGTGATCTCGCCGACCGGCATCTGGCGCTCGTCGTCGACTTCGCGTCTGTCGGTGCGCACCTCGACCCGCCCCCCATCCTCGAGCGCATCCCGCGCGTTGACGATCAGGTTCAACAGCACCTGTTCGAGTTGCCCCGCATCGCATCTCACCCGCGTCCCGTCGCTGTCGAGTTCGACCTCCAGATCGATCTCCCGGCCCAGAAGCGGCCGGAGCAACTCCTCGAGACTCGCCACCACCTCGTCGACCTCGACCACCTGCGTTCCCCCGCTTCCCTTCCGCGAGAAGGCCAGAAGCTGACCGGTCAGTGCCTCCCCTCGATCGACCGACTCCCGAATGCGATCGACGTACTCGAGGGCCGGGTGTTCTGCCTCGAGCTCTCTCGCCGCCAGATCGGCACAGGCACGCATCCCCATCAACAGGTTGTTGAAATCGTGGGCGACCCCGCTGGTCAACGTCCCGATCGCCTCCATTTTCTGCGCCTGCCGCATCCCCCGCTCGAACACTTTGTGTTCGGTCATATCCTTGACGCTCGCGGTCACCCCGACCGGCGTCCCGTCGGCATCGACGACCTTCGAGAGCGTCAGCAACACCGTCAACGCCTCGCCCTCGCGCGTTCGCTGCTCGACCTCGGCATTGCACACCTCGTCGTCGTCGAGACACTTCTGCCAGATCTCGTCGACCGAGTCGGTGTACTCCCGCCCGTCGAAGATCTCGAACGACTCCCCGATCAGATCCTCTCGGGACCAGTCGTACAGTTCGCACGCCGCTCGATTCGCATCGACGATCCGGGCCCCCATGTCGAGCACCAGGATCGGGTCGGCGACGTGGTCGATCGTCATCCACCCACCGTCGACCTTCGGGCTCGACACTCCGAGCTCCAACGCCCTCTCCTGGCCCTCCTCCCCCGTCTGGGTTGTCTCCTCGGACCTGGTTTCACTGCTCACAACTGCCTCCACACTGCTCGGGGAAACCCATCGACCCGCCTGCGAGCCGACTCCCCTGTACGCTTGCTTGTCGGGACGGCGCGACTCACTCCCGAGGCTGGTGCAATCCCCAGATCTCCGGCAGAATCTCGTCGACTCCCCGGACGGCCTCGGCCGGCGTCTCGCCAATCGCGACGACGTCGATCTTGCCGCTCTCCGCCAGTGGCCCCGGGTTGTAGAAGGCGAACCGCCCCTTCCCACTCACCGGGTCGTACAGCTCCTCGCCCGTTCGCTCGAGCAACTGCTCGAACTCGACCCCCTCGAGCCTCTCGTCCATCACGTCCATTGCCACGTACGGCGGGCGCCCTCCCGGCACGATCCGATCGACGAAATGCATCGGGGTGCTGGTGCCGCCCCACCGACCGTTGCACTCTATCATGTGGACGTCCCACTCGCCGTCGACATTCCCGGAGACGACGAAATCGAACGAACACCGCCCCACGTAGCCGAGTTGTTGCAGCACCCGCCCGACCACCACCGACGCCCTTGCAATGCGTCGATCGACGGCCTCCGGGAGCGTCGACGGCCGGCTGCCGACAAAGATCCGCTCCTCGGCTTTCAGCAACTGCTCGTAGACGCCCTCGACCCGCGGCAGCCCCTGATCCCGGGGCGGAATCCAGGTCTGCGTCGAGGGCGATTCGCTCGCTTCGACCCACTCGACGACCAGCACCTCCTCGCCCGGCTCCCATTCGGTCCGCTCGAGAAACCGCCGCACCCGACCCAGTAGCTCCTCTCTGCCCGTCTCCTTTACCGCCCCACTCTCGAACACCAGGTTGCCCGTCGCCGACGCACACCGCGTGCGCTTGAGCCCGACCGCCTCGAACCGCCCCGCGAACTCGCGCAGCCCCTCGACCATCTGCTCGGGAGTCGCCTCGACCCGGGTGGCGACGTTGCCCGCCCCGTCGAAAAGCTCGTCGTTGATCTCGGCGATGCGCGCCTTGTCGTTCGCAATCCAGAGCACCGGCGGCGGCGGCCCCAGGACCGACACCTCCAGTCCCGTCTCCGCCAGCTCGCCGGCCAGCTTCCAGACCGACTCGGTCGCCATGTACGGATGGATCACCAGTCCCTCGCGGCGCACCCCGAACCGGCGGATCATCTCGAAGGCCGGCGGCCGCCGACACGCCCGCGCCACCGCCTTGCGGTCCCCGTCCGGCTCGGCGAGCACCAGCTCCGGGGCTCCCAGACCGAGCCGCTCGCGATTGTACTCCTCGTAGCCCGGCACCGGCGGCGTCACCGCCGCAAACAGATCCCCGCTGTCGGCCCGGACCCGCGCCCGGTGCTGATACTCCTCGACCCCCGGCACCTCCGAGACGAATGGGATGCCCGTGACATCCTCCAGATGCAATACCGGCCGCCCCGCCACTCTTCCCTCGTAGCGAAGCCTCTCGTAAGCGGCCGACGACTCGCGGACGCCGTACCTCCGGTCGAGCAGGTCGGCGACCTCCCCCGCCCGTTCGATCCACTCCTCGCCCGGTTCGTTTTCCTCGGTCGACGGCCTCATAGACCCTCAAATGTGGCCGCCATGTTCGCCGGCGTCAAATCCGCCCGCCCCCACCGCATTCCATTCCGACGACATGTCGATCACCACACGCCCACCCCGGCGCGATGCACCGGGGCTCCGACGGGATAAAACCCCCGAAAACATCCGCCGGGCCATGCCCCGACGCACCGAGGGCGACCGCGGTCCCGACGTATATCGCCACACGCCCGACACCACCACCGCATTCGACAAGGCGGTCCATGGGCCGCCTGCCGTACCTTTTTCCCTTCCGGAACCCCCGTCCACGGACGGGGGTGAGCGGCTGGTCATCGACACGCCGACGCTCCTCCCTCAATCCACCTCCACGCAATACAGATGCAACGACTCGGCACACGACTCGACGTCGAACAACCCGTCCGGGTCGTCGATCCACGTCCCGTCCCTCTCCCCGGCGTCCCCCTCCTGACCGCCCTCGAACTGGCCGTCGTCCGTCCAACCGCTGCAGTCGTCCCCCGTGCTCCGCCCGTCGATCCCGGTCCCCGTCCAGACGTCGACATCCCGCGCCTGCCCCGTCTCGTCGGAGTCCACGGCATGCGAGAGGCCACCGTCCCACAGGTCGGTGTCGTCGGCCGCCACGCTCCGGCCGTCGAGGTTGATCAGCGTGCTCTGCAGCGTGAACCGATCGCGGGCATCCGTGCTCCCGTCCGACAACACCGCCTTCCAGACGCCCCCCAGGTTCTCGTCGTCGGCCAGCCGGTTGCACGTCTGGTCGGCATCCACCAGCCCCCCGAACGCCCCGTTCATCGCCTCCGAGGTGACGAATATCCGGTGCGCACAGACTCCCCCGAGACACGCCCCGCGACACTCCGCATCTGCCGTACACGACTCACCGGGCCCCTTCAGGCAGTCGGCGTCGTTGGCGTCGGCGTACCCGTCGCAGTCGTTGTCGACCCCGTCCGAGCAGCTCGACTCGGTCTGCTCGTAGTCGGCCGGCTCCTGGCACGTCCCGGAAGAATCCCGGCTCGCCATCCCGCATATCCCCTCCGAGATTCCCGCGTAGTTGCACGGACACCCGTTGTTCGTGACCCCGTCGCAATCCGAATCCTGCGAATCTCCGCACGTCTCGTCGGACTGCGGCGTCGTCTCCCCCGAGCAATCCGACCAGCTCCCGTTCGAACACGTTCGCGTCCCCGACGTGCAGATCCCGACCCCCTCGGTCGACGGCGGCCCCGTGTAGCACGACTCGCTCTCCCCGTTGACGCACTCGCAGCCATCCTCGTCGACCTCCCCGTCGCAGTCGTTGTCGAGCCCGTCGCACCACTCGCCCGACTCCGTCCCGTCGTGATACTCCGCCGGCTCCGGGCAATCTCCCTGATCGTCGCGCGTCTGATCGGCGCACACCCCCTCCGAGTTGCCCTGGTAGGCGCACGGACACCCCTCGTCGACGGCCCCGTCGCAGTCGTTGTCGAGCCCGTCCCCGCAGGCCTCCTGCTCGGGCGTCTGATCGCCCCGACACTCTCCCCACTGGCCCATCACGTCGCACGTCTGCTCGCCGCGCTCGCAGATCCCGTCGTCGTGCGTCCCACTCGGACCAGTGTAGCACGACTGCGTCTCACCCTCCGAGCACGGACATCCGTCGTCGACCACCCCGTCGCAGTCGTTGTCGAGCCCGTCGCACAGCGTCTCGTCGGTCGCCGGGTCCGACTCCCAGTCCTCCGGCTGCGGACACGTCCCGTCCGAGGTACGCTCCTGGTCCGCACACACCCCCCGGTCCCGCCCCTGGTAGTCGCACCGACATCCCTCGTCGACGACCCCGTCGCAGTCGTTGTCCGCTCCGTCGCAGTGGGTCTCCCCTCCGCTCGTATCGGCTTCGTAGGTCTCCGGCTCCGGACAATTCCCCTCCTCGTCGATCGTCTGCTCGCCGCAGATCCCCTCGGCCTCGCCGTCGAACCGACACGGACATCCCTCGTCGACGACCCCGTCGCAATCGTCGTCGAGCCCGTTGTCGCACACCTCCTCGTCGGCCGGAATCGACTGCCCCGTACACTCCCCCCAGTTTCCCCCCTCGCAGGTCTGCTCGCCGCGCTCACAGACGCCCTCGCCGGCCGTCCCATCTTCCCCGGTGTAGCACGGACGCTCTTCGCCGCCGGTGCACGTACAATCCTCGTCCTCCCCGTCGACCGCCCCGTCGCAGTCGTTGTCGAGCCCGTCCCCGCACTGACCCGGCTCCATCCCCTCGGTCGGCGCGTAGCTCTCCGGCGGCCGACACTCGCCATCCGCCCCGAGCCGCCCCTCCGAGCAGACCCCCTCCGAGGTCCCCTCGTAGTCGCACCGACACTCCGCATCTCCCTGCGGGCAACCTTCGCCACCCTCGAGATCGGCGACCGCATCCTCGGTCCCTCGCGCATCCGCCGCCGAGCCCTCCCCATCCGCCCGGTCGACCTGCTCGACGTCACGCGCCGAAAACCCCCCGGCATCGACGCGAATCCACTGACCATCCGCGCAACGATAGCCGTCCCTCTGCACCCCCTCGTTCGCACACCGATCCGCCCCGGCACTCGTATCGAACGAGCATCCCCCGGTGAGCATCGCCCAGGCGAGCCAGATCGCAATCGAGACTCCCCCGAGTCGAGTGTCGAACATCCCGTGCATGAATGAGTTCCCGGTTCTGCAGGTCACTGGCCGTCGATACAATACAGCGAGAGCGTGGAGGCACAATCCGGTTTCGAGTTGTTGAAAAGCAACCAACGGTAGTCCGTCCGGATCGTACTCCCCGCCTCGCCCGCACGTTGCCAGTGATCACTGCGCCAGTCGTTGCAGTACTGGCCCGACCCGAAGTCGTCGTTGACGTGATCGCGCGTCCCGTCGGCATTCGATCCGGTCCAGACCCGTGGCGCGGTCCTCGAGCCCGCCTCGCTCCCCCCCATAGGCCCGGGGCTGGCGGTATCCCGCCGGGCGGGCTCGCCGGCGGCCACCGGATCGCCGGCCCAGGTGACGACCGCCGCGTCGACGTCGAGCCGATCCCGGGCCGCCGTCGACGAGTCCGACAGGATCGCCGCCCAGTTGCCCTCGGCGCCGACCTCCTCGGCGAGCCGCTGGCAGTGCTGGTCGGCCTGGCTCAGCCCCCCGACATCGCCCTCGAAGGTCTCCGACGAGACGAACACCCGGTGGGCACACCGCCCCGGCGACCCGCGACACACCGACCGACACTGCACATCGGTCTCGCAGGCGGCCCCGGCCGGCCGACGGCAGTCCGGATCGTCGCCGTCGGTCCGCCCGTCGCAGTCGTTGTCCTTCCCGTCGTCGCAGCTCGCCTCCCCGTCCGGCTCGAACGCCTCCGGGGCCGGGCACGCCCCGTCCGGCTGCAACGGCTGGTCGCCGCACACGCCCTCCGGCTCACCCTCGAAATCGCAGGTGCATCCCTCCGAGAGCTCCCCGTCGCAGTCGTTGTCTTTCCCGTCCCCGCAGACCTCCTCGCTCGGTCGCGTCTCCCCGCCGCACGCTCCCCAGGTCCCGTCCGGTCCGCAGGTGCGCGTCCCCGCCTCGCAGACACCGACTCCCCGGGTGCCCGACGGACCGCCGTAACACGACTCCTCCTCGCCCGGCTCGCACTCGCACTCCCCGTTCGAGCACGCCGGCTGCGCATCCTCGCACCTCCCGCCCGGCCCGTCGCATCCCGACTCGCCATCGGCGTCGCCGCTCGTACTCCCCGCATCCTCCGGCCCCCGCGACGCATCCGGCTCGTCGGAGGGCTCGGCGCCGGCATCCGACTCCCCGCCCCCGAGGTCGAAACCCGCCGACGCATCGACGGCCACCCACTGCCCATCGCGACACGCATAGCCGCTCTCGTAGACCCCCTCCTGCGAGCACCGCTTCCCGGCGACCCCGGCGTCGAAACGACACCCGACGAGCCCAACCGCCGCTGCGCAGACGACGAGAACGACGAGAATCGCGAGACTGTCGGTCTCCATGGCGAGCCCGGAACACGAGTCGAAGTACAGCTGCGTACCGGGCAGTATAGGAGATGCCAAATACATACACCAATACAGATCGTCGGACGGATCGGACGCATCGGACGGATCGGACGCATCGGACGCATCGGACGCATCGGACGCATCGGACGGATCGGACGCATCGGACGGATCGGACGGATCGGACGCATCGGACGGATCGGACGGATCGGACGATTTTCGATCCTCATCGACGTAAACGATCCTCGCCCATCCTTTTCGATCCTCGCCGACGTAAACGATCCTCACCCGCCGTTTTCACCCTTCACCGACGTAAACGATCCTCACCCGCCGTTTTCGATCCCCGCCGACGATCCCGCTACCGGCGCTCCCTCCCCCCACCTCGGCGAGCCCCCACATCCCCCACCCATTCCACCTCTCGGATCTCCGACCTCCGATCTCCGACCTCCGATCTCCGATCGCCGTTCTTGAAACACTCACCCCTCCATCCTCATCCCACCCCACGCCGATGCCCCACCGGATCCGTCATTCGGTCTGGCATCTCGCTGCGCCCCTCGATACAGTCGTCCCGGCCAAAGCTCGACTCGACTTCCCCACGCGATCCTCTCCCGCATGCACTACGTCATCGTCGGCAACGGCGTCGCCGGCATCCGCGCCGCCTTCGAGATCCGCAAGCGCCACGAGCCCGACCGCGCCCGGATCACCGTCGTCGGCGACGAGACCGACTATTTTTTCTCGCGCACCGCGCTGATGTACGCCTACATGAACCAGCTCGACCGCCGCGACCTCGAGCCGTACGAACGCCAGGTGTACGAGCACCAGCACATCGAGCTGGTCCGTGACCGCGTCGTCGACCTCGACGCCGACGCCCGGCGCCTGCAGCTGCGCTCTGGTGACGAGCTGCGCTACGACAAACTCCTGCTCGCGGTCGGCGCCGAGCCGCGCATGCTCCCGTTCGACGGCCTCGAGCGCGTCGACGAGGGCGTCGTGAATTTCGTCTCCATGCAGGATCTCGACGAATGCGAGCGGCTCACCTGGTCGACCGACCGGGCGGTCGTCGTCGGCGGGGGGCTGATCGGCGTCGAACTCGCCGAGTGCCTCGATTTTCACGGCGTCGACGTCACCTTCCTGGTCCGCGAGCCGTTTTTCTGGCCGATCGGCCTGCACCGCCAGGAGGGCGAGATGATCACCGAACACATCCGCTCGCACGGCATCGACCTGCGCCACGGCGAGGAGCTCGACGAGATCGTGCCGGCCGGCGACGGTAGCGGGCGCGTCGGCGCCGTCCGCTCGAGCAGCGGCGCCGAGTACCCGTGCCAGATGCTCGGGATCGCCATCGGCGTCACCGCCCACACCGACTGGCTCGCCGAGACCACCACGCCCCCCGAGATCGGGGAGGGCATCCTCGTCGACCGCTCGTTTGCGACCAGCCTCCCGGACGTCTGGGCCGCCGGCGACTGCGTCGAAATCGAGACCGACGGCGAGGCCGACAACATCATCGAGCACATCTGGTATTCGGCCGAGCGCCACGGTCGCCTCGCCGGCCGCAGCATGCTCGGCGATGAAATTTCGTACGACCCGCCCGTCTTTTACAACTCGGCGAAGTTTTTCGACATCGAATACACGACGGTCGGCGAAGTGACGACCGCCCCCGACGGAACCCCGTCGCTGTACCGCAAGATGCCCGGCGAGCCGATCAGCCAGCGCATCGTCTACGACGACGACGAACGGGTCGTCGGCTTCAACATGCTCGGCTCGCGCTGGGATCACCGGCCGCTGATCGAGTGGATCCGTCAGCGACGCTCCGTCGACTGGGTGCTCGAGCACCTGGAGGATGCCCAGTTCGACGTCGAATTCGGACGCGTCGACCTCGAGCGCATGAACGAACGGGAGGACCGACTGTGAGACAACCCGGCGCCCTCGGATGGCTCAAAGACGACATCACCAACCGCGGCATCACCGCCTGGCTTTTGACCGGCGTGCTGCTCGTCTTTTATCTCGTGTTGTATTACGGCGGCCAGCGCATCGACAATTTCCTGTTTCTCGGCTCGCTCGGCCTGCCGGTCCCCGCGTTCACCCTCCCCGATTACATCGGACGGCTCGCCTCGGCGACCGGCGCCGCCCTGGGCGTCGAGACGTTCACCAGGTGGACGATCTACGGGTTTTTGTACACCGTCGCCATCACCGCCGGCGGCATCTACGTCATCTCGAAATACCGCCACAACGCCTACCAGATCGTGCGCACCGGCGTCGTGATGTTCGTCCAGATCTCGCTCGCATTCGCCATCCCCGAAATCCTCAAGCTCTTCGACCAGCCCGGCCTCTTTTTCAGCTACCTCTGGCCGCTCGAGATCAACATCCTGTACCCCGACAACCTCGCCCAGTACCCGGCGTATTTCGCCGTCTGGGCGATCGTCGGATCGATCGTCGTCGCCCCGCTGCTCGGCATCTTTTTCGGCAAACGCTGGTACTGCTCGTGGGTCTGCGGCTGCGGCGGCCTGGCCAACACCGCCGGTGAGCCGTTCCGCCACCTCACCCCCACCAGCCGGCGCTCCTGGCAGTTCGAAAAGGTCGCCGTCCACTCGACGCTCGTGCTGGCGCTTCTGGCGACCGGCTTCGTCGCCGCCGGCTACCTGCTCGGCGACCAGTACCCGGGCCTGCAGAGCGCCGCCGCCAGCTTTCGGTCGTTTTACGGATTCCTCTTCGTGACCGTCCTGTCGGGCATCATAGGCGTCGTCGTCTACCCGATCGGCGGCACCCGCGTCTGGTGCCGGTATTTTTGCCCGATGGCGGCGATTCTGGGGCTCGTCCAGAAGTTCGGCCGCTACAAGATCACCGTCAAAGACGACATGTGCATCTCGTGCGGCATGTGCTCGAAGTACTGCGAGATGGGCATCGACGTGCGCGCCTACGCTCAGGCCAACGAGGATTTCACCCGCGCGGCGTGCGTCGGCTGCGGACTGTGCGAAGAGGTCTGCCCCCGGGGCGTTCTGCACCTGGAAAACGAGTGGGAGCGCGACCCCCAGGAGCTGACGATGGCGTCGCTGGTCGAGGAGTCGTACAAAAAGTAGCCGCAATCCCGCGCCATCACTGCCCCTCCATCACTTCGGCGCACGCCCGCGCCAACTCGCTCGCCCGCCCCGTCTCGTCCGCCTGGCGCACCAGACTCTCGACCAGCATCCCGTGGGCGAACCGCCACCCGTCCGGCTCCGGGACCACCAGCCCCTGCTCGACCATCCGGTCGAACATCGCCTCGCTCGGCGCCACCCCTGCCTCCCGGCACGCCTCTCGCCACTGCCGCCGCTCGACTCGACTCCCGAGCATCGCCCCGATCTCGAGCGCCTGCATCGCCTCGTGCCGGTGCGAGGCCTCCAGCCGCCGGGCCAGGTGTTCCAGACGCCGCCGCCACAGCTCGTGCAGATCGTCGGGCAGCCGCCGCTCGGCCTGGTCGCTCAGGCGATACCCCTCGGCGCCCGCCTCCAGCACCCCCCGGTCGACCCAGTCTTTGACCAGCTCGATCGCAAACAGCGGCATCCCTCCGGTCCGCTCGACGACGTGGTCGACCAGCCCCTCGTCGAGCGCGAGCATCTTTTCGATCAACTCCCGATGCTCCTCGCGCGTGAGCGCCGACAGGTGCAGCGATCGGGTGCGAGGATGCCTCCGCACCGCGGACAGCACGTCGGCGACCGGTCCGACCTCCGTACGCACATCCCCCGGCAGCGTCATCACGACCAGACACGGGAACGTCGGCTCGCGCTCGAGCAGATAGTCGACGAACTCTGCCGAGGCGCGCGAGCGATGCACGTCGTCGAGATGCAGACACACCGGCCGCCGCCCGGCGATCGCCTCCAACACCCGCTCGATGGCTTCGAACTGCTCCGGCAGCGCCGAAAACCGTAGCGTCGAGCCCGGCGCATCCTCCTCGTCGCTCCGGGGCCCGAGCAGTCGGGTCAACCGCCGGACGTCTCGCCCGAAATCCTCTCGGTCCTCCTCCCTCGACCAGGTCCCGAGCGTGCGTCGAATCTGGCGCGGGACCTCCTCGCCGCTCAGATCCCACGTCCCGAACACCTCCTCGAGCATCCCGCGCAGCCCCTCGCCGCGGACGCCGGAACGACCGTGGCGCACCTCGATGCGGATGCACGCCCCGACCTCGTAGCCGCGCCGTCCGATCCAGTCGGCCAGCCGCGTCTTGCCGATCCCCTGCTCACCGGTGATCGCAACGACCCGCACCTCGCGGCGCTCGACGACGTCGCCGAGGGTCTTCCAGAGGATGTTGCGCTCGTCCTCCCGGTCGACGAACGGTACCTCGTTGAGCCCGAACAGACCGAGCGGGGCCGGCCGATGCTCGCCCTCCCAACCCCCCTCGGCCCGCCGCCAGTCGTCCGGGAACTCCGGCGCCTCGCCGGGCATCCGCGCCGACTCGTGGGGGCTCGCCGCCGGATCGATGTTCGTCGTCCCCTCCCGATCGAAGGCGGTCGACTCCCCCGTCACAACCGTCGTCTCCGCCGAACTCCCCCCCGCCTCCTCCGACCCGGCCGACTCATCCCGGACCGTCGAGGCGCCCTCCTCGGGCTCCCCCTCCTGCACGACCACGCCCCCGGGGTCGGGCGGCTCGAATCCCCGCGTCAACTGCTCGAGCGCACGCACCGCGTCCGCCCCGCACCAGTACCGATCCGCCGGCTCCTTCGCCATCAACGTCCGAATCCACGCCGCCGCCCCGTCCGGAATCTCGAACATCGGCTCGACCCCCGGAACCGCCCGGTCGACGTGCGCGTCGGCGATCGCATCTCCGCTCTCCCCCGGATACGGCCGCCGCCCGCAGACCAGCTCGTAGGCGATGCAGCCGACGGCGTACAGATCCGTCCAGGCCCCGTAGCGCCGCCACTCGCCGCGAATCTGCTCCGGCGCCATGTAGTCGACCGTCCCCGCCGGCCCGAGCTTCTGGTCGCGAATGTCGTGGTCGCGCTGCCCCCCGGCGAAGGCGAGCCCGAAATCCGCCACCTTCACCGCCAGCGGGTCGGTCCCGAAACACAGGATGTTCGCCGGCTTCAAATCCCGGTGGACCATCTCCCCGGCATGCGCATACGCCAGCCCCCACAACACCTGCCGCACCACCGCCGCCACCGCCGGCCAGCCCCGCAACACCACCCCCGATCTGAGCGTCCCGATCGAGGTGTACTCCATCACGTAAAATGGACTCCCCTCGACGAGATCGCCCGCCGTCGGATCGTCCGCTTCGCTTCCCACCTCCCCCAGATCGTACAGCCGCACGATATTCGGATGCGTCAGCCGCCCGTGCGCCCGGATCTCGCGGCGAAACCACCGCCGGTATTCGTCACTCTCGGCCAGTTCCGGGCTCATCACCTTCAGCGCGACCTCCCGCTCGTAGCTCGGGTGCGTCGCTCGCCACACCGACCCCATCCCGCCCGACCCGACTCGCTCGATCAGACGGTATTCCCCACACGCAATCCCCTGGTGATCCATCGCCTACAGCCACGTCTATCGTCACTACCATCACTTCGATTGTCGGGGCTCTCACCGCCGGTATCCCCAATTTTTGGGACACGCTTTTAGCCTATCGGCTTCGGCGCAAAAACAAAAGATCGGGGAGTTCCGGAAACTGCTCGGATGCTGCTCGCGAGCGTTCCCCGGGCCGTTCCGACATTTGAATATCGCCGTTCGAGCTTCGTCCATTGGGACGGAGACGACGAGAGACGATGCGCCCGATCGGCCCGACCTCATCGAAGGAGGAGACCATGCTCGCCGATACCGACCTTCCCCCCGCGCTCCCGTTCGCAGTGGCCGTCGGATGGCTCCTGGTGGCCGCCTCCGGATGTATCATCATCGACGACGACGATTCGTCGATCGTCGACGACTCGGAGCTGGAGTGTCCGACCGGCAACTGCCATCTCGAATGTCACAACCGCGACGACTGCCGCCCGAGCTGCGAGGGAGGCAACTGCGACATCGAGTGTGACAACGCCGACACCTGCGAGGTCGACTGTCCGGGCGGCGACTGCGAGGTCGAGTGCGACAACGCCGAACACTGCGAGACGTGGTGCAGCGGCGGAAGCTGCGAGGTCGACTGCGACAACGCCGACGAATGCACGACGTACTGCTCCGGATACGATTGCGAGACGGACTGCGGCCTCTCGAACATGTGCCGACGGCACTAGCCTCCACGCAGTATCGCCGCAGTATCCCCGAGTACCCACGCACTATCCCCGCCTACCCGCGCCGGAACTCCGCCAGCCGCACCGACTGGCGCTGCCGCCCCCAGTCGCCGGGCCGCTGCTCGAACACCCCGGCGCACTCCGCCCCGCACGCCTCGCAGCAGCCGTCGGCGTCCAGCCGGTAGTCGCCCAGCTCGTACCAGTCCCGCTCGATCAGCCGCTCGCCGCACTCGTGGCAGTAGGTGCTCCCGCCCTCCGCATCGTGGACGTTGCCGGTGTAGGCATACTGCAGACCGGCGTCTTTTGCGATCGTTCGGGCACGCGTCAGTGTCTGCGGCGAGGTGCGGGGCTTGTCGTCCATCCGGTAGTCCGGGTGGAAGGCCGTGAAATGCACCGGCGTCTCTCGGCCCAGGTGCTCGACGATCCAGTCGCACATCTCGCGGATCTCGTCGTCCGAGTCGTTCTCCTCGGGGATGATCAGGTTCGTGATCTCGTACCAGACGTCGGTCTCGTACTCGAGGTATTCCAGGGTGTCGAGCACCGGCTGCAGGTCCGCGACCGCCAGCGACTCGTAAAACTGCTGGGTGAAGGCCTTCAGGTCGATGTTCGCCGCGTCCATGTGCTCGTAAAATTCCCGCCTCGGCTCCTCGTTGATGTAGCCGGCGGAGACGGCGACGGCGTTGATCCCGCGCTCCCGGCACGCCCGGGCGACGTCGACGGCGTACTCCAGAAAGATCACCGGGTCGTTGTAGGTGAACGCGATCGACCGACAGCCGAGCTCGTCGGCCGCCCTGGCGATCGTCTCCGGCGAGGCCTGGTCGGCCAGGGTGTGGATCTCGCGGGATTTCGAGATGTCGTGGTTCTGACAGAAACTACAGGCCAGATTGCAGCCGGCGGTCCCGAACGACAGGACCGGCGTCCCGGGCAGAAAGTGGTTGAGGGGCTTTTTTTCGATCGGGTCGATGCAAAACCCGCTCGAGCGCCCGTAGGTCGTCAACACCACCTCGTCGCCCTCGCGTTTGCGGACGAAACACATCCCGCGCTGTCCGTCGTTGAGCTTGCAGGCGCGCGGGCAGACGTCGCACCGGATCGTCCCGTCGTCGAGTTCGGTGTAGTAGTCGGTCGAGACCGTGAATTGTTCTTCGTCGACATCCATGGCAACTGTCCAGAGCGTCGTGGGGGTGTGTCCGGGCCGCAGCGGGTCGACCTCCGCAACGGACGGCGCTGCGCTCCGGTCGGGCGATTGTCGGGACCGCACGTTCACCTTGTGAACGGTCGCTCCCGTTCGTTAATTTCAAGGCAGCAACCGGCTGTCTGCAAGCTGCCGATGCTCTGACCTCCGGGAGGATTGCCGTGGAAACCGACGTGCGCGAACCCGCCTGTCCGGGCCGCTTTTACCCGGCGGCCCCCGATGCACTTCGCCAGGAACTCGCCGAGCACCTGCCCGACGCCGACGGCCGAGGCCGACCCGAACGCCGGCCGAAGGCGGTCATCGCCCCGCACGCCGGGTATCCCTTCTCCGGCGCCGTCGCCGGCCACGCCTTCGCCACCCTCGCCCCCTTCGCCGATACCATCGACCGGATCCTGGCGATCGGCCCCTCGCATTTCGTCCCCGTCGACGGTCTGGCCGCCCCGACGCACGCCCATTTCGCGACGCCCCTCGGCGAGATTCCCGTCGACCGCGACGCCGTCGACACACTCCGCGGCGACGGCCTGCTCGGCCTCGCCGACCCGCCGCACGCTCGCGAACACAGCCTCGAGACGCACCTTCCGTTCCTCCAGCAGGTGGCCGGCGAGTTTTCGCTGGTCCCCGTCGTCACGGGGCGGGAGACCGACGGCCGGGTCGCCGAGCTGCTCGAGACGGTCGGCGACGACGCCTCGACCGTCGTCTCGATCAGCTCCGATCTCAGCCACTACCTCGACTACGAGACGGCCCGCCGCGTCGACGACGAGACCCGCCGCGCGATCGAGGACCTCGCGGCCGACGAACTCGACGATCGGCAGGCCTGCGGACACACGGCCATCCGCGGGCTCCTCCGGGTCGCCCGACAGCGGGAGATGCGCGTCGAGACACTCGAGATGTGCAACTCCGGCGACACCGCCGGCGACACATCCGAGGTGGTCGGCTACGGGGCGTGGGCGTTTTACGAGGAGTGACGCGAAGGGCGCGCGAGGGCTACCGGGTCGCCTGCTCGTCGCGCTCGGCCGACTCGAGCTTCGACGAGATCTCTTCGGTCTGCACGTCCCGGCGTCTCAACGACTCGCCGTCGAACTCGTAGGACATCTCGATGCGCCGGTGGCGCGACCACTCTCCGCCGGCTTCCCGGAGGGCGCAGACCTCCCGGTCGTTGCCCTCCTCGAGTTCCCGCCACCGCTGGATCTTCTCGATCGTCAGCTCCGCCGGACCCTCCCCGTCCTCGCGCAGCTCCCAGCCGGCGAGATACGAGGAGACGAACCGGTTTTTCGGGCAGGTCCCGGAGTTGTCGACGCTCTTGGCGAGCTCGCGCATCTGGCCGTTTCCGCGCGTGCCGACGACGCGCTCGACGATCTTGCCGCTCTCGGCCCGGGTTCGGACCCGGCAGGCGAGTCGGTCGCGGTGATCGTCGGCGCGCAGGGCGACACATTGCTGGGGGTGGAGGCCGGGATGGCGATAAAAGGCGACCCACTTGCCCTTGCGTTTGCGAAACATCACCGCTCCGCCCCCGGCGGCGTGCTCCCCCTCGCACCCTCGCCAGACGGCGAAGATCTCGTCGCGGTCTTTCTCGAAGAAATCGCCCCGGAGGACCCGGGTCAACCGCCAGTTTTCCGGCTCGCCGGCCCGCGAGCTGAAGTCGGGACAGACCGGACAGGTCCACTCGCCGGACTCCCCCTCCCCGGCCCGCACCAGATCCTCGGGGCACAACCGCCCCAGCAAAGTCTCGGCGAGCGCATCGTCGATCGCCTCGAGCTCCCCCGAGAACGGGACCATCTCGGCGCGGACGTCTTCGGGCAGGTGTTCGGCGGGCGGCGGCGGAGCGGCCTCCTCCCCGCCCGCCTCCTCCTGCGCCGAGGGGACGGCGGGCACGCCGACGAGGACGGCCGCGACCAGCCCCATCCACCCGATTGTCGGCATCGACTTCACCTTGACGCGCTCCGCTCGTCGAGACGGCACTTTCCGGCCACACGGAACAAGATATGTGCCGACTCCCCGCCCCTATTCCACCGGCTGATCGGAATCGATGGGACGTCCCGGGCAGCCCCGACGGGCGGTGATTCCCGGACGATCACCTCACCGATCCGGGGCCATCGACCCGAAGACCCGGTCGCCGAACGGTCCGAAATAAAAGGCGAAGTAGCCGACCACGTAGACGACGTTGACGATCACGAGGACCGGTTTCGCCCAGGGCGTGATCAACGCCGGATACAGATACACCGACCCGGCGACGACCAGCATCATCTCGCCGGCCGCCACCACCCGCCCCCAGTGGGTCGGGTTCCAGTACGAGATCGGGCTCTTGAACCGGTAGTTGCTGAACGGAAAGAAATGCCGGTGGGCATCCTTGGCGTGCAGCGGCAAATCGGCGATGTTGTGCAGACACATGCTCGCCCCCAGCAGAGCCACCCACGGCGTCCCGACCACCACCCCCAACACGCACAACCCCGCCGTCAGCGGGATCGAATGGAAGGTCGCAAACAGGTTGAACCATCGGTCCCGGTAGTAGACGTCCTTCCAGATCGTCTCGTCGGAGAGCCCGAGGATGAACCGGCAGACGAAATAAAACGCGAGCACCGGCAAGTCCGGCAACACCGCCCCGAGCAACACGATCGGGCGGTCCTCCGGCATCGCCCACTGATCGAGCGCGACGAGATTTGTAATGGCGTGGCTGGAAAGATGCACTTCACTCGCAATACTGTGGAGTCGACTTCATCGCTGGCGGCACCTATCTATGGTAAAGAGCGATGCGAATTGCAAACATCTCGCCGATCCCCTCCGAGTGCCCCGGCTGACCGGACTGCACGCGGAGTCGTTCAGGTGCGACTTTCCGGGTGCGACTTCTCAAACCTCCGCCCGGATTGTTAGATTCGCCGCGCATCGTCATCCCCTCTCTCGACCTCCCGATCGCCGATGAACGACACCGCCGATTCCGCCTCGTCGCTGCAAAAGGCCCTCGAGGTCGTCACCCTCGATCCGCCGCCCCCCGAACACCGCGCCCGACGGCGAGCACGACCCGTCGCCGACGGCGAAAAAAAGAACCGCTATCACCTGCCCGACAACCTCGACTCGCCCTCGCCGGTCGGCTTCCGCGAGCGGCTGTCGTTCGATCGCGAGGAGGCCGACCAGTTGCTCGAGCTGCTGACACTCGACCGCCCCGAGCAGTTCGTCTCCTCGCCCGAGCCGGTCGACGAAGGCGAGCTGTTCGAGGAGACGAGCCTCGGCATCCTCACCGCCCGCCAGTCGACGAACTTCCGGGGCCACCGCGAGGCGATCCTCGGACCCGACGACTCCGAGCGCGTCGCCGAGCTTTTGCACCGGCTCGAGGGCCGCCGCGCGCCGGTCCTCGAGCCGGCCACCCACACCCACCTGGTCTTCTCGCGACCGTACCGGACGCTGTTCACGCTGCTTTTGACCTTCGTCGGCCACGCCCCGGTCGCAAATCTGCTCACCGTCCCGTGGAGGGCGATCAAAAAGACGCTTTTTCACGAGCCCGACATCCCGACCGTCGACTACCTCCAGCAGTTGCACGTCGGCATCCTGGCCGACGACCTCGAACGCGCCGTCGTCGTCGCCTCGGGCGGGCGCCGGATGGCCCAGGTGGCGATGGCGCCGTTCGCCGGCGATGCGGCCGAGACGAACGCCGAGACCATCCGCGAGCTCGAGTCGCTCGGGGGCCTCACCGCCGCCGAGCGCCGCGAGGGCTGGCAACTGGCGATGGTCGCCCGGGTCGGCGAGGTGCCGCCGGAGGCACGGGTCGAGGTCGACGAGCGGACCCTCCGCAAGTTCGGCGCCAACAAGATGGCCTTCCGCAGCGAGCGCATCCAGCCCGGCGTCAACCCCGACGACGACGCCCCCGACGAATACCAGCAACGCCAAAAGATGAGCGTCCCCGACGAGCTGACCGTCCAGTGCGGCCGGGCCGCCTACAACGCGTTTTGCCACTGGACCGGCCTCGCCCGCGATCGCGCCAAAGAAGTGATGTTGCTCGACCGCATCGACGCCCGCTCCGAGCACGGACGCCAGCGCCTCCGGGAGACCCGCGCGATGCTCGAGGAGGTCACCGACGATCTCATCGACAACCTCCCGCTGTGGGCCGACCTGCTGAGCGGCTTCGCCCTCAGCCGCAACGCCGAGCGCGGCAAGAAAGCCTTCGCCCTGGCCGGCCAGCGCATCTACATCGGCGGCCTCGACGAAACCGAAATCCGGCGCTCGCCGATCGAGTGGCACCACGCCGTCCGGGCCTCCGGCGCCGCCTCCGCCCGCGCCGCCCTGTACGCCGAGCTGATGGGCGCCACCGAGGTCCCCGACGACTGCGACCTGCTGGCCGGGATCTGCCAGATGGCCGGCCCGGTCAACCAGAACGACATCGGCAAGGAATTCTACGCCCACCCCGACCTCCTCGCCGGCACCTACCCCGACGCCGACCCCACCTCGCTTCTGGTCTGGACGCTCAAGGCCAAGACCGTCGCCGACCCGATCGGCAACGAAGAGCAGTTGCTGAACGAGGAGCACCAAGGCGCCCTGGTCGACCTCCGCCCCGGCCCCCACGAGGTCGTCGAGCTGCGCCGCGACGGCGACCTCGCGCCGATGCGCCGCCGCGGCGACCGGGTCAACGCCGAGCGCGCCTTCGCCGAGTTCGACAACTTCGCCACCTCGCCCGACGGCGACGACATCCCCGGCAACCGCGGCGAGCGGTGGCCCGACGACGTCCGCTCGGCGCCGGTCTGGCGCGAATAGCTCGCCCCCAACCACGCCGAAACCACAAAGGGCGCAAAGCACGCAAAGCGTTCGTCGGCGGGTCTGATCGGAACCGGTGGGACGTCCTTTCCGCTCCCGTCGGCCCGGGATCCATTACGCCAAGATTGCCAAGCTCGCCAAGATCGCCACGGCGCGCTCGTGCTCCCGGCGCGAATCGCTCGATCGAGGCACCGGTCCGGGAGACGCCGTCTCCCGGAAGGTCGCCGCAGTCGGAGCGCAGTGAAAAGCTGGAGTTCGGCTTTTCATCTGCGTCCGCATGCGGCCG
>CAZRLK010000051.1:0-12151 GCA_964600555.1 uncultured Bradymonadales bacterium
CTCGGCGACGATCTCCTTGATCGTGCGCGGCTGAAAGTCCCGCTCGAGAAGCTCCTCGATCTGCCCGTTGATCGCCTCGTCGTCGGCCCGCTCCGAGTCTCCCTCCCCCGGTTCCACCACCACCACGAACTCCCCGCGCACCTCGTCGCACCCGCGCAACCTCTCGAGCACCTCGCTGGCCACGCCGCGCAGGTACTCCACGTGCATCTTCGTCAACTCCCGCGCCAGACATACCCGCCGCTCCGCCCCGTACACCTCGACCAAATCCTCGAGCAGGCCTTCGACCCGGTGGGGCGACTCGTACAACAGGCTCGTCAGCCCGCCACCATCGATCTCGTCGAGAAATCGCCGCCGCGCCTCCGTTCCGGACGGCGGAAACCCACGAAACTGAAAGTCGTTCATCGGAAGTCCCGAAGCCGACAGCCCGACGATCGCCGCCACCGGGCCCGGAAGCGCCGTCATCGCACGGTCGCCCTCGGCGGCCCGCCGGATCAGCTCGTAGCCGGGATCTGAAATTCCGGGCGTTCCGGCATCGGCGACCAACACCACCTTCCGCCCCCGACCCAGCGCCCGGTCCAGCCGCTCGGCCACCTCCCGTTCGTTGTGTTCGTGATAGACGACGAGTTGCGGACGCCCCTCGTCGCGTTCGATCCCGAGATGCTCCAGAAGTTTCCCGGTTCGCCGACTGTCCTCACAGGCGACGATGTCGGCCTCGGCCAGCGCCCGGCGCTGGCGCGCGGTCACGTCGTCGAGATTGCCGATCGGGGTCGGACAGATCGTCAGCATGAGACCGCCGCAACTGGTGATGCGCCACTCGCGATGTTCCCTTCACCCAACCGCGCGCCTCCCCGGCCCATTCCACCGACCCCCGCCTCGCACCTCCGGCCGAGACGCGCCGCGCAGACGGACCACACCGGATCTAACCGATGGCGAGCCCGAGACGCTCGCGCAACTCGGTGTACTCGTCGCTGATGACGAACAAGACCAGCTCCCGAATCTTCTCTTTGACCGACGCCTTGCTGATCGCGCTTCGGTCGGCCTTGATACATTTCGCCGCGACCTGCAGGTCGCCGCACAACAGCATCCCGACCCGGTTGATCGTGTGCTCGACGTGGCGCAGCCACGCCGACAGATTCGGGTTCTCTCCCTTTTTGAGATACTGCGAGACGTGTTTTTGGAGCTGCATCTGCATCTGAGACGGCATGTTCTGGATCTCCTGCGCGACCGCCATTCCCTGGTCGTTGAGCTTTTGCTCGACCCCGAGATCCGGGTTCGTCACGTGCATTGCCGCCAGAAAAAACATCTTCAGCACCTCGGTCGGCCATCCGATCGAACCGAGGTAATGCTCCGAGCGCATGCCGCCGAGGAGCTTCGAGATCCGGAAGGCGAGTTCCTTGGCGTCGGTATTCTGGACGACGTCCGCCCCTGCGACCACCGCCGGCGGGTGGACGTTCGCGTTGCGCACGCCCAGCGCCTGGTCCTTTTTGAGATAGACCTCCGGAACCGGCACGATGTCGACCGTCTCGGCGACGTACTTGTAGACGTTCGCAAACAAGGTCCCCTGGTCGAGATCGAGTCGGTCCTTGCTCGAGTGCAATCCCCAGTCTTTCTGGATGTCGTCGGCGTACATCTCGCGCAGGCCCTGGTTGAGCAACCCCATGATCGTCGTCACCAGCATGTCCTGATCGGGATGGTACAACTTGTCGATCGCATCCTGATCGAGGTTCGCCTTCGCCTTGCGGAGATTCTGGCCGCGGTACTGCTCGTAGATGCGTTGCTCCTCGTCGGAGGCTTTCTCCAGGAAGGTCAACGCCGCCGAAACACACCAGGCCCGGTCGTACTGGTTGGTCTCGAGATACACTCGAAACAACGCCTTGTAGCTGTCGATCCGGAACGGATCCTGCTCGATCATGGCCTTGTGCTGTTCGATGATCCCCTCCGGATTCTCGCCCCGCTTTTCGAACAACTCGGCGAGAATCAGGCGGACACGCTCGTTGTCGGGCTTGAGCTGGGTCGCCGTCTGGAAGGCCTGGATGGCACTTTTCGGATGACCGAGCCGCGTGCGATAGATCTCGCCAAGCCCCTCCCACAACTTGAATTTGACGTCCTCCATCGCCCCCTGGTTTCCCTCGGCGATGCGCCGGAGCATTCGGCGGTAGGCCCGCTCGAGCTCCTTCCACTCCTTGAGTTTCGTGAAGATCCGGTCGATGGCCTCGAACGACTCGAGTTTCGTGATGTCGGCATCGAGTGATTTTTCGAAATACTCGATCGCCGTCTCCGGGTCCCCGATCTTGTCGCGGTAGATGATCGCCGCAGTGTAGTTGAACTTGGCCCGCCGCTTGGCGTCGTCCTGCTGTTCGATGAGGCGATCGAGCATGTTGACCGCCTCGTGCCACTGGTTGGTGCTCTTGTAGATCTCGAGCAGCTTGCGCAACACCGCTACACTCTGGGGCTTGATCTGCAGCGCTTCGTGATACGCCTCGACCGCCGCGTCCATGTCCCCGGTCTCGTCCGCCGAAACCTCTCCGATGTCGGTCAGCAGCGCAAATCGCACCTTTTCTTCGTCGGCCACCTCGAGCAGCCGACGTTTGTACTCGACGACCTGGCGGAAATGTCCCGCCTTGTCGTTGACCTCGACCAGAGCCTCGAGCGTCGGCTCGTGGTAGCCATCCAGCCGAATTCCCTCCTCGAAATATTCGATCGCCGAGTCGAGCTCGCCGAACTCCTGCTGGATCTTGCCGGCGCGATAATACATCTCGACCAGCTCGTCGGTCTCCAGCGACGCCCCGTGTTCGCTCTCGAGCTGGTCGATGATGTCGGCGGCCGACTCGTATTCGCCCTGCTCGAACAGCAGGCGCCCCAGGCCGAGCAACACCTCCACGTCCCCACGGTCGAGTTCATAGGCGTTCCAGTACTGCTCGATCGCCTCGCCGTCCTCCTCGAGGCCCTCGTAGACGCGCGCAAGCTGTACGTACCGATCCTCGAGCCGGTCGGTCTCGACCTGCTCGGCCTGCTCGTACTGCTCGATCGCCATCTCCAAAAGCGGAACCGCCCGCTCCCACTCGTCTTCCTCGAGATACAGATCGATCAACGGCTCGGCCGCCTCCAGTTCCTTCGGATCCTCCTCGAGCGCCTGCTCGTAAAAATCGAGCGCGCTCCGGCGGTCGTCGAGTTCGACCTCGTAGACATTGCCGGCCCGGGCCAGATAACGGGCCCGCTCGGTCAGATCCATCGTCCCTTCGGCCGCCTCGTTGTACAGATCGATCAACTTCTCCCAGTTACCGTTCCGATCGTACAGCGCCTCGAGCGCCTCGCGCGCCGGGGTGTGATCGGAGTCGAGCTCCAGGGCCGCCCGGTAGTGCTCCTCCGCCCCGAAATCGTTCCCCAGCTGCTCCTCGAGCAACTGGGCGACCGTAAAGTGTACATCGATCTTGTCGGTCGCCTCCTCGAGCTGATCGAGTAGCTTCTCGAACGCCTCGACGGCACTCTCCCAGTTGCCCGTCTGGCGGTGCAGCTCGGCGAGGTCGAACAACACCCCCGGCTGCTCGGGGTCGAGCTCCAGCGAGCGCTCGTAATCCTCGACCGCCGCATACTCTTCGTCGAGCTGGTTTTGTTGCACCCTCGCCCGCTCGTTCAGCAGCTCGACCTCCTGGTCGACCTCCTCGGCGACCTCGACGTGCTGCTGGAGGATGTCGACCAGGTCGAACCACTGCTCGAGCTGGGCATACAGCCGCTCGAGATTGTGCATCGCCGTCGTGTTCTCCGGATCGGCCATCAAGATCTGGTCGTACGCCTCGACCGCCTCCCGAGGCTGCTCGAGCTGCTCTTCGTAGACGGCCGCAATCTGGCCGTGAATCTCGACCTGCTCGTCCGGCTCGTGGGTCAGCCTCAGCCGCTCGTCGTACACCTCCAGCAACTGTTGCCACTGCTGCGTCTCGAAATACAGCCGCTCGAGGGCCTCGAGCGCCTGCTGGTTGTCCGGCTCGTCGGCCAGAAGCGCCTCGTAGGTCGCGATCGCCCGCTCCCGGTCGCCGAGCTGCTTCTCCCAGGTCTCGGCAATTCGGCGTCGAATCTCGACCAGATCGTCCGGATCGTACGTCGAGTCGACCTTGCGCTCGAGGATGTCAATCAGATCCTCCCACCGCTCCTCCGCCTCGTAGATCCGCTCCAGGCTCTCGATTGCGAGAAGATCCGTCTCGTCGATCTCGAGGATCTGCCAGTACGCCTCGATCGCGTCATCGACCTGCTCCAACTGCACCTCGTAGACCTCCCCGAGACTCCGCCACAGCTCGATGCTGGCGTCCGGGTCCACCGTCTCCTCGATCCGATCCTCGAGCACCCGGGCCAGCTCCGGCCACGACTCGAGCCTCCGGTACAGATCCTCGAGCGCTTCGAGAATCTCGACCCGTTGCGGATCGATGTCCAGCGCACGGCGCAGGTGATAGATGGCATCGTCCGGCTGATCGAGTTCCTCGGCGTACCACTCGCCGACCTTCTCGTGCAGCCGCGCCGCCTCCGGCGACTCGTCGAGATCCCGGATCACCGCCTGGTATTTCTCGATCGCCTCGCTCCACTGGTCGGTCTCCCGGGCGAGCCGCTCGATCTCCTGGACCAGCGACTCCTCGTCGTAGGTGTCGACATTGAGCGCCGAGACGAGTACGACCAGCGCGTTGACCGGGTTGTCGAGTTGCTGCTCGAACACCCGCGCCGCCGAGCGCAGCGCCTCCAGCCGATCGAACGGGCGCTCCTCGTAGACTTCCGCCCGGTCGAGATACAGCTCGACCAGCGCCTGGTACGCCTCGGGCGTCTCCTGCTCGCGGTAGATCTCCTCGAGCGACCGACTCGCCTGCATGTCGCTGGGCTCGAGCTCCAGGATCTGCTCGTAAAAGGCCGCCGCCCGGTCCGGATCCTCGAGTTTGTGCTCCCAGATCTCGGCGATCTGGGAGAGGAGGTCGATCTGTTCGAGTTCGTCGTCGATGCGCTCGACTTTGATCTCGAGCACCTGGGCGGCCTCCTCGAAGCGCGCCTCCTGCATGTACAACTGCTCGAGTTCGTCGAGCGCCCGGTCGTGGTCCGGATCCAGCGAGACGACTTCCTGCCAGGCCTCGACGGCGGCCTCCGTATCGAGCAGCCGCTCGCCGCGGATCTCCGCCAGTTCGACCCACAACTTCAGTTGTTCCTCGTCGGCCGTCTCCTCGTGGTCGATCAGACGCTCGAGCACCGGCGCCAGCTCCTCGTAGTCTCCCTGGCGCGTGTACAGCTCGCGGACGGCGCGCAGCGCCTCCAGGTCGTGTTCGTCGATCTCGAGGACGTTGCGCCAGGCGTCGAGCGCCGGACCGTCGTTGCCGAGTTTCTCCCCCCAGACCGTCCCGAGCGACTTGTACAACTCGAGCTTTTGGTCCGGATCCTCGGTCAGCTCCAGCTCCCGCTCGACGATGCCGACCAGCTCGTCCCAGCGCTCCTCGGCGAAGTACAGTCGGCCCAGCTCCTGGAGGGCGTCGGCATGCTCCGGCTCCAGCTCCAGAACCCGGTTCCACAGATCGATCGCATCGAACGGCCGGTCGAGCATCTCCTCGGCCAACCTCGCCATCTGGGCGAAGCACTCGATTTTGGCATCCGCCTCGTTGGTCGCCTCCGCCTGGCGCTCGAGCACGTCGAACAGCTCTTCCCACTGTTCGCGCTGGCGGTGCAGATGTTCGAGCTCCTCGAGCGCCTGTCGATTCATCGGCCGCACGTCGAGCAGATCGCGGTAGGTGTCGACCGCCTCGTCCATCGCCCCGAGGTGATGCTGATAGATCTGGGCGAGCCTGAAATCGACCTCGACGATCACCTCCTCGTCGTAGGTGTGCTCGAGGCGACGGTTGAGTATCTCGGCCAGCTCCTCCCAGCGCTCCTGCTGCTCATAGATTCGGTCGAGCGCCTCCAGGGCCTCGCTTTCGGCTGGATCGATCTCAAGGATCTGCAAATACGCCGTCTCGGCGTCTTCCGGCTGCTCGAGCTCCTCGTCGAGCACCCGCGCCAGGCGACTCCACAGCTGGATGGCGACTTCATCGACGAGATCGCCCGCTTCGATCGCCTCGTAGTAAAAGCTCGCCGCCTCCTCCCAGGCGTCGGTCCGCTCGGCGAGCTGCTCGATCGTCTCGGCGACCTCCTCGGCGTCCGGCTGTTCGGTCAGCGCCGACCCGTATACCTGCAGCGCATTGGCCGGCTGGTCGAGTTCGTCGAGATACAGCCGTCCGACCTGCTTCAACAAATCGAATCGCTCGATCGGATCGTCCAGGCGCTCGAGGCGCTCGAGATACAGGTCGACGAGCTTTTCGTGGCGGTCCCGCTCGACGTACCACGGCTCCAGAATGCCGACGATCCGGTCCGGCACCTGACCCATCATGAACATCTCTTCGAGCGACTGGATGGCAAAATCGTTGTCGGGCCTGTCCTCGAGGATCGTCTGGTAGGTGTCGACGGCCTTTTCGGGCTGCTCGAGGGCATTCTGGTACAGCAACCCGAGCCGGGAGCGCAGCTCGAGGGTCTGTTCGGGCGCCTCGACGATGTAGATCCGCGTCTGGAGGATCTCGGCGAGCTTCTCCCACTCGTCCTGTTCCTGGTACAGCCGGTCGAGAGCTTCGGTCACCTGCGGATGCTCCGGCTCGACCTCCAGGGCGTCTTCGTAGCGCTCGATCGCGCGATCGGTCTCCCCGAGCTCCTCCTCGAGAATGCGTCCGATCCGCCGGTTCAACTCCAGTTCGCTCTCGAAGCCCGCCCCCTCGGCGAGCAACTCGTCGTATCGATCGATGACCCGATCCCAGGCCTCGAGCTCGGCGGCGAGCCGCTCGACGGTCTCGAGCAACTCGCCGCGTCCCGGTTCGACGGCCAGCGCCTCGAGGTACGCCTCGAAGGCCGCCCCCGGGTCGTCCAGCTGCTGCTCGTAGATGTCGCCGACCTCCCGGTACAACTCAAGCTGGCGGTCCGGATCGTGGCTCGCCTCGATCAACAGCTTCTGGACGTCGACCAGCTTCTCCCATTCGCCGGCCGCCTCGTAGATCGGCTCCAGCACTTCGGCCGCCTCGATCTCCGCCTCACCGCGCTCGACCATCCCGGCGAGTGCCTCGCGCGTCGACTCGTGCTCCGGCTCCTCGTCGAGGATCTCGCGGTAGACTTCGACCGCCTGCAGAACGTCCCCGAGCCGGGTCTCCCAGATCCGCCCGATCTCGTAGCTGAGGTCGAGTCGCTCCTCGGGCAGCGACACAAGCTCCATCTGCTCGTCGAGCACCTCGAGCAGTTCATGCCACTGCTCGGTCTGCTCGTACAGATCCGCAATGTTCTCGAGCGCCGCCAGCTCGTCGGCATCGACCTCCAAAATCTCGCGGTAGGTCTCGATCGCCTCGTAGGGCTGGTCGAGCTGTTCCTCGTAGATCGGCGCGATGGTATACAACAGATCCTTGCGCGCCTCGTCGTCGTCGGCCAGCTCGAGTTTCTTGTCGTAGATCCCGAGCAGGTCCTCCCACCACTCCAGCCGGGTGAACAGCTCTTCGAGCCGATCGATCGCCTGCGCATCGAGCGCCTCCAGCTCGAGCACCTCGCGGTAGACGTCGACCGCGTCTTCGGGGCGCTCGAGTATCTCGTCGTACAGGTGGCCGGCCTGGTACAATAGATCTTTGCACGTCTGCTCGTCGTCGACGTGCGAGGCCCGGTGGCGCAGGATCTCGACCAGCGACTCCCAGTCCTCCAGGTCGCGATAGATCTGGTCGAGGGTCTCGGCCGTCTCCAGGTCGGCCGGGAACTCCTCCAGCACCTCGTGCAACAGCGGTGTCGCCTCCGAGGGCCGTTCGAGCTGATCGAGGTACACGTCGGCGGCCCGTCTCAAAAGCTCTCGCCGGATCTCGGGTTCGCTCTCCCGGTCGGCCTGCTCGTGGAAGACCTCGACCAGCCGCTCCCAGTCCTCCAGCTCGCCGGCCAGCCGATACAACTCCTCGAGGGTGTGCTCGTTGTCGACGCCGTCGGCCAGCGCCCGGGCCAGCGTCTCGAACGCCTCCTGGCGCTCGTCCTGAGTGTGCTCGCGGAGGGTCGCAATCCGGTGGCGCAATTCGACGCGCTCGTCGGAATCACCACTCGCCTCGACCTGGATCTCCAGGGCCCGGATCACACGACCACTCTGCTCGCGCTCCTGATACAGGGGCTCGAGGATGCGGCTGATCCGACCGGAGGGGGCGGCCTCCAGCTCCATCATCTCCTCGAGCGCCCCGAGTGCCTCGTCGTCCTCCGGGTTCTCTTCGAGCACCTCTTCGAGCAGGTCGACGGCTCGCTGGTCGTCGAGATGCTCGTGATGGATCCGGGCGAGCCGCTTTTTGACCGCCGGCCGACGCTCCGACCCGACGATCCCGAGCTCCCGCTCGACGGCCTCGGCGAGTTCCTCCCACAGTTCGTTCTCCTCGAACAGGCGGGCGAGGGCCCGGATTGCCCGCAGATGCTCCGGATGCTCCTCGACCAGCCCCTCCAACTCCTCGATCGCCTCGTGGGGCTGGTCGAGCAGCTCGTCCCAGATGGCGGCCCTGCGAAATGTCAGCTCGATCGCCTCCTGCTCGTCGGCGATCTCGCGTTTTCCGTCGAACACGTCCAGCAGATCCCGCCACCGCTCCGTCCGCGCATAAATGTCCTGCAACTCGTCGAGGGCCTCCCGCGAGTCCGGTACTTCCTCGAGAATCTCGTGATAATATGCCTCGGCGAGCGAGGGCTCCTCGAGCTGATCGGCGTGGATCGCACCGAGTTCGAACAGATACGAGCGGCGCAGCTCGTCGTCGGTAAGCTCGTCGGCGACCTCCTGGAGCCGATCGGCGAGCCGCTCCCACAACCCTGCCCCTTCGGCGATCCGCACGAGCTGCCGGCGGGCCTGGTCGTGCGCCGGTCGGAACGACAGAATCCGGCCCCAGGCCTCGAAGCTCTGCTCCGGCTGGCCGATCTCCTCAAGGTACACCCGCCCGACCTGTTCGAGAAGGTCGATGCGCTCCTGCTCGTCGTCCGCCTCCTCGATCTGGATCTCGAGCACTTCGACGTGCCGCTCCCACTCGTTGTGCACGGCATAGATCGGCTGGAGCGTCCGGGCGACCTTCCGGCGGAACGCCGGCGCGTCGAGGTAGCTCTCGACCGCCTCGCGCGCCTCGTCGCGGTCCGGACGCCAGGCCAACACACACCCGAGCGCCTCGACCGCCCCCTCGTCATCCCCCAGATGCTCCTGCAGGACCAGGCCGAGCTCGTGGCGCAATTCGACGAGACGCTCGACCTCTCGCTCGGTGTAGCTCGGATGCACTCCGCCCCCGTCGGCGACGACCGCAGTCTCTTCAGCCCCCTCGCTGGCCTCGTCCGCTTCGCCCTCCTCGGCCGACGGCGGCTCCTCGTCTCCCCCCACCTCCGGCTCGTCGGTCTCGTCCTCGTCGAACTCGCCGTCCGATAGCTCGACCGACTCCGCCGTCGATTCGTTCTCCCCGCTCTCCTTGTCGACCCCCGCCCCCGCACCGACGATCGCTTCGGGAGAAACCGACGCCCGCCGGCCCTGCTCCACCCCTCGCTGCTCGGCCCGTTTCTCGATGATCTCGATCTGGCGCCGAATCGTCTCCGCCACCTCCTCGTGATCCCCCTGCGCCCGGTGCAACCGGTGCAATTCCCGGAGAGTCTTTTCGTTGTCCGGCCCGAGGTCGAGCGCCTCGTTCAGACGCTCGATCGCTGCCGGGAGATCCTGTTTCTGGATCTCCGCAATCTCGGCGATCCCGCGCAGAATTTCGATCTTGGCCGCGTCGTCGTCGGTCAGATCGAGCCGGCGCCGGTACACCCCCATCAGCTCGTCCCAGCGCTCGGCCTCCCGATGGATCTTCTCCATCTGGGCGAGCGCTTCGACGTTTTCCTCGTCGCGCTCGAGCACCGCTTCGAACTGCTCGACGGCGGGATCCGTCCGGTCGAGCTGATCGAACAAGACACGACCGAGATTCAATCGAATCGATTCGACGACCTCCGGCTCCTCGCTCTCGGCCAACCCCCCCTCGTACACGTCGACCAGATCGAGCCACCGGTCGGCCTCCCCGGCGACCTGCTCGAGATTCTCGACGATCTCGGCGTCGGAGGGCGCCTCGCCGAATGCCCTCGCATACCAGTCGAACGCCTCCGAGGGCGCCTCCAGGTGTGTTTCGTGGAGCTCGGCGAGCTGAAGCTGACAGGCTTTGCGCTCCCCGGGGTCGCCCTGGTGGTCGAGCACGATCTCGAGCACCTCGCGCAGCCCCTCCCAGTTTTGCTCCTCCCGATAGATCGGCTCTAGCTCCCGGGCCACCTGCTCGTGTTTCGGATCGATCTCGAGGGCCCGCTCGAGATTGCGCTTCGCCCGATCCTGGTCGTCGAGATCCCTCTGCCAGACGCGCGCCGCCCGGAGCAGAATCTCGATTTTGACCTCCTTCTCGTCGACCGTCCCGACCAGGGTGTCGAGCATACGAACCAGTTCGCGCTGCTCGCCGCGGTCGGCGTAAAACGCCTCCAGCTCCTCCCACTTGCGGTTGTCGGTATACAGCCGCTCCAGCGCCTTTCGCGCCTTGCGGTCCTCCGGGTCGATTTCGAGGGCCCGCTCCCACGCCGCGATCGCCGCATCCGGATCGTCGAGCCGGTCCGAATACAACATCCCGAGCTTTTGATACAATTCCATCGCTCGACCGGCGTCCTCGGCCACCTCGACTTTCTGCTCGACAACCTCCGCGAGCGATTCGTAGTCGCGTGCCTTCTCGTACAGCTTCTCGAGCGCATCGAGAGCATCGCCGTCGCCGGGGGCAAGCTGACGCACCTCGCTCCACAATTCGGTCGCGACGTCCGGTTTGCGCAACTTGTCACCCGCCAACTCGGCGACTTCCTTGAGTCCTTCGACCTGCTGGTCGTGCTCGTCGCGGCCTTCGACCGCCCGGCGCCGCACCTCGACCAGTTTCTTCCAGTCGCGGCGCTTCTCGTACATCTCGGTCAAAAACTCCAGAGCCTGCTCGTGGTGAGGCTCGATCTCGAGGACCGACTCGTAGGCCTTGATCGCCTCGGCCTGGTTGCGAAACTTGTCCAAAAACAGATCGGCGACCCGCGTGTACAGTGCGATCTTCTCGTCCGGATCGTCGACCAGCTCCGCCTTCTTTTGCAGCGCGTTGATCAACTCCGAGGAGCGATTCATCTCGTCGTACAACTCGACGAGACTTTCGACGGCCTCGAGATTCTCCGGGTCGATCTCGAGGATCTCCTTGTAGGTATTGACCACCATCATGTCGTGGCTCATCTCGTCGCGGTAGACGCGCACCGCTTCGAGCAGCCAATCGACACGCTCGGCCAGCCGCTCCTCCGCGAATCGATCCGCCTGTTCTTTGACCAGGTCGACATACATCGGCCACTTTTCGGCCTGGCGATAGCAGACCATCAAACGCTGCTCGACCCGGGGATCGTCGACCTGCCGCTCGAGTCGACGCAGCGCATCGACCTCTTTTTTCGACTGGGCGGTACCTCGGGCGAGATTCGCCAGCGTTCCGTACACCTTGCGGGCCTTTTCGTCGTCCGCCAGGTCGGCGTGGCGTTTGTCGAGTGAGCGCTGAAACCGCCGCCAGTTGTCCCGTGCCTCCCGCAGATCCTCGATCGCCTGGTCGAGTTGCTCATCATCCGCCCGTTCGGCCTCCTCCCCGGCCCGGTCCGGATCACCGAGGTGAAACAAAGCGATCCGCCCCAAAACCGACGGGTCGGCCCCCTCCCGATCGAACATCCCGTAGATCTCCTCCCAGAATTCCTCCGAGAAATACAGAAAGTGAGCCCGATCGAACAATTCTTCGCCGATCCCGAGTTCGACGCCGACCTCCCAGACTTCCAGCTCGTCGGCCGCCGCCCCCCGGTGGAGCCATTCCAGCCGCGCCGCATCGACCAGCCAGTCGACCGCCTCCCCGTTGGTCTCCGCCCCGCGGGCTCGCTCGAGATACGTCGCGAAACGCTCCCGCCAGCTTCCCGCCCGCCTGTCGCTGGCGTCCGCTGCGTCGGCCTCCAACTCACCCGACGTCTCTTCGACCGCCGACTCCTCTTCCAGCTCGACGACTTCGTCTTCCTCCCCGACGGCCTCCTCTTCCAGCTCGACCGCCGACTCCTCTTCCAGCTCGACGAC
>CAZRLK010000051.1:12251-29806 GCA_964600555.1 uncultured Bradymonadales bacterium
GACGACCTCGTCTTCCTCCCCGACGGCCTCCTCTTCCAGCTCGACCGCCGACTCCTCTTCCAGCTCGACGACCTCGTTTTCTTCCCCGGTACCTTCGTCCAGCTCGGCCGTCTCCTGCTCCTCGTCCGGTCGGGCCTCAACCTCCTCCCCGACGCCGGACTCGTCGAACGCCGGAGGCCCCTGCGAGGTGGCCTGCTCGTCCTCGACGAGTTCGACCTCGTCGTCCTCGAGGGCGATCTCGTCGGAGTCCTCCTCCTCGCTCGCCTCCGCCGGCTCGTCCAGATCCAGAATCTCCTCGGAGTCTGCCTCTTCCTCGAAGGGAGCCTCGGAGTCGACGCTCTCGTCCAACTCCAGCGGCTCGTCTTCCACCGACTCCGGCTCCTCGAGGTCCAGTATCTCCTCGTCGTCCTCCTCTCTCGGCTCGTCGCCCGCGTCCGAGACCTCCTCGAGCTCAGCGGGATCGAGCCGCCCGAGCTCGACGAGGGCCGCTCGTGCCTCTTCGTTCGACGGGTCGAGATCGTAAGCGTAGCCGAAACACTCCGCGGCCGCCTCTTCCTCTTCGAAGGTACTACGATACAATTCCCCGAGTTCGAGCGAAATCGCGACCTGACGCTCGGTCGTCTCCGCAACCTCGATCTCGTCGGCCAGCAACTCCCCCAACCGCGCCCACTTCTGCTGAGTGCGCGCCACCCGCTCTCGCCCCCACCACGCCGGCAGCATCTTTCCGTCCAACTGCAAGGCGTACTGATAGGCCGTATCCGCCTCGCCGGGATCCTCGAAGAGCCGCTCGAGAATAAACCCCATCCGCAGATAAAGCCTGGCTCGCACCTCGTTCGAGCCGGTCTGCTCGAGCGCACTGGTAAAAAACCCGAGCAGCGTCTCCTGGTCTTCGGTGAGAGCCAGGTGGAACATCCGCGCCTCGACCCCGAGTTCCGTCCCCTCGGCAAACTCCAGGGCCTCCTCCAGCAATCGTTCCCCCCATTCCGTATCGTCGACAAAGGCGACGGCCGCCCTGCCGGCCTCCAGGTACAAACGCGCCGCCGTCAAAGCCTCGTCGGCTTCTTCGGCCTTCGCCTCCAGGGTCCAGACGAACTCTCCCCAGTCGGAGATCTCGCCGTCTTCGAGCCGTTTGATGGGACCGAGCTCGGTCGGATTGTCAGCTACGCGCGCAAAGTAATCGTCGAAAGTCTGTTCCCGATCCATGTGCTGTCGCTACCCGATTGGTTCCACGTTAGGGTGCACGAATCATCCGTTCATCTTCGGGGCCCCGAAACCCCCGCCATCCAGTCGGCCGCCGAGGCAATCATCACTGATCGGCCTTGTCTTTGAGTTTGTTCATCAATCCCTGGGCCGCCGCAATTCGCGCCCGATTTCCCCGCCGGTCTGCCACTTTCAGATACCGCTCGAGCGCCTCGATCGCCTCGCCCGACGCCCCCATCTTGTCGCGGGCCACGGCGAGATTATACAGGGCGGAGCCGTGTGCCTCGTCGATCTCGAGCGCCTTGTCGAACGACTCGGCGGCCTGCTCGTAGCGCTCGAGGCGCAACTGCGCGATCCCCCGCCCGAGATACAGCCGCGGGGCCTTCGGGTTGTTGGCGAGCCCGTTTTCGTAGACCTTCAGCGCCTTGTCCTGAAAACCGAACTCGACGTACAGGTCTGCCAGCGCGTGATAGTGCGCCCCGCCGGGATCCTCGTCGTCCATCCGAAGCCGGGGATTCGCCTCAATCGCCCGCATGTAACTGTCGACGGCGTCGGCGTGTTCACCGACGGTTCGCTGCGTCTCACCGAGGCGAAACCAGGCTTTGGCGTGCGATTCGTCCAGACTGGTCGTCTTGCGAAAATACCGCACCGCATCTTCGTAATCCGCCTGCGCCGCCAGGACGCGGGCCAGTGCATAGGTGTACTCGGTGTTTTCGGCATCGAGCTGGACGGCCTGCCGGTAGTGGTTTTCGGCCTCGTCGAGCTTTTCGAGTTTCATCTCGTAGATCTGAGCCGCCTGATAGTGCGGCTTGGCGAAATCGGCGTCGATCTCGGCCGCTCGCTCCAGCAGCTCGACCGCCTCGGAGGAACCCCCCCGTTCGTAGGCTTTCAACCCCTCGTTGAGCTTCCGGGTGGCATGAGCGCGCTCTCGATCACAGCCTCCAATCAACAATCCCAGTACGACTACCACGATCGCGGCGACCGAAATCCCGATCTCTCGGCCGCCGTCTGACCAAACACCAATTGTCGTCTTCATTCGTCCGACCTCCAGGCCTCCTCACCTACCCATCGTTGCGGGCTCTCTTTGCGAGCGGCCGACAGGCAACGGCCAACCGAACGAATACTCGCTGGCCACCGCTGCTGGCTCCCGCCCCCGAAGGTGATGCATTCGTTCCACATTCGACCACGAGAAATCATAACCGTAGGTCCCCGATGAGCGCAACCTCGCTCGGAGGAGAACCCCATGCCGATCCTCTCGCTTCCGGGTCAGACCGGCGGTTCGGTTGGCACGAGGGTCTCGAGATAAAAGTCGAGCCGGAAGAAGAGACGAAACACCGGTTGCGTCCGGACCGGGACCTCGAAGCGCAGACGGCTGATCACACCCTCGACGCACCGCTGGACCGAATCGTCGCGTAGATTCGTCGACATCAGGTCCGTGGCCGCCACATATCCGTTGCGCGTGACGATCACCTCGTAGACGACCGACCCTTCGGCACTCTCCCCTTCGCCCTGGGTCGACTGACTGTAGCACTGCTGAGCGCCCCGGCGGACGGTCGCCTCGTAGCCGCTCCCCGTCACCCCCGCCATGTCGTTTCGATCGAGTTCGACGTCCACCCGCGGTCGCTGACTGCGTTCGGACTCCGAGCGCTCATCGACGGTGTGATCGGTCACCTCCGGGGGAACCCGGCGCTCTTCGCCCTCCCCCTCTCCCCGCTTGCTGCCAGTCGAGTTCGTCGTGGCGCACGCCGCCGAGCCGACAATCAGGCCCACCACCATCCACCGCAGGGCGTGTTCGCGCATCGCGCTTGCTCAATCCGACGAGAAGTTGAACGGGTAGTTGACCTTCACGACTCCCCCTCCCTTCGGCGACGGAAACGTCCAGCGCCGAATCTTGCCTTGCATACACTGCTCGACGTTCGTGTTCCCGAGCGTCGATTCGGTGATCAGTGCCGCGACAACGTCCCCGCTCGGCGAAATCGTAAACTGCACGACCACACGCCCTTTCAGTTTCTTGTTTTTCTGTAGCTCTTTTTCGTAACAGTACTTGATCTCGCGGCGGTGCTGCCGGACGACCTTCCGGATGATCTCCTTGTCGAGTGACCCGTCGACGTCCGGTCGCTGGGGCACGACTTCCGGCTGGGCCTCTTTTTTCTCCCCGAGATCCCCCTGCCCCTCCCCGTAGCCGTCTCCCCCACGTCCCCCGCCGCCCCGTCCGGCCGTCCCGACCTCCCCGATCCCGAGCCCCTCCTCGGAGGTTCCCCCACCCCCGCCGCGTCCCGCTCCTTCGAGGCCGAGCCCGCCGAAGCCCTTCGACTCCCCGCCGGATTCCCCGTCGAGGTTCCCGAGGGCGTGCACTGCGTCACTTCCGACCGACTGGCTCGAGTCTCCGAACTGGCTGGCGACCTGGTCCTGCTGGAAGGCCTTCATTACCCCCGCGTTCATCGCGATCTTCTTGTCGCGCTTCTTCTTTAGCTCCGAGTTCTCGTTGTCCGGGTCGCCCTTGACCTGCATCTCCTTGTCTTTTTGCTCGCTGTCTTTTTTGCCCGCTTTCGTCTCCTCACCTTTGTGCTTGGCCGCCTTCTCCTCGTCGCCCTTTTTCATCCAGTCCGGCTTCTCTTTTTTCTTCTGCTCGGGCTTGAGCACCATCTCGGCGAAGCGATCCTGATCGGAGTATTCGTCGAGCGACAGATTCCCCGCATCACCGGGAAGCGACATCGCCGCCAGCAAAAAGAGAATATGCGCCGCTGCACTGATGGCCTGATACGGCAGCGGTGCCTTGTCGACCGCCAGAGCTCCTCCCCCGACCCCGGGCATCTCCGTGAAGTGCACCAAAAACGTGTTGTCGTCCAGTTCCAACCGAGCGCTCGTCCCGGGACCGATCGGAAGCAAGTAGCCGTCGGTCAACTGGGCACTCTGACGCGCTTCCCCCCGCTCGATCAGCTCGCGGAGACTCGTCTCCTCGTGCCCCCGACGCACAAATCCCCGCATCCGCTCGGAAACGGCGAGCATCCACCGACCTTCGTCGAACAGGACCAGCGGCGTCTCGCTCTCGGCCGTCTGCTCGCCGACCCGAAAATCATCCGCCGTGCCCGGTCCGATCGTCACCGACCGAGGCTCCTCGAAGCTCGTCACCGACAGGACGTGATCGCCCCACAGGTGCGCCACCTCGAGCGTCTCGCCCCCTTCGTCCGAAAAGAACGCGTGTGTGTACTCCTTGCGATCGCTTCGTCGCTCCCAGATCGGCCGCTCCCCACCCGCCCGGCTCGACTCGCCGACCGACTCGACCGGCTGTTCGGTCGCCACCCATTCTCCCTGCGGATCGTAGTACCCGAAGGCGACCTGCCAGTTTCCCTGCTCGTCGTAATAGCCGTAGCCGAGATGATACTCCCCGTGCTCGTCGTAATAGCCCGGAATGTAGTTGCCCCCCTCATCGTAGTATCCCTCCAGGGTGTACGGCTCGACCTCGCGGCCCTCGGCCGTCGTCACCGTCGTACTCCCCGCCTGCTGCTCCTCCCTGGCCGCTCGACTCTGGTCCCGTCCCTGCTTCCCGCCCCCTCCGCTCCCGGCCTGTGCCTCTCCCTCCCCCTCTCGTTCGGGGGCGACCTCGACGAATCGCAGACGCACCTCGACGTCTCCGAACCGCAACCGGTCGCCGTCGGTTACTTCGTCTTTGGTGACCTGCTCGCCGTTGACGTAGGTCCCTTCGGCACTCCCGAGATCGATGACGCTGTAGCTTCCGTCGCCCGAACGCTCGACGACGGCATGGATCCGGGAGACACTCCCGCGATCGAGCCGCAGATGAGAACTCGCCAGCTTCCCAATCTTGACGACATCCCGGTCGAGTTCTCGGGTCTCGACGACCTCCCCGTCTTCGAGGATCTCGAACTGAAGCCGCAAATTGTCCTCACTCATGGGCGAATTCCTCGAGGAGTAGTCACTCCCGGACAGCCGCGCACCGCGACCCGACGCCAGACGCAGGCCCCGAACGCCTCGACCTCCCTACAGGTCCTCGACCGTCTTGAGCATCTCGGGAATGAAATCGGAGCGGATGTCGATCAGGCTACTCGTCTTTCCGTGCTGCTCCCCCTGGATGTTCGACTCGTCGGGCTTGACCAGATCCCCGCTCACATCGTCCCCCTGGAAATCGTAGGTCGTCGCCCCGCCGCCCCCTCCGCCGTCCTGGGAAAACGCCGCCAGCGGGGCCGACAAGATCCCGATCAGAAGACAGACCGCCGTGAGTCTCCGCATCGTTGTCCTCCAGTCGCTGTCGAGGCCCGAATCGCACATGGGGTGAATTTATCACATTACCCCTGATTCCAAAAGTTCAACCGACCCCCTTAGCTACGAAAAAGCCCGGAAGAACGGCTCCTCTCGCACGATCTCCCGGACTGTTCCACCTGCCCCGCGCCTGTCGGCTCACTGCTCGGAGCCGCCCCCTTCGCTCGATTCCTGCCCGTCGCTCTCTCCGCCGGCTTCCCCGTCGCTGCTTTGCTCTCCCTCGCTGGAGCCCTCTCCGGCTTGCTCCTGTTTTTGTTTCGCCTGCTCCGCCGCCTCCATCTGCTCTTTCAACTCCTTTTTCTGCTGCTTCAACTCCGGGATCTGCTCCTGCGTCTCGTCGATCAACGTGCCGACCTGCTCGATCCGATCGCTCGCCCGTTTGCGTGCCTCTTCGTCGCCCGACTCCAGATACGACAGGTAGTCCTTGTAGTACTCCCGGGCCTTCTCGTAGTGATCGACCGCATTTTTGAGATTCGTGATCGTCCACTCCATCTGCTCGACCGGATCTTCCGGCGCGTTTCCTCGTCCGATCCCCTTGGAAGCATCCCGGGCGAGGTGCTCGTGTTCGATGACACCGAGATTGTAGTGGACGACCGGATGCTCGGGATGCTCGTCGAGAATCTCGTCGTAGATCGACCGGGCCTTCTCGAGATCGTCCTTGCTGCGATAGGCGACGGCCAGCGAAATCTTCGCCTCCGTGTTGTTCGGTTCCTGCTCGAGGACCTTCTCGAAATGGGCGAGCGCCGCATCGTAGTCGCGGACATTCAACATCACCGCGCCGAGGTTCATGCGCGCCGGTACGTGGGTCGGTTCGATTTTGATCGCCGCCTGGAACTTCTCGATCGCCGAGGTGACATTCTCGCGCGACAGCTCGACAACCCCGTGGATGTTGTGCAGATCGGGGCGCTTTTCGTCGATCTTGAGGGCATTCAAGATCACGAGTTTCGCCGGATCGTACGCCCCGCTGGCATAGTAGGTCCGGGCGAGATTCTCGTAGGCGTCCAGGTCCTGTGAATCGCCTGCCAGCGCCTGTCGGGCGTGGCTGACGGCCTTTTTCCACTCCCCGCGCTCCCGGAATTTCACACTCAGGTTGTTGTGGGCCGCCGGGTTGAAACTCTCCGCCTCCAGGGCCCGCTCGAAGTACTGGTGAGCCTTCGACTTGTTGCCCGCCTCGAGTTCGAGCAGCCCGAGGTTGACCAGTGGATCCCCCAGCTCGGGGGCGGCCTCGACGGCCCGATTGTACGCCTTGCGGGCCTTCGCCGGTTGGCCCTGTTTTTCCCGGATCACTCCCAGATTGAACCACGCCTTGCCGAAGTTCCCATCCTCCGAGAGAGCCTTGTCGAGATGAGAGGCAACCTGGTCGAGTTCTTCCCCGCCGGTCTCCTCGTACACGCTCACCGCCTGGTTGAACTCTTCGACCGCATCGACGTTCGAAGAGACCCCCCGCTTGGCCTTCTCCTGATCGGCTTGAGACTTCCCCTGCGGGCCGGACTTGCAGCCGGCCACCCAGGTGACCGCGGCGAGCAAGACCGCCACCCACTTCCCCGCCGTCCCTGTCGTCTCGTCTGTCGTGTCGACTCTCATGATCCTCGTGGGGTTGTCCGTTTACAAAGGCAATCGTCGAGATGCTCGGGACTGGACCGCCGGTCTACGAGGAGGGCTGGCCGGCCGATTCGTCGGCCTCCGCGGCCGGTCCCTTGCGTTCGACCGGCGCCCCCTCCCCGGCCTCTTCTTCGAGCTTGTCGTCGAGCTGCTGATCGTCCTCTTCGAGCTCCAGAATGAAGTCCGCACGGGTGTAACCCTCCTGGACGTTGTCCGGCGTCGCCCGGATCTCGGCCGGTTTCCGGTATTCCTTCGGCCGAAGATCCGCCAGCTGCACTTCGGCCTTTTTGCTGTATTCGTTGAACCAGCTCTCCTCGGTCGCCACCTGCAAGGCGCGCTTGTAGGCGTCGACGGCCTTCTTTTCGACCACCATCGCCTTGTCTTCGAGCAGCCCGCGATAGATCTCCTTTTGGTCGTACGACAGCCTCTCGGGCACCGGGCTGTCCCGGATCGTATTCGCGAAGTCCTGATACTGGGCACCGATCTTGTACAGTGCCGCGATCGCCCAGTCCGGCCGCCGAAACTTGATGACCTCCTCGTAGATCTTCTGGGCCTCTTCGGCGACCTTGAGCTTCTCCTGGAACTTTTCCTGAAGTTCTTCTTCATCGGACGACTCGACGCCGATCTCGCTCATCTCCTCGTAGACGTCTTCGCCGATCATGAATTTTGCCTGCGCCGCAGCGTCTCGGCCGGCCGTCAGCTCCTCTTTTTGCTCGTCCGAAAACGACCGGTACACCTCGAGCGTCTCGTCGAACTCCTCGAGCGCTCGGTCCCGGTCGTCGTGACTCCAGTAGTACAATCCGATCTTCACATGCGCCTGCAACAGCCGGTCACGCGTGCCCCGGTCGGCGTACGACTCGATGTACTCCTCGTACTGCTCGCGGGCCTTGGCGGGCCGGTCCTGCTGTTCGTAGATCTTGGCGATCTGGAAGGCGACGTCGGCGACCTTTTTGGCGCGGTCGGAGTTGTCCCCGAACAACTCCAGGTACTTTTGGTAGTCTTCGATCGCCCGATCGTAGTGGCCGAGCCCCTGGCGGAACGTCGAGGCGTTGGCCAGCGCCTCCTCGGCCATCTTCTCTTTGTCCGGGAAGTTCTCGACGAACTCCTCGTAGAATTTCGCCGCTCGACTGTACACCGCGAGGGCGTGGTAGTTGCCGCCGATATTGAACAGCGTCTCCGGCGCCAGATCCGAGTTCGGCGTCGCTTTCAGCAAAAAGACCCGCACCTGGATCGCCTTGCCCAGCTCCTTGATCCGCTCGAAGGCCAGGGCCGCGTTGTACAACGCCTTGTCGACGTGTTCGGAGTCGGGAAAATCCCGGTAAAAATCGACGTAACACGTCGCCGCCGGCCGCCACTTTTCGGCATTCTCCTTTTCGCGGCACAGTTTGAACCGGATCGCCCGGTTGAGCGTATCGACGCTCGAGTAAAACTCCTCGTCCTCGAAGGGTCGATCGTTCATGTACTGCGAGACCGCCTCGTGGAGCATCTCGAAGTCGTCCAACAGATTGATCGAGTCGAGATGCAGGTTCGCCGAGACGACCGCCAGCTCGTGGTCGGGGTGGTTGAAGGCGATGTCTTGAAAGATCTCAATGGCCTTTTCGAGATGATTGTGTTCGTAATACACCCGCGCCATCGTGTATTTGACATCGACGATCTTGTCGCCTTCCGGGACGTGTTTCTGGTAGATCTGGCACGCCTCGACGAGGTCTTTTTTGATGTCGCTGATCTCCTTTTTCTCCGGAGTCTCCTTCCCCCCCTCCTCCTCGTCGCCTTCGACCTCTTCGGTCCGGGCTTCGTTGTCCTCGTACTGGATCGGATTCTCCAGATCCGCCCGCTCCTCGGAGGTATTCACCACCTCGAAATACGCCAGGACCATCCCGTGGGCCGCCTTCTCGGTGTACTCGCCTTCCGGATCGATATCGATGACGTCCCGGTACAACTTCGCGGCCTTCTCGTAGCGCTCGAGCCGATACAGAATCTCGGCGTCGTAGAAGGTCATCTCATAGATGTGTTCGCTTTCCGGGAAGGTATCCAGGAAATTGTCGTACAAAAAGAAGGCCATCTTGTAGAGCGACTTGTTTTTGGTGACCTGCGCCTCGCGGTGAAACCGCGTCGACCACTGGCGCACCAACTGCTGGACCCGGTCTTTGGTCTTGTCCAGATCGACGTCCTCACTGTCCTCGAACTTCCCGGCGTCGGCGAGCTGGATCAGTTTCATCAACTTGACGAGCTCTTCGATCGTCGACTGCTCATACGGATCCTCGGTCGTGTGGTTGCGGACAATTTCGTACTGGTAGTCGACCGTCTTGATGCTCTTGCGCCGGATCTGGATGAGCTTCCGATACATCTTCGTCGAGTAGTCGTATTTCGACTTGTCCGAGTAGCGGATGGCGAGCTGCTCGGCCATCTTGAGGACCTCTTCGCGGTCGTCGGTTAGATCCTCGAAAAACGAAATCGCATTCTCCGGACTACCGATCTCGGAGTAGGTCATGACGATGTCCCCACGCGCCTGCTTGACCAGCGCCCCGGCGTTCGGCTGGTCGGGATGGGCCTTGGCGTAGTCGATGACGTCGACGAACACCTGCAGCGCCTTGTCCCTTTGCTCCATGTTGTAATAGCACCAGGCGGCCTTGTATCGCGCGTAGCTATAGACGCTCGAGTCCTCGAACTCGGTGACCTTCTGATAAAACTGCAGGGCCCGCTTCGGATCTTCTTTTTCGTCGAAGTAATGCTCGCCGAGCGCCAGCAGGATGTTCGGCTTGTGGTCGCTGTCGGGGAACTTGGCCAGCAGCTTGCGGTAGACCTTCATCGCCTCGTCGGAGCGGCCGACCTGATCGAGGTTCGTGGCCAGGTAAAAAAGCACCTTGTCGAGCTGGTCGAAATCGGAGTGGTTGCGCACGATCTGTTTGTACAAATCGACGGCCTTCCCCCGGAGTCGTTTCGACTCCGCGAGCATATCTTCCTTTTGTTGTTTGCATTGCTGGATCCGCTCGTCACCCTCGCCGGCCTCCTCCAGCGCATAGCACTCGTCCTGTTTTCGGAATGCCTCCTGCTCGTAGTACTTGGATTTGTCCCAGTACATCTCCGAGAGGTTGAACAGGATCTCGGCGCGCTCGGAGTCGTCTTTCGAGGTCGATTCGAGCAGATCCTTGAGCCGGTAGATCGCCTCGTCTTGTTTTTTGACCGTTGCGAAGTTCTTCTCGGCGATGAACTCCTCGGCTTCGAAGTCCGGGCCATCCCCCTGGTCGTCTTCGAGCGTCGGGCGGTCTTTCTGGTTTTGCGCCTCGACGACGTCGACTTCCTCCTCGCCCTTTTCATCTTCCGCCTCGGCGGCCATCGCCGAGACCGCCCCCAGGGCCGTAGCGAGCATGGCGATCCAGCCGAGCAGCCTGCGAGCATGCTTCGAGTCTCGCCGTCTCATCGTCGCTCTCCGTAGTTGTCGGGCGTCGGTTCCCAGTCCTAACGCGGTCCCGGCCCCCGCGCCGCCACGTTCCACTTCCAGTTACAATCGGGCAGATTCCTGCATTTCAAGCACGTCTCCGCACCACCTGTCCGTTCGGCGGGCGTTCACCGCTGGCACTGCGAGTTGATGTTGAAGACGTACTCGCCGATCTCGTCTCGCCAGTACTCACCGTCGAACTGCCAGTACATCTCCTCGTTGCTCACCTCGACCGCCCCGGCCTCCCCGGCCTGCTGCTCGACCTCCATCCCGGCGCGGATGTCGGCCTCGAGCTGGCCCTTTTCAGCCCGGGCGACCTCGAACAACACCTTCTCCTTTTGGTTGATCAGATCGCCGAGCTTGTCGACGCGCCGCTGCAGCCGCTGGCGGGCCAGCTCCCCGGCCTCGTCGGTCGCCGAGCTCTCGGCCAGAGCCGCATCCTGGGTGAGAGTCTCCCCGAGGGAACTCGAACTCCACGAGTCGGGCATCGATTCGATCTTGTCGACCTCCCGCTCGATCTGCTCGACCAGGCGGAATTTCGAGGTGACCTCCTTGTCGTCGAGCGCCGCCCGAATGATGCGAGTGGTCCGGGGGTCTGTATCGACCTCCCCGTCTTGCAGTTGCTGGTACCACTCGAACATCGAGGAGCTGTCCGGGTTTTCGTCCAGGATGCGCTGCATCTCCTCCTGCAGCGGCGTGTAGGTGTACTCGAAGTTGTCGAGCTCGTAGCGCACGCGATCGTATTTGCAGTTGTAAAAATAGATCACGCCCGACAGGACCGGCCCCTCGGGAAAATACGCGTCGTCGAAAAACGGCGAGTTCAGCGAGTGGAGGTTGCCGAGTGCCTTGTTGTAGCGGTCGAGCTGAAAATACGCCCAGCTCGACTCGAACAGCGCCTGCGCCCAGCGCGGCGAACCGCGCTCGATCTGATCGTAGTATTTGAGGCTCGTCTCGTAGTCGCCGGTCGAATAAAAGACCCGCGCCATACCGAGATTCGTCAATTCCAACAGCTTACGCTGCTCGGCGTTCAGCCCCCCCCTTTGGCGCTGATCGATCAGGTGTTGGAGGACTCCTTTGAACGCCTCGAGGGCCGGCTCCGCATCGTAGTTGGCGACGTGGGTCGTCGCCAGGATGTAGCGGGCCTTCGGATACAGTCGACTCTTCGGCCGGACCGCCCCGAGCATCTCGACGGCCTTCGGGACGTCCAGTTTGCGATAAAAGTGCCGACCGGTCAGATACGCGTACCGGTCGCGGTATTTTTCGGGGACCTGATCGGGAAACCGATCGACATAGCTGGCGAGGTGTTGCTGGAGCACCGGATCGGCGGGAATGACCTCCGAGAGCGACAGCAGGCCGTTGAGCGCCGGCACATAATACGGGTGGGATTCGCCCTCGTTGACGATCTCGCCGAACTGCGTCAACGCCCCCTGGTACAGATCCATCCGAAACAGGGTCTTGCCCAGTTCGTAGCGCGCCTCCGGGACGACCGACGGCGCCGCGAGTTTGTCCTCGTCGAGGATCCGATAGAAGATCAGACTCGCCTCGTCGTATTTTTTCTCCTTGTACAGCCCCTGGCCCTCTTTGAGGATGTCTTTGGCCGGCCCGGCCTCGGCTTCGACCTGCTCGTCGTCCCCGGAGGTCTCCTCCTCGCCGAATTCCATCGTCTCCTCGGCGTCCTCCTCGCCGAACTCCATCGTCTGGGACGCCGCCGACTGAGGCGCCCCGAGCAGGGCCCCGACGGCGCCGAGGATCACCACTGCCAGCCGTCTTCGCATAAACCGACTCCGCATCTCGATTCGCTCGCCGTTGTGACTCGAGGATTGCCCGAAGCTACGCCCGCCGCGTGCCTGTCACGTCTCGTCGGAAGGGACGCAGTATTTCGTCTGCTGGCCGAGCACGAATCTCTTGCAGGCACCGCCCGGACATTCGCCGTCCGAAGTACACTCCTGCGTACAAAACGGCTCGCTCCCCTCGTACTTGCCGCAGGTGCGCGTCGAGCACTGAAAGTTCGGCTCGGCTACACAGCTCTCGGCCGTCTCCTCCCCGCAATTGTCCGGCGTACAGTTGCCGTACAGATCGTCGGAACAACCCGTCAGACCGAGCGCCAGCGCCGAGGCGACGACCCAGGCGACCATCACCAGCCCACCGAGGCTCTCGCGTGTGACCATACCTGTTCCTCCAGAGACGACCACTGGTCGAAAAGCGGCTAGTAGGATGCCCTCGATCAGCGGCTTCCGTCAAGGTTCATGGCGGCGCCGCGGCCGAGCAAACTGGCGCGCAGCCTCCCGCAGGACACGCCGCTTTAAGGGCGTCGAGGGCTGATATATAAACGGATCACGTCGCTCGCCTCACCTCTCATGCGGACTCACCATGTCCCCTGCGTCCCCTCTGTTCCGACACCTCGGACTCGCTGCTGTTCTCGCCGCCGTGCTGGCCCTGGCGGCCGGCCCCGCACCGGCCGCCGGTCAGGAGTCGTCCGGCGAGGAATCGGGGGCCTCCGGGTCGGCCGAAACCGAACAGACCCCCCGGGAGGGAGCCGACAGCACGGACCACTCGGAGACGACCGAGGAGAGCGACGAACAATCAAAGAAGGGTCGACCGACGCCCTCGGCCGAGAAACTCCTCGATGAGGCCAGCGAGATCACCGACCAGGTGGCGCGCATCCGGGGACTCTCCCCCAGGCGGGATGTCGACAAAGGCGTCAAGACCCGCGAGCAGCTGCGGGACGTCCTGGTCGACAAACTCGCCGAAGAGCAGAGCAAACAGCAGATGCGCCAGGAGGAGGCCGTCTACCGGCAGCTCGGGCTGATCCCCGAGCAGTTCGACTATCGTGAGGCCATGCTCGACGTCTTGACCGAACAGATCGCCGGCTTTTACGACCAGGAGACCGGCGAGCTGAACATCATGGTCGGCATTCCCCTCGATCTGCAGCGCCCGGCGATGGCCCACGAGATCTTTCACGCCATCCAGGATCAACATTTCGATCTGACCGAGATGTTGAAGCCGTTCAGCGGCCGGGAGCACGGCGATTTCCAGCTCGCCCGCTCGGCGCTCATCGAAGGCGACGCGACCGTCCTGATGCTCGATTATTCCCTGTACGAAAACGGCACCTTGCCCGAGGGGCAGACTCGCAGCATCGTCGACATTCCGATGATGGCCAACATGCTCCGCCAGCTCGACTACGACAAACTCGGGGCGATGGAGCAACTCGGCGGCGGGGGCGGAATGGGGGCTCTGTCGGGCTCGCAGAACGACCGGCAGGAAAACGAGGCCTCCCCCTCGGATCTGTTCGACTCCGCTCTGAGCGACGCCCCATCGATCATTCGTCGATCGCTTATCTTTCCGTACCTGGCCGGCATGCGGTTCGTCATCGCCATGCGCTCGAACCAAAGCTGGGAGGACTTCAACGGGGTCTACGATCGACCGCCGGTCTCGACCGAACAGATCCTCCACCCGACGCGCTACGCCAACCGCGACGAGCCGGTCGTGCTCGAGTTCGACCCGGGGCGCGTGCTCCCCGCCCACGACCAGATCTACGACAGCGTCCTCGGGGAATTTCAGATGCGCCTTTTTCTCGAGCACCATCTCGACGACGAGGAGGGCATCGAGACCGACCTCGGAGCCGAGGATGCAACGACGGGGTGGGACGGCGACCGGCTGTTCGCCTACCAGCAAAAGGAAGGCGAGCCCCCGCTTTTGGTGCACCTGTCGATCTGGGACTCCCGGCGCGATGCCCGCCAGTACTACACCGTGCTGGATGCGGTGACCGGGAAGCGTTTTCCGGAGGCCTCGACCCGGACCGCCTCCGGCAAATTCGGCTCGTCGACGTGTTACCGCCGCGGCGGCGACGAGGAGGAGAGCGGCGAGCGCATTTATCTGGAGCGGTGGGGCGACGCGGTGCTTCACATCGAGGGCTCACCGTCGCAACTCGACGAGGAGGGCGACGAGACCGACCCGACGACCTATCAGATCCGCGAGAGGGTCTGGGAGACCCTCGATCGTCGTCCCTTCCGCGAGGTATACGAGGAGCGTATGGCGGAGCAGGAGAGCGAGGAGGGGAACCAGCCGGATGCCGACCGGTGAGCTGCGCCGGGCGAGGCGGGGGCGTGTGCCCGTTCTGCCCGTCGAAGCGGGTCCGAATGCCCCCTCCGATGTCGGCGCCACCGCCCCCGGCGCTCCCGACTTCACTCGACGCCGCCGAAGCTTCGCCGGTGGATCGGCGAGGGGCCGTGCGCTCGGAGCGCCTCCCGGTGAGCGGGCGTCGGATATCCCTTGTTGCTGGCGAATTCGTAGGCCGACCACTTGCTGCCGTACTCGACCATCACCCGGTCGCGCGAGACCTTCGCAAGAATGCTCGCGGCGGCGATCGCCCAGCTTCGGGCATCGCCCTGTACGAGGGCGCGCTGACGCCGATCGGTGGGCAACTGCATGTCCCCGTCGACAAACAGGCACGCCGGCGGGGACTGCAGCGCCGCCACCACCTCGTCGACCGCCTCCAGCATCGCCTCTCGGGTCGCCTCCAGGATGTTGATCTCGTCGATCACCGTCGGAGACCGCGCCGCGATCGCCCAGGCGGGCGCCGCCTCGTGGATCTCGTCGAAGGCCCGCTCGCGCTGGTCGGCACTCAGTTGTTTGGAATCGTCGAGCAACTCGAGCCACCCGCCGTCGAGCCGCGTCAGGTCGACCGCAACCGCCGCCGCGTGAACCGGCCCCGCCAGAGGTCCGCGTCCCGCCTCGTCCACCCCGACGATCACCTCCAGATCCCGACGCCGGCACCATCGCTCGACGGCTCCGATCTCCTCGCCGATCCCGGGAATCTCGTCGAACAGTGCTTCCTGCACGGTCACTCCTCGAGCCGGGCGCTCAGGCGGGCGCCACGAGCGCAAAATCGGCGCGCTTGGTGGCTCCCTTCAGCACGTCTTTCAATCCCTCGGCCAGAGCGGCCGGATAGCGATCGTCCGGATCCTCCAGCCAGACCGTCTCGACGCGCCGGTCGCGATCCGCCGCCCGCAGATGCAGCGACAGCGCGAGAGTCCCGGCAATGAGCCGCGATTCGTCCGGATGACGCACCAGCCACCGATCGAGATCGTCGGCCTCGCCGAACTGCTCGATTTCGAGCTGCCCGTCCTCCCCGACCTTCACGTCCTGAAAATCGTTGCCGAGAATGTGGCGGGTCATCTTGTGCCACAGCTTCGCCGTCTTGGCATCGAGCGCACCGGACTTCCTGTAGCCGAGATCCTCGGCCAACTCCACCAGCAGCTCGAACGGCGAGCGCTCTTCGTCCTCGTCGTCTTCTCCGCGGTAGGCTCGCTCGACGTCCTTCGGGTCGACTCCGAGCGCCTGCAGCTCGTTCTCCAGGCGAAACAGATCCGCTCCGTATTCGGGCAACTCCTCGCGACGGTCCTGGAGTTTCTGTCGCTTCGTCTCCAGCTTCTCGAGGCGACGCCGCGCCTTCTGGAACTTTTCGTTGCCGGCGAGCTTCTCGGCTTTTTGTTCCAGGTTGTCGACGACCTCGCGGAGCTGTTCGGCCTTCTGGTGGCGGTGCAACAACTGCTGTTCGTTGTCGGCCCCGGCGTGCACCAGAAGGTGGTCGGCGTGCTCCCGAAATTCGATCATCTCCCGGCGCACCTCCGTCGAACGCCGCTTGACCGACTCGACCCGTACCTTGTGGATGTTTACCTGCTCGCGGTCGGTCAGGTATTCGAGCAGCGTCCAGGCGACGAGGCCGAAGCCGATCGTATCGACGAGCACGACCCAGCGGAGACTGCTCGACAGGAGACTCGTGGCCACCGCCACCACGCCGATCGCCAGTCCCGCCCACAGCTCCCGGTGGCGCCACGGCGGCTCGGGCTCCATCCGGGCCACTCGCTCGCGGGCCTCGCGCTCGTCACGAGTCAACTGCTCGAGCTTCTCGCGGTACTCCGAAAGCCGACTCTCCTTGTCCTCGAGCACTTCGAGGTCGTCTTCGTCGAGGGCCGACAGATCGATGGTCTCGAGCTGGCTGGTCGCCTGCTCGAGCCGCCGCTCGACGTCGAGGCCTTTGCCGTACTTGTCGCGCAACTTCTCGATCTCGTCGTCGAGTCGCGCCAGTTCCGACTCCAGCTCGTCGAGTTCCAGCGTGCGCCGGTACTCTTCGACCATCTCGACGGCCTCCGGCCCGATCTCCTCCGGATCGACGACCGGCGCGGACTCGCGGGCGGCCCCCTCGAAATCCCAGAGGTTCAGAGCCCGAAACAGGCGAATCGACGGACGCCCCAGGCGATTGTCGAGAAAACTGGTGGTCTTGGAGTGGCCGTCGACGATCGTCTGCCAGTCGCCGGCCTTGCGCCCCTGGAGGCGGACCGAATCGACGGACCGGCCACGCACGATGCGGATCGTCTCCGAGCCGGCCTCGACGATCAGGGCGAGTTTCGGGCTCGGCCCCTCCTCGAGCAGCTCGAGCTCCTGTTCGGATTCCTCGCCGGGATACAACAACGCGATCAGCAGCGCCCGGGTGTCGCTCATCGACAGGCCCCCGGGCAGCAAGGCGCGACCGAATTCGCCGCCGAATTTCAGGCGGCCAGGCGAGGACTGGTCGCCCACCCCCTGGAAGATCAACTGCCTGAGGCGCATCAGACCCCTTTGCGCTCACGCTTGGTCTGCACCCGGGCCGACTTGCCCTGCCGGTCGCGCAGGTAATACAGCTTCGAGCGGCTGACCCGCCCGATGTCGACCAGTTCGAATTTCTCGATGCGCGGGCTGTGGATCGGAAAGATCTTTTCGACCCCGATCCCGCCGATCGAGATCTTGCGCACGGTCACCGTCTCACCGGCCCCACTCCCCTTGCGGGCGACGACGATTCCTTCGAAGACCTGGATGCGCTCCTTTTCGCCCTCGCGAATCCGCTGGTGGACGCGGATGGTGTCGCCGGTGCGAAAGTGCGGCAGATCGTCGCGAAGTTCCTGTGCTTCGACGCTTTCGACAAGGTCGTCCATGGGCTTCTCCATCCAGCTGTGGCTGGGGTTGGCGGGGCTGTCGTGTCTCCGGAGTCGGTGGC
>CAZRLK010000052.1:0-8633 GCA_964600555.1 uncultured Bradymonadales bacterium
GACGGCGACGACCCCGAAGAGATCCAGAACGCCGCCTACGATTTCGGCAAGGAGAGCGATGCCTCGCTCGGCGACTGGTTTACAGCATTGTACCGGATGCTCCTCGGTCAGGACGAGGGTCCGAGGCTCGGGAGCTTCATCTACATGTTCGGGGTCGACGAGACCGTCGAGGCGCTAAACGACCGCCTCTCCGACTCGTAAACTGCTCGGGAAAAGCTCGGGGACTGCTCGGGGACTGCTCGGGGACTGCTCGGGGACTGCTCGCAAAAATCTCGTGGTAAAAGGCGCGCTACTCTGGAAGTTCGGACACCTTCTACGAGTCTTCCCGAGCCTTTTGCGAGCCTTCCCCGAGCACTCAGAGTCCTTTTTCGAAGATCCGGTAGGTCTTGTACGGCTCGGCGCCCATGAACTCCATGCCGTCGTTGATGTCGTCGTTGTCGGCGAGCGTCCAGCTCGCTTCGGCCTCCTGGTAGCCGGCCTCGTAGGCGCGGTCGTGAATCTCGGCGTACAACTGCACGCTCAATGCCCCGAGCGCCGTCCCGCGATATTCCTCTTTGATACCGAGCAAAATGAGACGAAACGACCGGACCGGGTCGACCTTCAGCCGGTACAACAGTTTCGCCCACCCGAACGGAAGCAACTTGCCGTCCAGATCGCACAGCGCCTCGTTGATGTTCGGCAAGGCCAGCGCGATCGCCGCCGGCTCGCCCTCGTACTCGGCGATCATGCACAGGTCCTCGTCGGCGATCAGTTTGAACTCCTCGGCGACCTGAGCGACCTCCGCCTCGGTCAGCGGCACGAACCCCCAGTTGTCCGACCAGGCGTCGTTGAAGACCTCCATGATGATCTCGACGTCGCGGTGGATGTGGTCGATGTCGAGATTCCGGATCTCGAGGCCCTCCTGTTCTTTGACATCCCCCGCCATCCAGCGCACTCGCTCCGGGAGCTGCTCGCGCTCGAACCGCCAGGCGTACAGGTCCTGAACCCCCTCGAAGCCCGCCTCCTCGACCAGTCTCTCGTAGTACGGCCGACCGTGGGGCATCATCACGTAGTTCGGATACTCGAAGCCCTCGACCAGAAGTCCCGCCTCGCCGTTGATCGAGAAACTGAACGGGCCGCGGATCCGCTCCATCCCCCGGCGCCGACACCAGTCTTCGGCGACGCCCAACAGCTGGGCGGCGGCCTCCGGGTCGTCGTCGACCTCGAAAAACCCGAAAAACCCGGCCCCGTCGTCGTGGACCCGCAGATGCTCGTGGTCGACCTGCGCCGAGATCCGCCCGACGACCTCCCCGTCGCGCTCCGCCAGAAACAGCCGGGCCTCGCCGTGCTCGAACCAGGCGTTGCGACTCGGCGTGATCTCCTCCCAGACCATGAGGTCGAGCTTCGGCCGATAGGCCGGATCGTCGGCGTACAGCTCCCGGGGAAACCGGATGAACCGGTGTTTGTCCCGCAACCCCATCACGGGACGCACGGTCACGCCCCCGGGTTCGTCGTCGGAATCGCGCAGTCGATACATGGTCTCGGCGTCGGCTGCTGTCGCGATGAACGAGCCTCAAGTACCGTAGCGACGTTCGTGTTGTCCAGGCACGCGAAGCACCGCCGGTCGGCGGCGTCGATGCGTCGTTCTCCGGGCGACGGCCGGCCGATGTCGGGCGGGCCCCGTTCCGACTACGCGTCCGGTTTTCGCCCTTGAATTCTCCAGAACCAGTAGCTACATAATCGAGCGTTTCGGGCACTGAGTACCGACTCACCGTCGGCGGGATGGCCGCCGCGGATTTCGCATTCGCCAAGTCGTATCAAACGCAGGACGTACCCATGAGCAAAGATGAAATCGTCGAACTTCTGACCCAGGAACTGGCCGAACAGCTCGACGACGTCGAAGAAGCGGAGCTCGACCCCGATCTGTCGATGCGCGATTTCGGGGCGAACAGCCTCGATGTCATCGAGGTCGTCACCTCGGTGATGCGCCAGATCGGCATCAAGATTCCTCGCTCGCAGCTGGCCGACATCGAAACCATCAACGGCCTCGCCGACAAGTTCGCCGAACACGTCGACTGAGCGCCACCGCAGTGGCTCGCGCCCGCGTTTTCTGTCTGATTCGGATGTACCATGAGTGATTTCGACGCCACCGACTTCAGCCTCGCCGACTTTCAGTGGAACGACAATCCGGACGTGCTCTCACCGCCGGATGCGTTCGTCGAGTGGAAACAGGACCCCCGCATCCAGCTCGCCTTCGACCTGTACGAGCAACCGCTGAAGAACGCCCCCGAGTCGCGCACCGTCATGACCAGCAATGTCGACGGTGAGACCCGGGAGATGATCAATCTCACCTCGTACAACTACCTCGGGCTCTCGACACACCCGGAGGTCCTGGAGGCCGCCCACGAGGCCGCCCAGGAATACGGGCTCAGTGCCTCCGGATCGGCGATGCTTTCGGGGACGTTCGACCTGCACACCGAGTTCGCCGCCCAGCTCGCCGACTTCAAGGACCAGGAGGCGGCGATGCTGTTTTCGAGCGGGCTCGGCGGCAACATGGGGGCGATGCAGGGGATGCTCCAGAAGGGCGACGTGCTGGTCATGGACGACAAATGCCACAAGAGCATCGTCGACGGGGCGACGCTCGCCCGCGCGAAGCTCGTCTCCTTCGAACACAACGACCCGGAGTCGCTCGACGCCCAGCTCGAGCGCCACTCCGGCAAACGCCGGCTGGTCGCCGTCGAGGGGGTCTATTCGATGGACGGCGACCTGGTCGACCTGCCCGCCATCGCCGAGGTCTGCAACCACCACGACGTCCCGATCTACCTCGACGAGGCACACTCGACTCTGATGTTCGGGGAAAACGGCCAGGGCGTCGCCGAACACTACGGGATGGAGGACGAGATCGGCGTCAGCTTCGGCACGCTCAGCAAGTCGTTCGGCGGGGTCGGGGGATTCGTCTGCTCGAACGCTCCCCTGATCGACTACCTCAAATCGTACGCCTCGCCGTTTCAGTTCTCGTGCGCCCTCCCGCCCCCGATCGTCGCCGGGATGATGAAATCCCTGGAGGTCGCCACCCGCGACGACTCGCTGCGCAACGAGCTGTGGCACAACGTCGAGTATTTCCGGGAGAACCTGAAAAACCTGAATCTCGATCTCGGCGATTCCAACTCCCAGATCATCCCGATCATCATCGGCGACTCGGCCGAGCAGTTGTATCCGATGGCCCTCGAGGCCCAGAGCCGCGGGTTGTTCGTCCAGCCGGTCGACTTCCCCGCCGTCGAGGCCCACGAGCGGCGCTTCCGGCTGTCGGTCTCGGCGACGCTCAGCGAAGAGGACATCGACGAGGCTTGCAACATCATCGAAGACGTCATCGCCAAACCGCTCGGTACGATTTGAGCGACGCCCCCCGCCCGACGCCCGACGACTGACGCCCCGAACCCATGAACGCAGCCGTCGCGACAGCACTGGCGTTCGTCGCCTACTTTCTCGGCTATCATTTCTACAGCCGGTATCTGGCCGCCGAGGTCTTCGAACTCGACGACGCCCGTCAGACGCCGGCCCACTCGATGACCGACGGCGTCGACTACGTCCCGACCAGTTCCCCCGTCCTGTTCGGCCACCACTACGCCTCGATCGCCGGCCTGGCGCCGATGCTCGGGCCGGCGGTCGCCGTGATCTGGGGTTGGCTTCCGGCGATGGCCTGGGTCGTCCTCGGCGCCCTGTTCGTCGGGTGCATGCACGATTTCGGCGCGCTGGTCGTCAGCATCCGGGCCCGCGGCAAGAGCATCGGGGTCGTCGCCGAGGGCCTGATCGGCGAGCGCGCCAAGACCCTGTTGCACCTGATCATCTTTTTTCTGGTCGCCCTGGCGATGGGCGTGTTCGTCTGGGTCATCGCCTTTTTGCTCTCCCCGCCGATGAGCTCCGAGGCGGCCGACGTCCACTTCCCCCAGGCGATCCTCCCGTCGTTCGGCCTGATGCTGATCGCCTCGCTGCTCGGCTGGCTCGGCTACCGCAAGGGCCTTTCGTGGTCGTGGATGACGCCGCTCGGCTTCGCGGCCTTCCTCGCGTTGATCTATCTGGCTCAGACCGAGACCGTCCTGGCGGTCTTCGAGTCCAATCTGCAGGCCTTCAACGACTTTGCCCTCGCCCGATGGATGGGCATCTCAGCGGAGGCCGCCGAGGCGGGCACACGCTCGGAGATGATGATCGACTCGATGAGCACCGTGCTCCTCGCCTACGCACTGGTCGCCTCGGTTCTGCCGGTCTGGGTGTTGTTGCAGCCGCGCGATTTCCTCAACGTCATGTTGCTGTTTCTCGGCCTCGGGGGCCTGTATCTCGGCGTGTTCGTCGGCCAACCCGAATTCGTCGCCCCGGCCGTCGACCCGAACCCCGAGGGCGCCCCGTCGATGTTCCCGTTCGTCTTCATCGTCATCGCCTGCGGGGCAGCGAGCGGCTTTCACAGCCTCGTCTCGAGCGGCACGACGGCCAAGCAGCTCGACCGCGAGACCGACGCCCGGCCGGTCGGCTACGGCGGCATGATCGGCGAGTCGCTTCTGGGATTGATCGCCGTTTTGGCGACGACCGCCGGGGTCGCCAGCAGCTCCGCCTGGCAGTCCCACTACGCCAGCTGGGAGAAGGTCGGCGCCCTCGGCGCCAAGGTCAGCGTCTTCATCAACGGGGCCGCCAGTTTTCTCGAACCACTCGGAGTGCCGACCGGCCTCGGCGCCTCGTTCATCGCCGTCGTCGTCGTCAGCTACGCGCTGACCTCGCTCGACAGCGCCACCCGCCTTCTGCGCTACAACATCGAAGAGATCGGCCAGACGTTCGGCCTCGAGATGTTCGAAAACCGCTACCTCTCCGGCCTCTTTGCCGCCGCCGCCATCGGTTTTTTCGCCTTCTACGAAATCGACGGCCAGCCCGCCGGCCTCAAGCTCTGGGCGCTGTTCGGCACGACCAATCAGCTGATGGCCGGCCTCGCTCTGCTGGTCGTGACCCTGTATCTGCTGATGCGCGACAAACAGTGGTATCTGGCCGGCATCCCGATGGCCGCCATGCTCGTGACGACGATCGTGGCGATGGGGCAAAATGCCCTCGAGTTTTATCACAGCGGCAACTGGATTCTGTTCGCCGTCGGCACGCTGTTGTTGATTCTCGGTGTCTGGAGCGTCGTCGAGGCGATCGTCGCCATCGTCCGGTTCAAACGCTCCGGAAAGACCATCCGGTCGCTTTACGTCGACGTCGGCGGGGAGTGATCGCGTCATCGCCTCGCGGTCGCCCGCGGCGTTTGCCTGCACTTCCCGAGCCGCCCCCCAGCAGGTCGCGAGCCGCTCCCTCGCAGTCTCCCCCCGCAGTACCCCTCAGATCTCGAAGGTCCTGGAGTGATCCAGCCCGAAAAATTCCAGTTCGACCCGGGCCAGGCCGCCGAGGTCGTCGCGGTGGATCTCGAGGTACGACTCGCGCACGATCCGCTCCCAGACCGCCGGCGCGAGTCCCTCGACGAACGGCGTGACGCCGATCCACATCTTCGCCTCGTCGGGAGCTTCGGCGGAGAGGGCTCCGATGGCCAGCTCGTCGCCCTCCGACTCGTGGATCAGCATGCAAATCTCGCCCTCTTGCGCCCCGTCGAAGATCGAACGCACGAACACCCGCACCGGCATTCGCTCGATTTCGTCTCTGCGCGTCTCGCTCAACTCGACGCTCTCCCGTCGGTCGAGGATACCGCGCAGCATCAAACGCTCCTCTTTTTTTCCCTCCAACCTCCAGCACCAGACCGCCTCCGGATGTACTCGGTAGGTGTCGGTCCGTTCGCCGCGGAGAATCAAAAAATCTCCGTCGAAGGTGTATTCACCCCGCTCGGCCTCCCGGCGGCTCTCTTCGTCGATCTCGTAGCGCACGTAGGTGCCGTCGAGGCGGAAGACGAGAATCTCGCCCTCCTGTTCGATCGCCTCCGGAATCTCGCGGTCGTCGGCGGGAACGACGTACCATCCGCCGCGAACCGACTCGGGCAGAAGCTTGTCAGCCATCTTTTTTCCACTCCTCGGTCGGGACCAGAGTCACGGGCATCGTCACGGCGAGGCGGCCGGCGACCTGGCGAGCCCATCGCATCGACGCCTCCCAGCCCGACAGGTGATCCGGCGTCGGGATACTCAGCGTCTGTTCGTGCAGGGCACTCGCTTTCATCACCGAGACCACCTCGCCGTCGATCACTGCTGCAAGACGCCGTTCACGTTCGCTCGCACTTCGCCCGATTCCCGACTCGAAGGTCACCGTCACGAACGGCGACCCCGTGCGGACCCGGCGAATCTCGGCCGACTCGAGCCGCTCGTCACTCAGGAGCGGATCGGCGAGCGTCACACTCCGCCAGCCGTCGTCGCTTGGATACACGGCCACCGCGCCCTCCGGTATCGAGACCTCCTCGAGGAAACGCTGCAGCTTGCGGCGGCTCTTCGACCAGACGTAGGCGTTGTTGGGTTCGAGCGGCTCGGAGCCGGTCCGTATCTCGAGCCCCTCGGGCATCTCGCTGCTGAGTTGCGTCCAGCGGCTCCCCACCGCCACGATCGGGCGCAACTGAAACCGCCCCGCCGGCACCACGGTCGCCTCGACCAGCTCACGGTCGAATTCGGCGTCGACCTCGACGACGATCCTGCCGTTGTCGGTCGTCGAGACGTTGAGATACTGGATCTCCGCCGCATCCAGCCGAGCGCGGATCCGCTCGTTCGCCCGTTTGGCGATCTCCTCTCGGGAGCCGCGCCGAATCTCGGGGTTGTCGTCGTCGACCGTCGGCACGTCGAACCGGATCTCGACCGGCTCCTCGGATTCGACACCCGCGGCGGGCCCGACCGACAGGGCAATCGCGCCGGTCAGAACGAAAATTGTACCGAAAAATCGTCTCATGGATGGGATGCGGCAAGGCAACGGGGAATACATCCGGCGCCGCCCCCGCCGGCCGCCGGCTACATGTGTTCGCTCATGTAGTCGATGAAGTCGATTTTGGTGACGATGCCGATCGGTTCGTCCTGCTCGTCGACGACGATGACGACCTTGTTGTGGTTGAAAAACTCGCCGATCATCGCCACCCGGTCGTCCGGCTCGACAATCGCAAACTGCGTCTCGACGAGCTCGTCGATCGGCTGGTCGCGCGCCCCCTCGCCGAGCAGGTGCTCCAGCAGATCCGTCTCGTTGATCAACCCGACGATCTCACCGTCCTGCAGGACCGGAAGTTGGCTGATGCCGTGCTCTTTCATCACGTCGATCACCTCGGCGACCTCGTCGCCGGTCGACGCCGTAAACAACTCCCGGGTCGCCTTCTGGGCGAGCAGGTCCTCGACCGTGCCTTCCCCCCAATCCTCCTCGAGAAACCCGTTTTCGCGCATCCAGTCGTCGTCGAACAACGTCGACAGATACCTCGAACCGGAGTCGGGCAAGATGACGACCATGTTGGCCTCGCGGTCGATGCGTTCGGCGTACTTGATCGCCGCCGCCACGGCCCCGCCGGCCGAGCCTCCGGCGTAGACTCCCTCCTCCCGTACCAACTGCCGCGTGGTCAAAAAACATTCCTTGTCGCTGACCCGCACGACCTCGTCGACGTAGTCGAAATGCATCGTCCCGGGGATGATGTCCTCCCCGAACCCCTCGACCAGATACGAGTACGCCTCGGTCTTTTTGCCCGTCTTGAAAAAGTCATAGTAAATCGACCCGAGCGGGTCGACGCCGACGACCTCGATCTCCGGATTCTGCTCTTTGAGGTATTTCGCCGTCCCCGAGATCGTCCCGCCGGTCCCCATCGTCGCCACCAGGATGTCGATCTCGCCGTCGGTCTGATCCCAGATCTCCGGGCCGGTCGTCTCGTAGTGGGCCCGGGGATTGGACTGGTTGTAATACTGGTTGGCGAGGTAGCCGCCGGGCGTCTCCTCGGCCAGCTCCTCGGCGACCGAATAGTAGCTTCGCGGATCGTCGGGCTCGACGGCGGTCGGGCACAACACGACGCGGGCTCCGAAGGCCCGAAGCGTCTTGATCTTTTCGTCGCTCATCTTGTCGGGCATCACGAAAATACAGTTGTAGCCCTTGTTCGCCGCCGCCATCGCCAGGCCCATGCCGGTGTTGCCGCTGGTCGCCTCGACGATCGTGCCGCCGGGTTCGAGCTCGCCATTTTCCTCGGCCTCCTCGATGATCTTGAGAGCCGGACGGTCTTTGACGCTCTGGCCGGGATTGAGAAACTCGAGTTTGAGAAGCACGTCGGTCTTGACGTGTTCGGCGAGGGTGTGCGAGCGGACCAGCGGCGTCTCTCCGATGGCTTCGAGGACGTTGTCGGCGGCGTCGATCATGGGTGAACTCCACGGCAAATCTATGATTTGAAACCGCCATTTTCGTATCACCTGCCCCGACGACGGGCAAGGTCGAGGCGTCGGCGGGCGAGGTGTCGTTCGACCGACCGCCCCCGTCAGTGTTGCCCTCCACGTTTGCGATCCGAGATGAGTACCTACGCGATCGGCGACGTCCACGGTTGCCGCCAGACGCTCGAGCGGCTGCTCGAGGCGATCGCTTTCGACCCCGCCGAGGATCGCCTCTGGTTCGTCGGCGATCTCGTCAACCGGGGACCCGACTCACTCGGTGTCGTTCGCCTGGTGCGTGATCTGGGCGACCGGGCGACGACG
>CAZRLK010000052.1:8643-29732 GCA_964600555.1 uncultured Bradymonadales bacterium
CAATCACGACCTGCACCTGCTGGCGGTCGCCGCCGGCGGGGCCGAGCCGCGCGCCGACGACACCTTCGACGACATCCTCGACGCCCCCGACGCCGACGAGCTCCTCACCTGGCTCCGCCACCGCAAGCTCGTCCACCGAGAGGACGACTGGATGATGGTCCACGCCGGCCTGTTCCCCGCCTGGAGCGCCGAGCGCGCCGCCGAGCTGGCCCGCGAGACCGAGCAGGTGCTCCGCTCGGAGGACTACGCGGCCTTTTTCGACCGCATGTACGGCAATCGCCCCCGCGGCTGGTCCGATGGGCTGACGGGCCTCGAGCGCCATCGGGTCGTCATCAACGCCACCACCCGGATGCGCTGTCTCGACGACGACGGCCAGATGGACTTCGATTACAAGCAGGGGCTCGATCCGATGCCCGACGATCTCGTCCCCTGGTTCGCCCATCCCGCCCGGCGGTCGACCGACGTCGAGGTCGTGTTCGGCCACTGGTCGACGCTCGGCTACCACGCCGAAGATCGCATCCACGCCCTCGACAGCGGCTGCGTCTGGGGGGGGCACCTGAGCGCTCTGCGCCTCGAAGATCGCGAGTTGTTCCAGGTCGACTCCGAGATGCCCGAGGCGTTCGAATGAGCGCACCTCCCGGCCACCCGTCTTGCAACCCCCGGCCGGATTGACTATATATGCCGCACACTATTGGTAGCCTACTGTGAGTCTGGGTTCGAGGAGTATCAGTCATGAAGAAAGGTCATCTCGTCGGTGCATTCGTGTGTTTGTTGACCATCGGTCTCGCTGCCTCGTGCATTACCCGCGGCAAGATGACCGGTACCTATGAGGGCGAATGGGAGGGCGGAGGCGACGACGAAATCGAGATCACCCCGGATGGACCGGGCGCTATCCTGATCGAATGCGACGACTGTGTAATCGACGAGGACTTTGAAGCTGAAATCACGGGCGGTTCCGAATTCGAAATCGAAGACTCGAACGTCGATTTGGAAACCCAGCAGTTTACCGACAGCGTCGAACTCGAGGGCGAGGGAACCGTCGAGCAACGGGAACTGGAGATGGAAATCGACGTCGAGTTTTCCGATGGAAGTACCAGTAACTTCGAATTCGAAGGCGACAAGGAGTAACCCCCTCCATCGATGGAACTGTGCGAACTGAACGCCGACCGCGTCCGCCCGCTCCGCACCCGCGTCCTCCGCCCGGGCTATCCCGACGGTGAGACGAAGGCCTTCGAGGGAGACGAGGCGGACGACACCCACCATTTCGGACTCGTCGACGGCGGCGGCCGGCCGGTCGCCGTCGTCACCTTCCTACGCGAGCAGGCCCCCGACGATCTCGGCACCCCGGCCGTGAGGCTGCGCGGGATGGCCGTCGACGACGGACACCGCCGCCAGGGGCTCGGCACCCGACTTTTGCAGGGCTCGCTGACGCGCCTCGCTGCCGCCGAACCCGACCTGCAGATCGTCTGGTGCCACGCCCGGATCTCGGCGGCCGATTTTTACGCCGAGCACGGCTTCGAGTCCCACGGCGAAACCTTCGAGATCGAGGGCATCGGCCCGCACGTCGTCATGTGGCGCGAAATGCCGACGGTCCTGGCGTAGCGACGGCGCTTGCGCCGCGCGACGTCTCCCCTACCCTGTCGGGCGGTTTCGACTCACCCCCTCCCCCCGACACCGACGGTTACCTTGAACTCCCTTTCGACCCTCTGGCGCCACCGACTTGCTCTCGGCGTCTTCGCCGTCACGATCTTCACGTCCGCCTCTCTCCTGTTCGTCGTCCAGCCGATGGTCGGCAAGATGATCCTGCCCCACCTCGGCGGCAGCCCTTCGGTCTGGACGACCTGCATGCTGTTCTTTCAGTCGATGCTCGTCGTCGGCTACCTGTACGCCCACGTCATCGCCCAGAAGCTCCCTCCCCCCTGGCAGATCGGACTGCACTTCACCCTGGTCGCCCTCGCCGTCGCCCTGTGCCTGCCGTTCGACTTGCCGACCCAGCTTCTGCAATCCCAGTCCTCGCCAGCGCTGTGGTTGCTCGCTGCCCTCGCCATCGCGATCGGCCCGCCACTGCTGATCGTCTCCAGCTCGGCCCCGCTTTTTCAACACTGGTTCGCCTTCACCGACCACCCGGATGCCGACGACCCGTACTACCTGTATGCCGCCAGCAACGTCGGCAGTCTCCTGGCACTGTTCGCCTACCCGTTCGTCGTCGAACGCTCCTTCACCGTCGACACGCAGACGACCCTCTGGGCCGGCGGTTTCGGACTGCTCGTGCTGCTGACCGTCGGGTGCAGTCTGTTCGTCTACGACGCCGGGGACGCTCCGGTCGGCACCACGGACCGAGAGGCCGAACCTCTGAGCTGGAAGCGCCGTGGCTGGTGGCTTCTGATCACGTTCATCCCCTCGAGCCTGATGCTCGGCGTCACCCAGTATCTGACCACCGACATCGCTTCGGTGCCACTTTTGTGGGTGCTCCCGCTCGGCTTTTATCTGCTGAGCTTCATCGTCGTCTTCGCCCGGATGAAGCTGTATCTCTGGCTGTACCGAACCCTGATTCCGTTCGTGACCCTTCTGGTGCTGGCGGCGACGTTCGTCGAGTTTTTCACGATCACGATTACGGTCTTTTTGCACCTGTGGATGTTCTTTTTGTTCGCCATGTACTTCCACGGCAGCCTCGCCGAGGATCGCCCGCACGCCGAACATTTGACCGAGTTTTACATCTGGATGTCGGTCGGCGGCGCTCTCGGAGGGCTGTTCAACTCCCTGCTCGCCCCCGCCCTGTTCGACTGGATGCTCGAATACTATCTGGTCCTCGCGCTCGGGATCGCGTGTATCTGGCCGATTCGCACCAGGAGCGATGCCGACTCACCGATGGTCGACTGGGCCGCCGGCCTCGCCCTGGCGGCGTGCATCGGCACCTACCTGTGGAGCGTTCGGCTTCTGAGCTTCGACGCCCCCTCGACCGCCCTCGGCATCGGCGTGCTCGTCATCGTCGTCGTCGGCACCGTCGCGAAATTCCCCCGCGTCCAGAACGTCGCGCTCGGGATGCTTCTTTTGATCGGGTTCGCCTCCTACGAGCACGTCCAGACCGCGACCACCTACGAGCGGAGCTTTTTCGCCAGCTACACCGTCTATACCGACCGCATCGAGGGCAACGAGGTGAAGGTCTTCTCGCACGGGACGACCCAGCACGGCATCCAGGCGACCGCCGAGCACCGCCAGAACGCGCCCGTCGGCTACTACCACCCGGCCGGTCCGATCGGCGACGTCTTCGAGCAACTTCCCCACGAGAAGGTCGCCGTCGCCGGGCTCGGAGCCGGAGGCCTGGCGCCGTACCACGGGACCGGCGCCGAGTTCGTCTTCTTCGAGATCGACCCGGTCGTCGAGCAGATCGCCCGCGAGGACTTCACCTACCTCGACCACTGCGGCGAGGCGTGCCGGGTCGAGATCGGGGATGCCCGAAAGTTGCTCGAACAAAAAGAACCTCAATCCTACGATCTGTTGTTCATGGACGCCTACAACTCGGACTCGGTGCCGACGCATCTGTTGACCGTCGAGGCCGTCGAGTTGTATCTCTCGCGCATCAAGCAGGACGGCGTGATCGCCTTTCACGTCTCCAATCGCTACCTGAACATCGAGGGGATCGTCGGGGCCCTGGCCGAAAAGATGGGGCTGGCCGCCCGGACGAAATCCTACACCCCCTCCGCGAACAGCTCCGACCTGGCCTACCAGTCCAACTACACCCTGGTCGCCCGCAAAAAGGAGCACCTCCGGAAGTTGGCAGACGCTCCCGGCTGGGAGGAGCCCCGGGTGGCGGACGTCGTCTGGACTGACAACTTCACCAACATCGTCTCCGCGCTCAAACAGTAACCGCCTCTCCCCCGGGCGTTGTCCCGAACACCGGGCCTCCACAATCGACCCTTGTTCAAATTGTTTTGAACTATATAAACTTCCGGTCGACGATCGGCTGTTCCCCCTGCTTCTTTCGGAGGACCGCGATGCATGTTCCCGACTGGATCACCGAGATGATGAGCGCGCTCGACGACGGCGACGTCGCCGAGTTTTGCAGCTATCTGGCCGAGGACTGCACGTTCATCTACGCCAATCACCCGCCCGTCGAGGGTCGGCCGGCGATCGAGGATTTCGTGGCCGGATTCGTCGGGTCGCTCGAGGGGCTCGGCCACCGCATCGACGAGGTCTACACTACGCCGCGGCGAGTCGTCTTTCGAGGAGAAGTCACCTACCACCCGACGCGCGAGCGGGATCTGCAGGTGCCGTATGCGAACGTCCTCGAAATCGAGAACGGCGCCATCGACACCTATCAGATCTATGTCGACAGCTCCGAGCTGTAACAGACCCCAGTCTACGAGGATCGGATCATGGCGACCCGCCCGCCTTCCAGCAATCGCGAGGCCCCTCGTCCGAACGGAGAGTTTATCGAGGCCGTCGAAGATCACCTGCGGCGGCGGCTGCGAACGACCGGAGCCGAGTCGAGCCCGATCCTCGAGGAGGCGGCCTCGCATCTGACCCTCGCCGACGCCGCCAAGCGAGCCCGTCCGAGGCTCGTCGGCCACGTCGGACGCGAACTCGATCTGCCGGAGGTCGAACTCGTGCCGCTGGCGGCGGCCGGCGAACTCGTGCACACCGCCAGCCTGCTGCACGACGACGTCCTCGACGAGGGCAGTCGACGCCGGGGGCGGGCGAGCGTCAACACCCGGTGGAACAACACCGTGGCCATCCTCGGCGGCGACCTGCTGTTGACGGCGAGCCTCGACGAACTCCGTCCCTATTCGCGTTCCCTGACCGACGCTGCCGTCGACGTCGTCGAGCAGATGACGCGCGCCCTGATGCTCGAGGCCGAAGCCCGCGCGTCCCTCGAGATGAGCTTCGAGCAATGGCGCGAGATGGCGACCGGAAAGACCGGCGCGCTTTTCGGCTGGTGCATGGCCGCTCCCGCCCTGCATGCCGGAAAGCCCCCGCTCGCCGGCCGACTCCGCGAGTGCGGGCGACGACTCGGGATCGCCTTCCAGATCGCCGACGACCTGCGCGACCTCGTCGACCCCGCCTCCGGCAAGGACCGCTACGCCGACCTGCACAACGGCACACCCTCGTTCGTGCTGCTGACCGCCGGGGAGCTCGATCCGGAGCTCGCACGCCGCCTCACCCGCATGTGGAGCCGTCCGGCAGACCGCATCGACCTCGACCCCCTGGTCGCGGCGATCGCCGACGCCGGCGCCCTCCAGCGCGCCCGCTCCGCCCTCGCCGACGAACTCGAACGGGCGATCGAGGTACTCGATGACTTTCGCGACTGTACGGGCGGCCGAAGCATCATACGATGGGCACGCGCACTCGGCGAGCGATTCGACGCCGATCCGCCAGGACCCGATCCTACTGCCTCCGAGGAGCCCGAACGATGAGCGACGAAGACGCGACCTCCCCCGACGGCCTCGCCGACTGGGAGCGACTCGCGACCGAAGCCGTCGGCGACGTGATCGAATTCTGGGGCTTCAAGCACAACCACGGCCGTCTCTGGGCGCTGCTTTTTGTCCGCGGTGAGGCGATGACCGGCCGCCAGATCCGCGAGAGCCTGGGGCTCTCGAAAGGCGCGATCTCGATGCTCACCAACGACCTGCGCGACTGGGGCATCCTCCGGCGATCGCGCCCTCCCGGCAGCCGCGCCGTCCACTATGCCGCCGAAGACGACTTTCTCGGCATGATTCGCCGGGTCATCCGCGACCGCGAGCTGACGCTCGTCGAGGAGGTCCGCACGACGCTCGACGATGCAATCCTCGCGGCCGAAACCGGCGAGGCCGACGCCGAGACGCTCGAACGGCTGCGCCGGATGTATCGCCTCGCGACGATGGTGAAAAATGCGGTCGAACTGTTCTTGAGCAGCGCCCGGCTCGACGTCACCGACGCCGACGCCGTCCTCGAGCCGGACGGGCAAAGCCGACACGACTGAGCCCCCTTCGAACGACAGGAGAACCGACGTGAGCAATCAGCCGACTGCCGACCGCCATCCCACCGGCCTCGCCAGATGGATCCGTGTCACCCGCGCCCCGTTTTTGACCGCTTCGCTCGTTCCGGTTCTGGTCGGTACGAGCTGGGCACTCCGGGGCGCAGAGATCGCATGGCCCCTGTTGATTCCGACGCTCCTCGGGGCCCTCGCCCTGCACGTCTCCGCGAATTGCTTCAACGATTATTTCGACCACACCAGCGGGGCCGATGCCGAAAACGACGCCTATTTCGAGGGGCTGACCGGCGGAAGCCGAACCATCCAGCGCGGGATCGTCTCCCCGGGGCAAATGTACGCCGCCGCGACGATCGCCGCGGGGGTTGCCGTCGTCTGTGGCGCCATCCTGGCGGCCGCACGGGGCTGGGGGATCGTGGCTTTCGGAGCGGTCGGCCTGGCGACCGGGTACGCCTACACCGCCCCGCCGTTTCGACTCGTCGCACGCCACGGGATCGGCGAGCTCGTCATCGGCCTCGATTTCGGGCCGTTGATCGTCGCCGGGACCGTCTTCGCGCTGACCGGCGAACTCGCCTGGGTCGATTTTCTGGTCGGCCTCCCGATCGGACTCCTCACCGCCGCAATCTTGTGGATCAACGAGTTTCCCGACACGCCGGCCGACGCCGCCGTCGGCAAAAACCACCTCGTCGCCACCCTCGGCCGGCGCACCGCGCGCTGGGGCTACGTCGTGTTGCTGGCGGGCGCCTTTGCGACGGTCGGCGCCGCCGTGGTGGCGGACCTGCTTCCCCCTCTCGCTCTTCTGTTTTTCGCCGGCTCCCCGCTGGCGATCTACGCCGCCCGCATCGCACTTCGCCACTTCGACAACCCCCGGCTCGAGCGTGCCTGCCGATCGACGATCCAGTTGCATCTGGTCGCCGGTCTCGGACTCGCCGTCGGACTCCTTCTCGCCGGATAGGGAGGGTGCACGCGGGATCTGGAGCCGGCAGTCCCCGCCCGAGGCGACGTCCGACTGCAGCCGTGCCCCCCCGCCGAGGGCCCGTGCGGGGTGAAATCCCGCCTGTCCGTTGGCCAACTTCCCCGGTGGTGTCTCTCTTTCGTCTCGGACGTAGGAGCGCTCGTATCCGTACTTCAGCAGCAGGGAGTCCCCCATGGCCGATGAACTGAACGGAAACCACGTCGCCATCTTCATCGCCCCGGTCGGCACGGAACAGTCCGAATTCGAACAGCCGAAACGAGCCATCGAAAACGCCGGCGCCAGCGTCGATGTCGTCGGGATCGAGAGTGGACCGGCCAGCGCCGTCCACGGCGACCTCGAACCGGGCGACGAGTTTTCAGTCGACACGACCTTCTCCGAAGTCTCCGCCGACGACTACGATGCACTGATCATTCCCGGCGGCGCGGTGGGCGCCGACAAACTCCGGGCCGACTCCAATGCCGTCTCGTTCGTGAAAAACTGCTTCGAGCACGGCAAACCGGCCGGCGTCATCTGCCACGGCCCCTGGTTGCTCGTCGAAGCCGACGTCTGCCAGGGGCGCACACTCACCTCGTATCCCTCCATCCAGACCGACATCCGAAATGCCGGCGGTCAGTGGGTCGACCGAGAAGTCTGCGTCGACGAAGGGCTGGTGACGAGCCGAAGCCCGGACGACCTTCCGGCCTTTTGCGACAAACTCGTCGAGGAGTTCGCCGAGGGCGAACATCCGGTCCATCGACCCGGTGAGGAGAGAGGTGAAAGGGAAGAAGAAGGTGGGCGCCCGCGGCCCCGCGCCGAGTAATCCGCCCCCTCGTTCATCCACCGAGGCGCCGGGAGCGCACGGCCGGCTGCATGGTCTGGTTGCGCCGTGGCTCCCGACGCCCGTTCGATGCGGAGACTCCTCCCGGCGGGGCTCGATCCTTCACACCGAGATTGCGCCCTCGCGAAAGTCGCTCCCGCCGATTTCGACGTTGACCAGCGCCGGTTGGTCGGTCGAAAAGGCCCGCTCGAGTGCCCCTTCGAGTTCGTCGACCGTCTGGACGAACTCACCGTGGCCCCCGAGCCCCTCGACGACCTGGTCGTAGCGAGTCAACTCCAGATCCGTGGCCACCGCACGTTCTTCGCCGAACATGTCGACCTGTCCGCGCTTGATCTGGGTCCAGCAGGCGTCGTGGCCGATGATCCCGACCACGTCGATCCCCTGGCGGACCATCGAATCGAACTCCATTCCGTTGAACCCGAACGACCCGTCGCCGTACATGATGACGACGTCCGAGTCGGGGTTGGTCAGCTTCGCGGCCATCGCATAGCCGGGGCCGACGCCGAGCGTCCCGAGCGGCCCGGGGTCCATCCAGCTGCCGAGTCCCTCGACCTCGAGCGTGTAGGCGGCCGTCGCGACGAAATCCCCTCCGTCGCCGATCACGATCGAGTCTTCGTCGAGAAACTCGTTGACCTCGGCGCACAGCCGCAGCGGATTGATCGGCTCCTCGTCGCTCGTCATCTGCTCGCGCATCGGCTCCCACCGCTCCTCCTCGATCTCGCGGACCGTCGACCACCATCCCTCGAGTTCGCCGACTCCCCCCTTCTCCTCGATCGCCTCCAGCAGCCCCTCCATCACCAGGGTCGTGTCGCCGACGATTCCGACGTCGACATCGCGGTTGCGTCCGACCTCCTCCGGATCGAGGTCGACCTGCACGACCTCGGCATCCGGATTGAACTTCGGCGGCTGCCCGTACTTGAGTCGAAAGTCGAACGGCGTACCGAAGACGAGCACGCAGTCCGACTGCTGGAGCGTCGGCGTCCGGGCCCGGTTGAGAAAGTACTCGCTGTCCGGGCTGATCGAGCCGCGGGCCATCCCGTTGACGAAGGTCGGAATCGCCAGTTCCTCGACGAATCTCTCCATCACCTCGGGGCGTTTCCCCCACCGAAGCTGCGAGCCGACGATCGCCATCGGCTGCTCCGCCTCGACCATCCGCTCGGCCGCGCGGTCGATGTAGGCCGGATCGCCAGGATTGCTCGCTTCGGTTCGGTAGTCGTCGTACCAGTCGACCTCGTCGGGATCCTTGAAATCCATCAACGTATCGAGGGGGATCTCGAGATACACCGGCCCGGGCACGCCGGTCATCGCCTTGCGAAACGCGATCGCCAGGTACTCCGGGAGGCGTCTCGTTTCGGTCACCCGGGCCGCCCATTTCGTGATCGGCTCCATCAACTCGACGTGATCCATGTCCTGCAGCGAACCCATGTGCCGGAAGATGTTCGGACCGGCCCCTCCCAGCACGACCATCGGAACTCCGGCCCTCTGGGCATTTTTCACGCCCGTCACCGCGTCGGTCGTCCCCGGTCCGGCGGTCACTGCACAGACTCCGCACTTGCCGGTCGAGCGGGCGTAACCGTCCGCCGCGTGCGCAGCCGACTGTTCGTGCCGAACGTCGATCACCTCGATGCCCTCGTCGAGGCATCCATCGTAAATCGACTGGATGTGCCCGCCGCAAAGGGTGAATAGATATTCAACGTCTTCTTTCGCAAGCGCATTCGCAACGATGCGACCGCCGTGCCACATGATGAGCCTCCGTGTCTCCAGAGTTCGATGTCGAGTGCGGACGAAGACATAACACGAGGCTTCCGTGCAAGTACATCCAAATGTCAGGGGGGTGGACGGATCCGCCGAGGGACCCGGCGACCCGCAAACCGGGAGCGGGTGGATTGGAAGTTCCGGTCAGTAGTCCCCGAAAAATTCCGTGACCTTGCAGTCGAACGCCCGGGCGAGCTTGTAGAGGCTGGAGACGGAGGCCGAGGATTCGGCTCGCTCGATTTGAGACAGGAGACTGACCGACAGGCCGGTTCGACGAGCCGTCTGCTTGAGGGTGAGATCGCATTCTTTGCGTCGGGCCCGCAGATTCTTGCCGATCGTCTCGAGGAGCTTTTCCTCCGGATCGAACAACAGCCCTTTGTCGCGGAGAATCCGCTCGAGGGAATCGGTGAATTCGTCGACGTCGAACGGCTTTTTGATATAGTCCGAAACGTCGTATTGCATCGAGGTTCGGGCCGTGTCGACGGAGGGATAACCCGTGAAGATGATGATCGCGATGTCGCTGTCGAAACTCCGGATCTTTTCGAGGGCCTCCATGCCGTTGATCTCCGGCATCATGATGTCGAGGACCACGACGTGGAATTCTTCCTCTTTGAGCCGGGCGATCCCGGCTCCGGGATCAGTTTCGGCCTGCACCTCGTAGCCCTTTTGCTCGAGGAGCAATTCCATGTATTCGCAGACCTCGCGGTCGTCGTCGATGATGAGGATTTTGATCGTCTGCAATGCGGCTCCCGGACAATTCGGTCAACATCTCCACCGCGATCTGGCTGGCGGATCAATTCTATACACACCCGCAGACTTACGAAAGGACCATCGGGAGCGCGGTCGACCGCCACGGGCTCTGGTCGCCGGGAGCGGACTTGCGAAACCTCTCCCGAAGCATGTAGTTGATGAATCGACAATGTGCCCCTTCCCGATGGTAGCATTTCATGAGTAACAGGCTTGTCGAAATCAGTGCCACGTTGAGCGAGTCCCTCGAAGGGGTGACCTTCGAGGATCCGGTCACCCACGTGTATCGCCCGGTGCGCTACGCTCGGACGTTGCACGAGGCGTATCTGCAGACCTACGGCGCCAGCTCCCCGCGCGAAGTCGTCCTGCTCGGGATGAACCCCGGCCCCTGGGGCATGGGGCAGACGGGGGTTCCGTTTGGCGACGTCGATTTCGTCTCCGACTGGATGGGCCTGAGCGGCGAGGTCGGGAAACCGGACGAGGAACATCCCAAACGGCCGGTCGACGGCCTGGAGTGCGACCGCAACGAAGTGAGCGGGTCACGGCTGTGGGGATGGGCCGAGGAGCGATTCGGGGACGCCGACTCGTTTTTCGAGCGATTTTACGTTCACAACTACTGTCCCCTCCTGTTTCTCGAGGAGAGTGGGCGAAATCGCCCCCCCAGCCGCATGAAAGTGGCTCAACGGCGCCAGTTGACGCCGGCCTGCGACCGCGCTCTACACCAGATCGCCGATTGTCTCGAGCCCTCCTACCTCGTCGGCATCGGAAACTACGCTCGCGACCGCATCGAAAAGGCCTTCGCGGGAGAAGACGTCGATTTCGAGATCGGGCGCGTCTTGCATCCGAGTCCCGCCAGTCCCCAGGCCAACAAGGGATGGGCCGAGCAGGCCGAACGGCAGTTTGCCGAGCTCGGCATCGACCTGTAGCCCCCGACCGGATCCGAGGTTTGCGCGAAGCCAGCAGCCTCGGTACCGTTGGGCCGTCGTTTGACCCGCGACCGACTTGAGGTGCGAGCAGCGTACTCGGCGGCGGGGACGAAGTGACTACTGCAGTTTTCAGGATCGCAAAATGATGACGCTTCTCCCGAATCGACAGCGCCTCGCTCCCTCCGTCGCGGCCGCGCTCGGCGCCGTGGTCGCACTCACCGCCTGCAGTGCCGGCGATCTGGAGAGTCCCTCGGCCGACTCCGACCGGGACCGCGACCGCCAGACGAGCCGCCAGGCGCTCGGCGAGTCGACCCAGGCGTATACCTTCGACGGGCCGGGAAGTCGCACGATCCCCTCGTACTCCGAGCGGGTCGCCCACCACCTGGTCAACCGCATGCGCCTGGACCCGGGGGCATTCGAACTCGAGAACATGAACGGAGAGACCCTGCCGGCCGAAATCCCGGCCCTGCTCGATCCCGGCCTCATCGAAGTCGGACGCTGGCAGGGCCAGCACGCCATCGAGTACAATTGTTACTGTCCGAAAGACCCGATGGAGGACGGCACGTACAATTCGTGCTGCACGATGGAAAAACGCAACGGTCAGGTGCAGTGTGTCTCCGGCCGGGTCGACTGCGAGACCGAACAGGCGACCGAGGAAGAAGATAGATGGGACCTGCTGCAGTCGGGCAACACCAACGTCCGCTCCGAGACCTATATCGACACCGAAATGCAGCGAAGCGAGGCCCCTCCCGCCCTGCCCGGCGAGTCGCTGGCGACGAACCTCCAGGGAAGTCCCGGCGTCTTTTTGGGGACGGACGTCTTCGGGATCGCCCAGGTCGCCGAGCCGAAACCTCCGGAGGAGTGTCGCGCGCCGTCCGAACCGTGCGCACAGGGCCGATGTATCGATCCGCTGACCGGGGCCAACACCTGCGATCCCGACGAAGATGATGACTGCCAGGGTCTCTGCTGGGGAGGCTCGTGTGACGGCGTCTGTGAAGCAGATGGCGAGGAGGGCGAAGAAGCCCAGGCGGTCGAATGCGAACTGCCCGCCTCTCCCGACGCCTCGAGTTGCGATTCCTCCGAATGGCCGATCGGTTACTACGTCTCCTTTCTGCAGGGCGGAAGTGCCGAACCCCTCCCGACGCTCGTCGACGGTATCCACATGAAGCTCGGCCTCGGCGAGGATCCCCTGTTCGGGCAGACCCCGGATGCGGCCATCGACTTTCAGATCCACTATTTCGACCCGGGTGGCGACGCCCGGCGCTCGAACCTCGTGGCGGGGGGAGAGTGCCACGATCTGCAGGTGCAAAAACGCGCCGGCACTCCGGCCGGCGGTCCCGTCGACGACGGGGATGCGACCGGGGACACCGCCTCGCCGCCCTCGCAGGATGGGGCCGCCATGGACGACGCCGGCTCCGACAGCTCCGAGTACTTCGGGCACCGATACGGCAAAGCCGTCGAGCTCGATCCGGGATGCCACCGGTATGTCTTTTCATTCACCGATGCCGACGGCTTCATCCACACCTATCCGAGCTACGGATCCCTCGGCGCCGCAGTCGTCGAACAGGACGACGGCGAGGGCAACACGGTTGTGCTGCCCGCCGTCAACGACGAAAGCTGCCCGCTGTGGAGTTCCGAGCGCCCCGAGACGTCGTGTCTGCCCGAAGGCGATCAGTGCGTCTCCGGAGAGACGCGGCCGTGCTACACCGGCCGGGCGAACACGCGCGGCAAGGGAATCTGCTCGATCGGCACGGAATCGTGCGAAAATGGCCGCTGGAGCGGTGTCTGCGAAGGCGAGACGACCCCCGAGGCCGAGGAGACGTGCGGCGACGACCTGGACAACAACTGCAACGGCGAAGTCGACGAAGGATGCGGCGAGGGGGACGGCCCGGTGGTCGGAGAGGACACCGGCACCGGCAATGAGTCGGACACCGGGACCGGCGGAGGGGACGAAGACGCCGGAGACAACCAAACGCCCGGTGACGACGGCGGCATGTCCGAGCCGGACGGCTCCGGCGAGGACCCGGGCACCGAGGCCGATGCCGGCGGCGACACCGAGGTCATCATCGGAGGGAGCGGCGACGGGGGCGGCGACGACAGCGGCTGCGGCGGATGCTCGGCGGGAGGCGAGGGCCTTCCTCCGGCGACTCCCTCCTTTCTCGTGATGCTCGCGGGGGTCGTGTACCTTCGGCGCAAGCACAGATGAACATCGGGCCCCGGCCGCCTGGGCCTCGACCTTCGGAGGCTTACTCCTCCTGGCGATCGAGATACTGCTCGAGCCCGCGATTGACGTCGCGGAGGTTGGGCTCGATCAGTCTGACCACGAACTTCTCGACGGCGCTTCCCACCTTGTTGGCGACCAGTCGCGGAACGCCCGGAATCTGATTGGCGTCGACCTCGAGGTCCCCGTCGATGTGGATCCGCGTCGTGCCATCCTCGGCGAGATACCGGTTTTGCCCCCGACACGTGATCGCATCCTGCAGGAAGCCGACCTCCATGTTCCACTCGCAGACCCACTGGTCTTCCCGCCAGGTCGCGTAGTCGATCCACTGCAGCATCTCCGGCTCGATGAATTTTTTCGCAAGAGCCGGAATGTCCTTTTCTTCGGCCGACCACCGATTGACGATCTCGACGGTGTTCTCGTCGACTCGCTCGCGGCTCTCGACCTCGATGTCCTCGATGTTCGGCAGGTAGTCGATCAACTCGACCAGATGATCGCGAAACGTCTCAAAGACCAGTTCCCGATCGTAGGCGATGGTATCTTCGACATTCAGTCGTGCCATGAATCGATCCGTGTCAGTTCGGAGAAAGTAGGCTCGAACAACGGGGCTCCACTCGACGATCAAACGGGCTGTTCATAGGCCAATCACCGGCATTCTTCAACGCCGAGTCTCCCGCCGACCCGGGTGCTTCCGACTCGTCCGGGGGCCCGATCATCCCTCCCTGATTCGATCCGCAAACATCGCGTTGTAGCCGGCAAAGACGTCCGGGTTGCTCATCTTTACACCCAGTTCGTCGACCAGACGGTGGTTTCGAACCCGGTAGGCACTCTTCCAACGGGCCGCGGCTTTCGGCCCCCGCTCCCGTTCGTACGCCTCGAGAGAGACCCTCGGCGGCGGCTCGATTCCCAGCCGGTCGACCATCCACTCGACGATGCGAGCGACCGTCTTCGGATTCCCGTCCGAACAATTGTACAGACGGGCCCCGGAAGGGGCCGCATCGAGGATCGCAAACACCGACCGGACGATGTCGTCGACGTGGATGCGATTGGCGGGCTTGGTGCCGCCGTCGACGAGTCGGTAGCGGCCAGCCTCGATAGACTCGAGGATGGTTCGTCCGGGGCCGTAAATGCCTGCAAGCCGGGCGACGTGCGTATCGATCGAGCGGTCTGCCCCGAGCAACCACTGTTCGACGTCCCGCCGCATCTTCCCGTTTGCCGATCCCGGAGCCGTCGGGGTCGCCTCGTCGACCCACGCCCCCTGATGGTCGCCGTACACCGAGGTCGACGACAGGTACACGAACCGCGAGGCTCCCCTGTCGTCGGCCATCCGAACGACTCGCCGAATCGGCCTCACGTGTCGCGGCAATCCCTCGGCTGCAGACTCGTAGTCGTCGTACAGCGTCGGGATCGAGTACACGACGTGCGTCCCCTCCCCGACATACCCTGCGAGCTCGTCCGCCCCCTCCTCGAGGATCTCCCAGCGCACAGGCGTGGCTCCGATCCCGTCGAGCTCCTCGAGCGTCTCGTCGCTCCGCGACGTCCCCGCGACCGACCAGTCGCGCGCCCGGGCCGATCGGGCGAGTCGCCGTCCCGTATAGCCGGCGCCGACCACCAACAAATCAACCGCCATCTTCTCCTCCCGAATCCCGGTCTCCATTCGCACGAACTCCACCTTTCACCTCTGCCGCATCGGCGCCGACGCGTCAACTCGCCGTGACGCCCGTTCGGCAGCGGCGTCGACTCCGCCCCGAGAAGGCTCCACCGATTCCGCAACCGAGTTCGAGCGCTTCGCCCGCCCGAACCCGAAACGAAACGACTTGACAGCAAAGTCGTCGGGTTGCTAAAAGTCGCCGCCCCGACTTCTGGGCGTGTAACTCAGCGGCGAGAGTGCCACCCCGACACGGTGGAAGTCCTTGGTTCGAATCCAAGCACGCCCACTCTCCGGAACGACGGCGCCAGGTGGATTGCCTGGCGCCGTTTTTTCGCGAGGGCGCATAGCTCAGCGGGAGAGCGCTCGCCTCACACGCGAGAGGTCCGTGGTTCAACCCCACGTGCGCCCACTTTCGAGACGAGACAATCCGACCATCCGCGGGCACGAGATGTCGACTCGTCACATTCCGGTCCTACTCGCCACGTCGATGGCCATACTCGGCGTGCCCGCGATCTCGAGCGGCGCCTCGAAGCCGGAGGAGGCGCAAAGCCGCCTCGCGTCGGCCCTGGCGCGCGCCGAAGCGGCGGCCACCGACAGCGCCCGTGATCTCCTACTCGACCGCCGGGCCAGCCAGCAACTCTACGAGTCCCTCCAGAAGGCTTTCGTCTCCTCGACGCTTTTCGACGAGTGGAACGACGAGCACGACGAGTCGTCGGCCCCTCCCGTCGTCTCCATCTCGCCGATGGCCAATGAGACTGGCCGGCCCATCGGATCTGCACTCGACGCCATCCTGGGGAAATTCGAGACTTATCTGGTCAACGACACTCCCATGGACGTCCTCTCACCCCAGGCCCAACCGGCGCTTCGCCGTGAACTTCGCCTCCAACGATCCGATGAAGCCCATCCGAGCGAAGCCCCCGACCCGGGGGAGCGATCGGGCGCGGACTACCGGGTGACCGGACGCGCCGAGGAACTCGCTTCCTCCCGGGGTACCAGCCCGAGCGTCACCTATCGGGTCACCCTCCAGATCGTCGACCTCGATCGACGAAAGGTCGTCTTCGAAGCATCCTCCGATATCTCGCGCTCCCGGGGCGGCTGAGCCGCAGAGATAAAAAACCCCGCCGGCGAGAAGCCAGCGGGGCGGAGTGCACGACGGAAACGGCCGACCCTCGGCCGACCGCCTCCAGATGTGCACCCTGCAGGTCAGATCTCTTCGACCTGCGCAGCTTTTGCGCCTTTCGGTCCGTGCTCGACGTCAAACTCGACGCCGGCATCCTCGGGAATCGACTTGAAACCGGACTGCTGAAGCGCACTGAAGTGCAAAAAGACATCGTCTCCACCATCGTCGCGCTCGATGAAGCCGTAACCTTTGTCCTCGTCAAACCACTTGACTTTTCCTTGAACTCGTTCCGTCATCTTCTGTCCTCGATGAATCCTCGAAAATAAAGTGCCGGCAGATTACGAACACCGCCGAACACGTGCGATTGCCCTCGCGGGCGGTCCGTCTCGTTCAGTGTGGCCTGTACGGATGCGCTCCGGAACTTCAGCTCGTCGGAAAGGTCGTTTCCAGGTAGGCTTCGACCGGTGTGGCAAATGAAACAGGATGCGACTGTCAGAGATTTCTGACGCAGCGTTCCTCGCCGCGTCGGCTTCCTTCTACGCGAGCTGACTGACAAACGCAACACCGAATTGTCAGAAACCTCCCGCCCCCCGCGGAATGTCCACCCGGACTTTCAAATTCCCTTCGCCGTGGGGACGATTGTCGACCACGCATAGGGGCTCTGCTCACCCGAGCACCACCTCCCTCCACCTCGCCTCGGGACTGGACGATCATGGAGCGCACAGGCACATCGCTTTCTGTACTCGTCGCGGCCTTTCTTCTTGCAGCGGTCGCGCTGGCGCTGGCGTTTTCGTTCATCGGACCCGATCGCGTCGAACAGCAATCGATCGACTTGTTTCGGGGGGAACAGCGGGCGATCGCACAACAGGGAGCCCAGCGGATCTCCGAGAACCTCCGCCACGTGCAGGTCCGCTTTGAGACGGACGTCGAGCAGACGACCGAGGCCCTCCGCCGGCCGAGCTCACGATCGGAACTTCGCCGCACCCTCGAGACGTTGCATCACGCAAGCGATCGACAACTCGGCCTCACTCTTCACCTCTTCGAGCCCGACGGGCGACTTCTCGCCAGCTATCCTCCCGAATCGATCGACCGGGAGAGTCAACCCGAACCACTCCGGCCGACCTCCGACTCCCCTCCCTTTTTGTTTTGTACCGCATGTCTCGACTCCGAAGCGGCCATCGCCTTCACGCATCGCTTTGCCGGCCCCCGAACCCTCGCCGCCAACATCGACCTCGAGAAGTTCATCGGCGCCATCTTCCAGGATGTCACCCGTGAAACTTCCTCTCACGCGGCACTCGTCAGCCCCGAGGGCCGGCTCCTGTACCAGACCGGCCGCGCCCCGGGGAGCGCCGAGCAAGACTCGTTCGTCATCGCCACCTCGCCGGTTCCCGGCACGAACTGGCATGTTCGTGTGGCGGCCCCCCGGGCGGCCGTCGCCCCGGAGATCGGCGATACGGTGACGATGTTGCTCGTCGTCAACTACGCGATCATCGGCATTTTGATCATCGGACTCGGCCTGTTCGGTTACCTCGAATGGAGCGCCTATTCCGAACGCCTCGAGCGACTCCGACAGATGGCCCAGCAGCACAAACTCGCAACGCTCGGCATGATGGCCGCGAGTACCTCCCACGAGATCAACAACGCCCTCAGTGCCGCTCAACTCCAGATCGAACTCGCCCGGCGCAAGGCCGCCGCACCGCTGCACGAGCACCTCGATGCGGTCGCCAGCTCGGTCGATCGCCTCGGAAGCCTCGCTGAAAACCTCTCCAACTACGCCTCGCCCGGACCGGACGAGTCTCGAGATTTCCCCCTGCGAGAGGTCCTCGACGAGACCCTCGAGATCGTGCGTCCGAAACTCGCTCCGGAAACCCGCCTCGAGGTCGCGATCGACACCAATCCACTGGTGCACGGAGCCTCGGCCGCGCTCACGCAGGTGTTCGTCAACCTGGTGTTGAACGCGGCTGAAGCCGTCGAGGATCATCCCCAGGGCCGCATCGCGATCCAAACTGCCCGGCAGGACGAGACGGCCATCGTCACCGTCACCGACAACGGTGAGGGAATTCCCCCGGAGATTCTCGACGAGATCTTCGACCCGTTCGTCACCTCCAAGCGCGACCGGGGAGGGACCGGGATCGGGTTGTGGCTGTGCGCCCGGATTCTCGACCAGCACGGAGGAGAGATCGAGGCGGAGAACCTGCCCGATGCCGGCGCTCGGCTCACCGTCTCGCTGCCCGTCGCCGAACGCGACGCCGAGCCCGACCAGACCGGCGGCGACGAGCAGTGACCTGTCCGGCTACCCGAGGAAAACCGACCGACCCCGGGCGTCGGAGGCTCAGGGCGTTTTCTGGATGCCGACAAAGAGCGCCGACAAAATCACGAGATTGACCACGAGGCCGACCCAGGCGACCGACCAGTCGAGCGTCGTCAACACCAGCGACAGGAGCGCAAACGCGGCGAGAACCGGCGGCCACCACCGCGAGTCGAAAAACATCCCGGCCGCCGCCACGACCAACCCGACCGCCGCCACGATCCAGAGGACGCCAAACACCTCGATGCCCCCCTCACCGAGTTCCCACCGACCTCCGAGCACCGTCGTCTTGTAGGGAAAGCCGGTGACCTGACCGATCTGCAGGTAGACCATGGCCCCGAGCAGATGCACGAGCGCATGCAGGGCCACCAGACTCGGCGCCACGACTCGCATCAAAATCTCCATCAACCCTCTCCGCTCGCCGAAAAATCGGACGATCCACTCGAGGTGGCCTCCTCCTCGAGCCTCCTTACGTCGAACTCCAGTTGGCGTATACGTCCTGGACGTCGATGTGCGAGGAGAGCCGTTCGTAAAACTCCATGAACTCCCGGGCTTCGTCGCGGTCGAGCGCGACCGTCTGCGTCGCCTCGCGCACCGGTGAGGCGGCATGGATGCGATAGCCGGATTCGTCGAGGGCTTCGGCGACTGCACCCGTGTCTTCGAAGGCGCAATGGACGCGATAGACCGACACGTGCTCCTCGTCGCCCACCTCGTACAAGGGAGCCTTGACGTCCTCCGCCCCCACCTCCAGCGCCGCCATCATGAAAGTGTCCTCGTCGTCGACCGTCTCGGCTGCGACCTGGACCAACCCCCGTCGCTCGAACTGCCAGGCGACGCACCCCGGCTCGCCGAGGCTTCCGCCGTACCGGTCGAACAGGTCGGCCAGCTCCTCCCGGGTCCGCGCCTCGTCGTCGGTGAGCGCCTCGACAAACACCGCCACCCCCTGGGGACCGTATCCCTCGAGAGTCACCTGCCGGTAGTCCGCCCCGTCGGGCCGGGTGCCCGCCTGGCGGGCCTGCTCGATTGCATCCTCCGGCATGTTTGCCTCCGCCGCCCGACGCATCGCCAGTTTCAGGACGAGATTCTGCGCCGGCTCCGAGCCGTGCTCGCGAGCTTCGACGGCAATCTCGCGGTGAAACTTCGCGAACTCGCGCTCCCGCTCCGACAATTCCCCTCGCCGCTGCTCGATGTCCGACACATCCATCAATCGACTCCCCGAGTTTCTTCTCGATGCCCGTTTCGAACCACACTCACCAAAGATAAACAACGTTCGACAAAGACCAACCCCTTCCCCCTCAATCACCGCACCGACTTCCCGGACATTGGCATTGACAGTCGCCTCCGTAAGCGTACGCTGGGAATGGGTATCGAACATGCCCGACCCGGGGAGTTTTTCTTTGTTTGGTTGTACCACAAATTAGGAGCGTAGCATGAGACGTCTCACCATCGTGATGGGCCTGAGCCTGATCGGATTTGTCTTCGCCGCCTGCGGCCCCTCGAACGGCAAAAAGCTCACCGAGCTGAACGAAAGCCAGGCCGAGCGCACCTGCAACAACGCCGACAATCAGGCCAGCGAGTGTGAAGACTTCGAGCCGACCCCGGACGAAGTCGACTGTTCGGACTATCACGACGAGATCACCTCCGAGCTACCCGAGAAGTGTCCCGCCACGGTCGGCGACCTGAAATCGTGTGCGCAAAACTGCGGCAGCAGCGACAACGTCGGGTGCCAGGCGATCCAGAACTGCACTACCGGCCCGTAACGGGGCGATTTTTCGGACGATTCCACCCGACCGGAGAGGTTCCGGTCGGGCTTTTTATTTGGACCGACCCACACCGACCCCGGCCAATCCTCCCTGACCGGGGCGTGTTCAATTGACAATTCCGCTCATCAATCTACGCTGAGCCCGGATATCGACATCCCCGAACAGGGGGAGTGGCAAGTCATCTCAAAGTAGCCGGAGTCCGAAATGAAACGTCTGATTGTCTGGATGGGCCTCTCTCTTGCTTGCTTCATGTTCGCCGCGTGCGGACCGCCCAACGGCAAGAAACTCAACGGGCTGAATGAAAATCAGTCCGAGCGCGCCTGCAAGAAGGCCGAAAACAAAGCGAGCAGCTGTGACGACTACGAGATCGAAAGCGACTGCTCCGATTACCACGACGAGGTCGTCTCCGAACTCCCCGACGAGTGTGCGGCGACGGTCGGAGACCTGAAGTCGTGCGCCGAATCGTGCGGGGACGACGGCAACGCCGGCTGCCAGGCGATCTTCGGATGCTTCGCCTCGGGCAATTGAGCCTCGATCCTCGCTCGATCGGCCGGAGATGATCCGGCCGACTGCGGGGCAGTTCGATCCCGCCTCGCCCGGGGACTCCTCCCGGTCGAGCTTCCCCGCTCAGCTTGCATCCGCCCGTACGTCGACCCGCCGCTTTCGGGAGCGAGTCCGTGGACGAGGTAACGATCACCGGCGCGACCGGTTTTGTCGGAGGCCGACTCACCGAACAGCTTCTGGAGGCGGGGTACCGCGTGCGCCTCCTTGCGCGCACTCCATCCGACGCCTCGGATCTGGCTGCGCAGGGGGCGGAGGTCGTCGAGGGCGACCTGA
>CAZRLK010000053.1:0-29636 GCA_964600555.1 uncultured Bradymonadales bacterium
CTACGAAACGAGGCGACCCGAGCCGCCTTCTCGTCCCGATGCTTCAGGGGGCGGAATCGCCGACGCGTTCCGGGATTGACCGTGCGGGAAGTGTTCGGTAGGTCTCGTGGTGCAGTCGACAATCGATGCAGGGATGTTCAGCACGACGACCGACTCGACGTGGCTTTTGGCGACGGGGAAGGCATGAGTGTCGAGACAACTGAGCGGACGGTCGTGCGGGTGATGCCGGTCCTCGATTACGGGGGCGTCGAGCAGTGTACGATCTCGCTGGCCGAATCGATCGATCGGACGCCGTTCGATCTGCGGGTGTGTACGTTCTGGAAGGCGGGGAGTGCGGCGGAGCGGATTCGGGAGATGGGAGTGCCGGTCGACGTGCTGGGGGTCGACCCGGAGATTCCGAATCCGGCCGCGACGCTCGCGCTGGCGGGCTACCTGGGGCGGCGATCGCCGGAGGTCGTGCACGCGGCGATCGCCGAGGCGAACTATCACGCGGCGATCGCGGGTCGACTCGCCGGGACGCCGGTCGTGATCGGCGAGGAGGTCGGGACGCCGTCGCGCTCGGCGGGGGGGCGGATGGTGTTCGGGCTCGTCCACCGGCTGTTGGACCGGACGATCGGCGTCTCGGAGGCGACCTGCGAGTACGTGGCCCGCGAGGAATTCGCGCCGCGCGAGCGGGTGGAGTTGGTCTACAATCCGGTCGATCCGGCGTATTTCGACGTCGAGCCGTCGGGGAGCGGGGAATCGGGCCGGTTCCGAGTCGTGTCGGTCGGGCGGCTGACGCCGGAGAAGAACTTCGGGGGCTTTCTCGAGGCGTTCGAGCGAGTGGCCGCCCGCCACGCTCACGTCGATCTGCAGATCGCCGGCGACGGGCCGCTGGCCGAGGATCTCGAGGCGAAGATCGCCCGGAGAGGCCTCGGCGATCGGGTCGAGCTTCTCGGCTACTGCGACGACGTCCGTGCGATACTCGCCGGGGCGGATCTGTTCGTGCTGCCGTCGGTCTCGGAGGGGTACGGCATCGCGCTGGTCGAGGCGATGGCGGCGGGGCTGCCGGTGATCGGCTCGACGGCGGGGGGGATTCCCGAGGTGCTGGGGCCGTTCGCCGACGGGTGGGCGATTTCGGCCGACGACCGGGAGGGGTGGGCGGAGGCGATCGAGCGGGTGATGGCGATGGCGCCCGCCGAGCGTGCCGCCCTCGGCGAGCGGATGCGGGAGCGGGCAAGGCGTGAGTTTTCGGCGAAACGCTACATCTCGCGGGTGACCGACTTGTATGCGCGTCTCGTGGATGGGGCGTAGCGCGACGATGCGTCGGCGGGGCCGCCGACGCTCCAAATCTAGGAAAGGCGGGGCCGCCGACGCTCCAAATTCGGGGGCGGGCACCGACGCTCCAAATTCGGGGGCGGGCACCGACGCTCCAAATCTGGGAAAGGCGGGGCCACCGACGCAACAAATTCGGGGGCGGGCGCCGACGCTCCGGAGATGGCGAGGGGCGGCGAGGGGGACGCTCTAGAGATCGTCGATGCGCCAGAGTGCGAGTCTCGTGCTCTGGAGCGGGCCCCGGGCGAGCGGGTTGTCGTCGTCATTCAGACGGATCGGCTCGGAAAACTCGAAGGGTGGGCGCTCGAGGTTCAGGGGCCGCCAGCGGCCGGTGGCGATGTCCCGGTTGGTCGGCTGGGCGGGGAAGGTCGTCGTCAGCAGGTAGGTCGAGCCACTCTCCCGGATGCGCTCGAGCGCCCCGCCCACTTCGTCGAACGACAGGTGCACGAGACAGTCCCGACACAAAATCAGGTCGACGCACGGAAGCTCGTCGCGGACCAGATCGAGCTGGAGGAACTCGCGCTGCCGGTCGCCGTATCGGCGGCGATTCTCCGCGACCAGCTCCTCGACGATGTCGGCGCCGAGGTAGCGGTCGACCTCGAGGTCGACGTGGCGCATCCAGGCGAAATCGCCGCACGGGACGTCGAGCAGGGTGTCGATCTCGAAGGTGTCGACGAGCTGCGGCAGCGCCCGGCGGATGCTCCGGGTCGCCTCCAGGGTCGAGCCCGTTCCGGAGAGCGACTCGTCGTTTTGCCACCCGTTTTTTTCGTAGATGTGCTCGAAGGTCTCCTTTCTGGGCAGAAACCGGAGAGGCAGCGAGCGGGTCCAGAAATAGGCGCGGCGCATCCGGTCTTTGAGCGGCTCGGGGATGCGCTCTTTGACAAACGGCGGAGCGTGGCGAATCAGCAAGGCGACGGGGTCTTTCACGGTCGACTCCCGGGTGGTGGGGGTGAGTCATCGATCCGACAGCAGGCGTCGAACTCTGGCCGAGGCGCGCGAGAAGAGCCGGTGATCGAGGTCGGTACGAAACCAGTAGGTCGCCGCGAGTCCGAGGCCGAGATTGGCGGCGGTGACGAGCACGACGGCAGGCACGCCCTCGACCCAGGGGCGGAGGGCGAACGCGAGTCCCAGCATCAACCCACCGGCCAGCACGACCGACACAAAGGTCGAATTCCAGGGGAAGAGATCAAACAGAAGATGAATTTCGGTGACGCGGACGACGGCGATCGCGAGCATCGAGAGGGCGGTGGCGACGGCGGCGCCGGTGATGCCGAAGCGCGGAATGAGCACCCAGTTCAGCCCCGTGTTCAGCAGGGCGACCAGGGCGTTGTTGATCAACTGCAGGCGCTCCTGATCGCCCATCACCAGAAGGTAGCCGGTCGAGCCGACGACGATGTTCGAGAAGGCGCCGAGCGACAGGATCTGGAGGACGACCGCCCCGTCGAGGTATTCGCGGCCGAAAAAGCCGACGATGGGCTCGGGAAACATCCAGAAGCTGACGACGATCGGCAGGGTCAGCGTCACGACCCAGCGGGTGATCGCCGAGTAGGTCTTCTGGAGGAGCTCCTGGTCGCCGGCGTCGAACAGCTCCGAGATGAATGCCGAGAAGACGGCGTTGGAGGCCTGCAAAAAGAAGCCGGCGAACACGGAGACGGTGACGGCGAGCCGATAGATGCCGACGCGGGCCGACTCGAGGAAGACGCCGGCCATCAGGATGTCGACGCGGCGCATCAGAAAGTGCATGCCGCCGACGAAGATCATCGTCGCCGAGAAGGCCAACACCTCGCGTTGCAGCTCGCGGCCCTGCGGTTCGTCGGCGAGGAAAAGGGGAGCGAACTCGAGGTCGAAGTTTCGGGCGTACACGACACACCAGATTGCAGCCAGGGTGGCGGCGACGAAGTAGGCGCCGAGGGCGCCGCCCGCGCCGACCCAGCCGAGCGCCCAGGCGGCCAGCAGGCCGGCGACGAGCACGAGCCGAAGACCGGCCTGCTTGACCAGCGCGTAGATGCCGAACGACTTCACCCCTCGGTACAGGCCGGAGAAGACGCGGACGACGGTGAAGGGGACGACGATCAGCGCCGCCCACCACAGCGCCCGGCCCATGCCCGCATCGTCGAACACGCGCACCGCCAGAAGCTCGCGGCTCAGCCACAGCCCCGCCGCCGCCAGCACAGCGAGCAGGGTCGTGTAGGTGGCGGCGGTGCGGGTGAGGGTGGCGAGCTTCGTCGGCACCTCGGCGTTGCGAAACCGGGGGAGGTATTTGGCCAGTCCCTGGTGGAAGCCGAGGACGGTCACCAGCGTCGCGACCATCACGACGGTGCGGGCCAGCGAGTAGCGGCCGAGGGCCTCGGGCCCGAACCAGCGGCCGAGCACGAAGGTCGCCACGAACCCGAGGACCATGCCGGCCCCCTTGGCGAGGACGACCAGAGTCGACTCGTTGACGACGCGGGCGACGGTGTCGGCGGCCTCCTGCTGGCGAGTCTCGTCGGTGCTCGTCATCGCTCACCCGTGGCTTCGCATGTGCGGCCAGTACTCCGCGAGGTCGATGTCGACGAGTTCGGGAAGCCCCCGGTTTTCGCGGGCGAACAGCTCGCCGAGAAACTCCCGGGTTTGCGGGGGCATCGCCGGGTACGACCGGCGGGGAAACAGCTCGACGAGCCGGTCGAGAGCCGCTCCGGTGAGATGGCCGAACAGCCCGGACCACGACATTTTGCCGTACGCCTCGAGGCGGGAGAACTCGAGGTTCGGGATCGGCTCTTCGCGCCGATAGACTCCCTCCATGCGGGGAGCGAGGCGTCGGAGGCCGGCGGCCAGATACTTGAGTGACATCAACGGCCGGGGAGGCGTGCCGCCGGTATTGTGGCGAGTGCCGACTTCCTCGAGGTCGACGCCGTCGTTGCAGCCGAGAAATTCGCAGATTTGGTCGATGACGGCCTCCGTCTCGGTGACGAACCGCTCGAAGACGACGATCTCGACCTGGTCGTGGTCGAAGGCCGACAAAAACCGCCGGAGGTGTCGCTCGTAGAGGCTCTCGCGGTAGATGCTCAGCTCTTCGCGGAAGGTGGTGTCGAAATCGCCGGTGACACGGCCGAGTCGGTACAGATGCCAGTAGTGCGAGTAGGCGCGGTCGACGGGGTTGCGCAGCAGGAAGATCAGTTTGGCGTCGGGCACGTACGAGCGGATGCGCCGAGGGGCTTTCTCGGAGCGGAAATACCCCGGCGCATCCTCGCCCCAGGTCTGCTCGGGGTCGGCTTTGTCGTAGCGGTCGGCGAACCACTCGTAGTATTGGTCGAAGTCGCGCTCGAAATCGTGGTCGACGGTTTCGTCGTCGAAGGCGGGAAAGTAGCGGTGATTGACCTCGAAGTCGTCGAGGCAGAAAAACAGCGGCTCGAAATCCGGCAGGTACAGCGCCTCGTGGTGGTCGAGGATGTGGCGAAGCGAGGTGGTGCCGCTTTTTTGCGGGCCGGCGATGTAAAAGTCGGGCAGTCGTACGTCTGGCGCGGCGTCCATGAGAGAGAGATCTCCCCGCGCAGAGTCGCGTCGGTGAGCGGGCGATCGCCGCTGGGCGATCGGCGTTCCGCTCGTCGGGCTCACTTCGATTGGATACGGCGTGTGGTGAGCTTATAGCGGAGGTGGGGCGAAAATCGAAGAGAGTTGGTGAGTGGGTGAGTGGGTGAGTGGGTGAGTGAGTAAGTGAGTAAGTGAGTATGTGAGTATGTAAGTAACTGCCGCGGAGGCGCGGAATCGCGGAGGCGCTGAGGGGCGGAGGGGTTATCGGTCGGGGTCGGGGGGGTGGTCGGGGATCAGGAGCAAAAGGAGAAGCACATAAAACGGCATCATCGGGATGCGGTACCGGGACATCGTCCCGAGGTTCGGGGCGGCGAGTCCGACGGCGGTGCCGAACAGGAGGACGAAGACCAGGCAGAAGACCGCGGTCGGTGAGCGAGCGAGGGTCCGAACCGCGCCGCCGGGGCCGCGGCCGAAGAGGATCCAGGCGAGGAGTCCGATGATCAGGGTCGTCTCGCCGGCATTGATCAGGGCGAGGGCGTTGTGGGCCTCGAAGATCAGGGGGCGAAACAGGGCGGTCGCCAGCGCCAGGGGGACGAGGGGAAGCTGGGCGAGGAGGCTGCGATCGCCGCCCGTGGCCATCTGGATTCTCGATCCGCCGCCGGCCTCGAGTTGGTGGTGGCGCGTGCGGGCCAACTGCTCCCCGAGATTCGTCGGTGCGTACTGCGGGAAAAACTCCGCGAAGGCGACGACGGCGCCGACAGCGAGACAGGCGGCGCCCCCCAGATACAGCGGCCTGGCGAGGAGCCCGACGCGGCCGGTCTGCGTCAGGGAGCGATACCAGTAATACCAGACGCCGACGGCCAGGAAGAACGGAAACAGGATGTAGGCTTTGAACAGCGCCACGCAGCCGCCGCCGACCGCGATGGCGACCAGATAGGCCGGCCGGAACCTGCGGTAGATCACCCGCTGGACGCCCAGAAACAGCAGGCCGAGCCCGCCGATCGCGAATGCCTCTTTGACCAGGCCGCCCGACCAGAAGACGACCGTCGGGACGAGCAGGGTCGCCAGCAGCAGGCGTCTGCGAAATCTCGCCCCGAAGACCTCGCGGCAGCCGAGATAGATGGCGAGCTGGCCGCCGAAGGCGAAGAGGCTCCAGAGAAGACAGATCGCGTACAGCGACCCGCCGAGAAGGAGCGACGAGAAGGCCGAGGCGGCGAACATGCTGCCGGTCGACCCGCCGATCCCGTGCAGGACGATGCCGACCGGGTCGAACGAGGAGGTCTGGTGGAAAAGCACCTGGAGCAGTTGCAGCGATCGGGGCAGGAAGTCGGCGCTCATCCAGTCGGCGAGTTTCACGCCGCGGTCGTGGTAGGTAAGCATGTCGCCGCCGCCGTAGTAGTGGCGCACGAGCCACACCTGACAGAACGCCGAGAGGACGTGCGCCCAGAAGCCGGCCCAGACGAACCGGCGCTCGGAGCCGGTAAAACGCGACTGGACGGCAGCCGGGAGGATCATCCCGGCCAGCAGCACCCCCGTGGTGGAGAGGACGTGGATCATCGCGGTCGGCCTCCTGGAGAGTCGGTCGGCGGGCGGGGCGCCGAGGGACGCCGCGCGGACGGGCCGGCGGCTCGGAACCCCGTCTCGGGCCCGGTCAGAAGTTGTAGGCCACCTGACCCCAGTCGACGTCGGGGAGCGGGGCCTTGGGGGCGAAGAAAAAGCCGTGGCGCGAGTAGAGGCCGTAGACGGCGCGGTAATCGAAGTCGAGCGACTTCGTCAACGGCTCGGCCAGCGTGCGACCGTCCGTGGTCTGCCGGCCGGCGACCCCTCGCAGCTCGGGGGTCGTCAGGACCTCGCCACTCTCGGCGAGGCCGACGAATCGATACAGCGAGTCGACGGCCATCCAGCCGCGGGTGGTCTCGACCTCCGAGAGGGCATGGCTTCGGATGCCGGGGACGAGATACCGGTACAGCCGGGGGCCCTGGCCTTCGAAGATCGAGACGTGGCGGATCGCAAAGCCGTAGTGCATCGCCGCCTTTTCGATCAGACGCGCGCGGTCGAAGCAACATCCGTAGCCGCGCTCGAGAAAGTCCATCGGCTCGTGGCCCGGCCCGATCCAGTCACTGGCGCACCGTTTGTCGGGGACTCGCTCGAGGGTCGCCGCCTGGATCGCCCGGATGCACTCGAGTTCGGCGCGGAAGTCGGGCAGCCGGCGACACGTCTCGTCGACGTCGAGCCGTCCGATCGCCCGGCGGTCGCGCTCGGTGATCGTCTGGTCGACGTCGGTGGCGAGATACACGCCGGCGGCAGCAGCAAGCACGGCGGCGGTGACGAGAAAGCGAGGGTGTTCGTGCCAGATCGCACGGATGGCATCCATCACGCCTCCCCCGGAAAGCAGTCCCGCACGATCGAGGTGATGCGCACCAGATCGTCTTCGGAGAGATTCGAGCCGGAGGGGAGCGACAGCCCGCGCTCGAACAGATCCTCGGCGACCTCGCCGCCGATCACCTCGCAGTCGGCGTACAGCGGCTGCAGGTGCATCGGCTTCCAGATCGGGCGGGCGTCGATGGCGTCGGCCTGCAGGGCGCGGCGGATCTCGTCGCCGGTGACGCCGGCGGCCTCGGGGTCGATCGTCAGGCAGGTCAGCCAGCGGGTCGAGGTGCCGTAGTCGGCCTCGGGCATGAACTCGAGGCCCGGGAGATCGCCGAGGGCCTCGCGGTAAAACTCGAAGACCGAGCGGGTCTGCTCGACACGTTCGTCGAGGAGGGCGAGCTGGCCGCGGCCGACGCCGGCGAGGATGTTCGAGAGGCGGTAGTTGTAGCCGAGCTCGGTGTGCTCGTAGTGCGGGGCGTCGTCGCGGGCCTGGGTGGAGAGTTTGCGGGCATGTTCGATGAGCACCTCGTCGTCGGAGACGAGCATGCCGCCGCCGGAGGTGGTGATGATCTTGTTGCCGTTGAACGAGAAGGCGCTCATCTCGCCGAACGTCCCCGGCGATCGGCCCCGGTAGGTGGCGCCGAGGGCCTCGGCGGCATCCTCGACGAGCGTGACTTCGTAGCGGTGGCAGATCTCGACGATCGGGTCGAGGTCGGCGCACTGGCCGCACATGTGCGCGACCATCACCGCCTCGGGCAGGTCGCCGCGGCGGGCCCGCTCGTCGAGGGCGCGCTCCAGCAGCTCGGGGTCCATGTTCCAGCTTTGGCGCTCGCAGTCGACGAACACGGGGTCGGCGTGCTGGTAGGCGACGGCGTTGGCGCTGGCGACGAAGGTGAGCGTCGAGACGAACACCTCGTCGCCGGGCTCGACGCCGGCCTCGATCATCGCCAGATGAAGCGCCGAGGTGCCGGAATTGAGGGCGAGGGCGTGCTCGGCGCCGATCGCGTCGGCGAACTCGCGTTCGAAGGCGTCGACGTTCGGCCCCAGCGGGGCGATCCAGTTGGTTTCGAAGGCCTCGGCGACGAACTGTTCTTCGAGATCGCCGAGGTGGGGCGGAGAGAGATAGATGGGGTCGGTCATGGGTGTAGTGTCTCCTGGTTTGGACGTGTGTCGGGCGTCCGTGCGCCGACCCGGTACGACACTACACCGCTTACGAGAGCCGGGTTTTGAATCCGACTCTTAGTTCGCCGGGGGGCGATTGAGAACGCCCCGACTCGAATGAAAAGTACTGACGATACGTCGGTTTCAGTTTTGAAATCATACGCCAGCGGCGTACAATACTGTCAAGCATTACGACATGACGTGAGTTCGAGCGGTCCGGGGGCGCTCGATCGGTAGTTTCGTCGACAGTCGGGGCCGTCGAGCGGTTGTCGGGGGAGGAGCGGAGGTGTCTCTGGTGTCTGTGCGGCACCGGTGTATCTGAGTCGACGAGCGACTCGCCGGAGCCCCACCCGGCGAGGAAGAGGAGTCCTTCGAGGTAAGGGAGTACGCATGTGTTGAACACTGACTGAAGGCCGAAGACACCATACATGATCGAGCCGACGCGCTTGCAGATTTCGAAAAACTCGCTGGTTCGCATGCTCGCCGACGCCGCGATGATCAACGTCGCGTTGATCGGGGCGCTCGGAGGTCGGTATCTGTATCTGGTGGGGGTGGAGTCGATGCCGGCCGGAGCGACCCCCCAGCAGGTGTTGATGGAGTATGCGACCGGCTACGCCTCGAGCGGCTGGCTGTTGACCTTGATCGCACTGGGAGTCTTCGTCGTCTCGGGGCTGTACGCGGGCCATCGCACCCACCGGATCCGGTATCGCACGTGGAGGATCGCCCAGGGGGTGACGCTGGCGTTCCTGTTGTTCGGGTTCTTTTCGTATTTTTTCAGCGGGGCGTTGCCGGTGCCCCGGGGGAGTCTGGTGATCGGGTGGTTCGGGAGTTTCGCGCTGCTGACCGGGAGCCGGTTCTGGTCGAACGTCTGGCGGAACATCGTCCTCGAGGAGCTGCGCGGCGAGGGATCGGGCAAAGAGAGTGACGAGGCGATCGAAGACGTCCTGGTGATCGGGGGCGCCGGCTACATCGGCTCGGCGCTGTTACCGAAGCTGCTCGAGGAGGGCTACCGTGTGCGGCTGCTCGATTTGCTGTTGTACGGGACGGAGCCGATCGAGGGGGTGCTGGATCACGACAACCTCGAGATCATCGAGGCGGATTTTCGCCGCTCCGAGAAGGTCGTCCAGGCGATGCAGGGGATCGACGCGGTGGTGCACCTGGGGGCGATCGTCGGCGATCCGGCCTGTGAGCTGGACGAGGAGGCGACGATCGAGATCAATCTGACGGCGACGCGGATGATCGCGGCGGTGGCGAAGGCGGCGGACGTCGAGCGGTTCGTCTTCGCGAGCACCTGTTCAGTGTACGGGGCGGCCGACGGCGACGAGATACTCGACGAGCGGTCGGTGCTGCGGCCGGTCTCGCTGTATGCCCGCTCGAAGATCGCCTCGGAGCGGGTGCTGCGCCAGATGGCCGACGAATCGTTCAAACCGACCTACCTCAGGTTCGGGACGATCTACGGGCTGTCGGGGCGGACACGCTTCGATCTGGTGGTCAACCTGCTGACCGCCAAGGCCGAGACCGAGGGAGAGATCACCATCTACGGCGGCTCGCAGTGGCGGCCATTCGTGCACGTCGAGGACGCCGCCCGTGGGATCTTCAAGGTGCTCGAGGCGCCGGGGGCGGTGGTCGGCAACGAGATATTCAACGTCGGGTCGAGCGAGCAAAACTACACGATCGAGGAGGTCGGGGAGGTGATCGCCGAGCAGGTCGAAGACTCGGAGCTGGTGTACGTCGGGCCCGATTCCGACGATCGCGACTATCGGGTCAGCTTCGACAAGATCCGCAACGAGCTGAGCTATCTGCCGAAATGGACGCTCGCGGAGGGGGTCCGCCAGGTGGTCGGGGCGATGCGGGAGGGGGAGGTGGAGGATTACCGCGATCCGAAATACAGCAACGTGAAGTTTCTGACCCAGCACGACGAGGGGGAGCTGCTGGACTTGCACGGGACGTGGCCCGAGGAGTTGATCGACGAGACGGGGAGGTTCCAGCGGCCGGTCCAGGAGGTCGGCGAGGAGGAGTCGCCGCCGGTCGAGAGGGCGGGTTGAGATGAGCGGATACGAGGTGGCGAAACGGGCGATGGACGTGGTGTTATCGGCGGTCGGGCTCGCGGCGTGCAGTCCGCTGCTGGTCGGGATCGCGGGGGCGATCCGGTGGCGGATGGGCTCGCCGGTGTTGTTTCGCCAGGGGCGCATCGGCCGGGGGCACCGGGAGTTTACGATCCTGAAGTTTCGGACGATGCGCGAGCCGAGGCCGGGCGAAGCGCGTGTCGGCTCGGATACCGACCGGGTGACGCCGCTCGGGGAGTGGCTGAGGACGACGAGCCTCGACGAGCTGCCGACGCTGTGGAACGTCCTGCGCGGGGAGATGAGTCTGGTCGGGCCGCGGCCGCTGCTGGCGCGGTACCGAGATCGCTACGAGCCGTGGCAGCGTCGCCGCCACGAGATCCGGCCCGGGATCACCGGCTGGGCGCAGATCCAGGGGCGCAACAACCTGTCGTGGGAGGAGAAATTCGGCCGCGACGTCTGGTACGTCGACCACCGCAGCCTGCGGCTCGACGTGGAGATTCTGGCGAAGACGCTCTGGCAGGTGGTCAGCGCCGAGGGGGTCAACCGGAGCGACGAGGCGACGATGCCGGAATTCCGCGGGGATCGAGCCCCCGAGGTCGAGGAGGTTCAGCAGGTGAGCTGACGCACCGGGATGCCGACGGCGGTCGTCTCGGCGGGGAGGTCGTCGTCGACGACGGCGCCGGCCCCGACCCGGCAATCCCGGCCGACCCGGTGCGTCTCGAGGACCGTGCTACCGGCGCCGATCAGGGTGCGCGGGCCGACGCGGGTGACGCCGCACAGCGTGGCGTTCGGCGCCACGTGGGCGCCGTCACCGACCCGCGCATCGTGCTCGACGATCGCGCCGGTGTTGACGATCACGGCGTCACCGATGCGGGCGCCCGGATTGACCGCGGCGTTCGCGCACACGACCGTCCCCCGCCCCAGCCCGGCGGAGTCGGCGATCGCCGCCGACGGATGTACGAGGGTCGGCGTCTCGGCGGGGGAGAGGCGCTCGAAAAGCTCGTGGCGCACCCGGTTGTCGCCGATCGCGACGACGACGGCGTCCCAGCCGTCGGGCCGCTCCCCGCGCTCGAGCATCCCGATCAGGTCGTCCTGCAGCACGACTACCTCGCTGCCGTGGCCGTCGACGACGTCTCCGAGTTTGTCGGGATCGTTGTCGATGTAGCCGACCACCTCCCCGCCCGCGGTGCGGACGACGTCGGCGACGACGGTCCCGTGCCCTCCCGCCCCCCAGACGTGGAAACTTCGCTCGTCGTTCATGAGAGGAGCTCCTCGTACAGTTCGTACAGTTCTCGCCAGATGAACTCGGGGCGGAAGCGCGCCAGTACGCGCCGGCGTCCGGCCGTCCCGTGGCGTCTCCGAAGCTCGGCATCCTCGAGATACCGCTCCAGCGCAGCTCGCAGCTCGTCGACCTCGCCGACCCCGACGATCGTGCCGGTCTCCCCGTCGGCGACGGCGTCGACGCATCCGACGGCATCGGTCGCGACGACGGGCAACTGCATCGCCGCCGCCTCGAGGGGCACGTTCGGAAAGCCCTCCCGGTGGCTGGGGAAGGCGACGAGGTCCATCGCGGCGTAGTGGGCGGGCATCTCGTCACAGAAGCCGGCGAGTCGGATCGAGGCGTCGCGCTGCATCCGCCGGTAGGTGCGTCGACCGATCCCGTCGCGCTCGTCGCTCGGCCCGCAGATCAGAAGGTAGGCGTCGGGGTGGTTCGGACGCAACGCCTGCCAGGCGTCGGCCAGCTCCGGGATGCCCTTGTCGCGGACGAGCCGGCCGACGAACCCGACGACCGTCGAGTCGGCGGGAATCTCGTAGCGGTCGCGCATCCGGTGGCGGGTCTCCTCCGACAGCCCGTTCGGGTCGAACCGGCCCGTCGCCTCGACGCCGTTGCTCGAGCCCTGGCCGAGCACCCGGACGTGCTCCGCGGGAGCCAGCCCCTCGTCGACGACGACCCGACGCAGCGAACCGCCGACGGCGACGATGCGGTCGGCCAGGGCGCACGAGATGCGTTCGGTGCCGGCCAGAAGCCTCCGTCTCCATCCCCGCATCGTCAGCATCGGCAGCCCCCGGATCGAGTACAGGCGGTGGTCGACGCCCGCAGCGGCGGCCGCCAGCATCCCGAGCAGCCCCCCTTTCGGCGTGTGCGAGTGGACGAGATCGGGGTCGATGGCACGGATCGTCGCCGTCATCTCGGCCAGCGACGCCAGGTCGCGCAGGGGCGTTATCCAGCGGGTCATCTCGACGGTGTGCGTCGAGACGCCCGGCCGGCGGCCCAGCTCGTCGAGCCGGTCACCGGGCGAGGAGATCGCGTGGATCTCGAAGCCCCGCTCGATCATGTACTCGAGCTGTCCCTCGAAGAACCGGAACGTCAGCGGACGGGTGGTGACGTGCGCCAGCGATCGAGAGGGCCGGTCGGGTTCGCCACCCGTTGTCGTGTCAATCACGAAAAGTCCTCCAGATAGTCGGATCGGTCGCGGGCGCGCCGAAGCGCCACCAGTGCGAGCCCGACGACGAGGAATTCGAGGGACGTGTAGCATTCGTGGCACGCGTACAGGACGGGGTCGAAGCGCCAGTACAGATCGTCGGCCCGGAAGATCGGCCAGAACGACCAGGGGCTCCACAGAAAGCCGGTGTACCAGACCCCTGCGACGAGGTCGTCGAGGAAGTCGGCCGCGAAGTGGGTCGTCCAGCCAGCCAGAAACCAGCCGAACGGTCGGGCGCCGCGGCGGCCGAGTGCCCGGAGCCCCATCCACGCGACGGCGATGGCGAGGACCGCGAAGAGGCTGTGTCCCCAGGTGCGGCTGAAGCGCGATAAGCCGAGATACATGTACGGCTTGTCGACGAGGTCCGGAAACAGTCCGCCGCCGAGCAGGCAGGCGTACAGACCGGTCGAAACCGCCGGTTCGTCGAGGCCGACGCGAATCTCTCGGACTCGGCCGGCGAGATAAGCGGCCGCCAGGTGTCCAGCGAGGTACATCGGCCCTAGAGTCGATCGACATGCGCATCTCTCGGCGTGCAATCCCGGGTGTCGAGCACGGCCTCGGCGCCGCGGACGACCCGCCGGTAGTCGACGCAGCTGTGATCGGTGCAGACCACCACGAGGTCGGCGCGCTCGAGGCGTCGGTCGGTCAGCTCGACCGACTCGGCGCCGTCGAGCGGTTCGACCTGCGGGACGTGCGGGTCGTGATAGCGCAGCTGCGCGCCGCGTTCGTCGAGCAACTTCCAGAGGTCGAGTGCCGGGGATTCGCGGGTATCGGAGACGTCGGGCTTGTAGGCGACGCCGAGCAGCAAAATCGACGAGCCGCGGACCGGTTTGCGCCGCTCGTTGAGCAGTTCGGCGGCCCGGTCGGCGACGAACCGCGGCATGTCGGTGTTGATGTCGGTCGCCAGCTCGATGAACCGGGGATGGAAGCCGAAGCTCTTGGCCTTCCAGCTCAGATAGGTCGGGTCGTTGGGAATGCAGTGCCCGCCGATGCCCGGCCCCGGATAAAAGGGCATGAAGCCGAACGGTTTGGTCGCCGCCGCCTCGATCACCTGCCAGATGTCGACGTCCATCCGGTCGCACATCCGGGCCATCTCGTTGACCAGCCCGATGTTGACGGCCCGGAAGGTGTTCTCCAGCAGCTTGACCATCTCGGCTTCGGTCGAGCCGGGGACGGGGTGGACGGTCTCGACCATCTGGCCGTACAGCGACGCAGCGAGCTCGGTCGATCGCCGGTCGATCCCGCCGACGACCTTCGGCGTATTGCCGATGTGGTAGGTCTCGTTGCCGGGATCGACGCGCTCGGGGCTGAAGGCGACGAACAGCTCGTCGCCGACCGTGCGATCGGCCTCGGCGCGGTCGGTCAACAGCGGGACGAGGAGCTCGCGGGTCGATCCGGGGTAGGTCGTCGACTCGAGGACGACCAGCGTCGGCGGAGTCAGATGCGGAGCGAGCCGCTCGGCGGCCGAGCGGATGAACGAGATGTCGGGGTCCCGGGTTTTTCTGAGCGGCGTCGGCACGCAGATCGAGACGGCGTCGGCCTCGGCGGCGACCGCGTAGTCGTCGGTCGCCCGATAGGCGTTCGACTCGACGGCCTCGCGGACGGCCTCGTCGGAGACGTCGCCGATGTAGCTGGTGCCCTCGTTGAGTCGGGCCACCCGCTCGGAGTCGATCTCGATCCCGACGGTCCGGTAGCCGGCCTCGGCAAAGGAGAGCGCCAGCGGCAGGCCGACGTATCCCTGGCCGACCACCGCGACGCTCGCAGACGTCTGCTCGAACTCGCTTCGAAGGGTCGCGAAGTTCGACATACACTCGCCCAAACGTGGAGTGTACATCCGGTTTGTGTCACTGCAGTGCCGGCACGATATGGGATCGGGCGAGCGGAGGCAACTGTCTTTTGAGCGAGCCCGAGGCCGGGGCTCCCCGGCGGCGGGAGGTCAGTCGCGTCGGCAGTCGGTGAGGAGGTCGGCGAGGGCGTCACGGTGCGTCTCGGAGCGGTCGACCGCGAGGTGCCAGTCGTCGGCGAATTGCTCGAGCTCCTTGCAGGCGCCGCGTCGGCTCAGATACCGGGCGAGGGGCCGGGGATCGCCGCGAGTCTCGGAGAGTCCGCGGTACACCGCTCGGGCCTTCGCGTGATCGCCGCGATGCTCGTGCAACCAGGCTTCGGCCTGCCAGCACTCGCCGGGCGAGCCGCCGCCGTCACCGCCACACAGCAGCCCGCGGGCCCGGTCGAGTGCCCGGGCGGCCCGCCCGGAGGCGTCGGCGGGCGGGTCGGGTCGGAGTTCGACGAGTCTGCCGGCCAGCTCGGGGTTGTCGACCGGCGATCGGGCGAAGGCGTCGACGAGTTCGCGGCGGGCGGCCTCTTTTTTGTCTTGCGCGAGGAGCACGCGCACGAGCAGCCGCAATCGGCGCTCGTGGCGGGTGTCCGTCGGATCGGCGTCGGCGGCGATCTGGCGAACCCAGGTCTCGGCCAGAAACGCACGATCGAGCCGGAGGTAGTTGTCGACGAGGATCTCGTGGGGGTGAAACGACTCGGGTCGAAGCTCGTACAGGGCGAGGCCGAACTGCACGGCTGCCTCCGGTCCCGAGGCCCGTCGCAGTTGTCGCGCTGCGAGCCTCCATCCGCGCTCGGGCGCCCGGCGAAGGATCTCGGCGAGGCGCCCGGGGTCGGAGAAATCCGGGAGGACGAACGACGTGATCCAGCGCAGCGGCACCCGGCGAAACTCGCCGCCGTACACCTCGCGATACAGCTCGAAGGCCCTCTGCTCGACGCCGACCCGCCGATGCACGTGGGCGGCGTAGATCCCCATTTTGGCGGTCGGTTCCCGCTCGAACGCATGGCTCGCGCGGCGCACGGCCGTCGCCCGGTCGGAGGGGTCGGTGGCGAGGGCGGCGTGCATGTACAGATCGCCGTCGGCGGGCACCTGGGCGACCAGTTGCTCGTAGTCGGGCGGGGGGGACTCGTCGCTCTCGAGCGAACTCAGATCGAGCTCGAAGGCGAAGTGGCCGAGCGCAAAGACGATCACCCCCAGGCCGGTCGCGCCGACCAGCGTTCTCCGAAGCCGGGGGCCGAGCACGACCAGGCCTCGCTCCAGCGAAAGCCTGGTCGACCGCTCCCCGCCGTCCAGCTTTTCGCCTTTTACCGGAAACGCCAGCGCCTCGAGCAGCGCAACGACCGGCAGGGAGACGCCGAGGGCGACGAACGGGAAATGAAACTGCGAGAGGACCGCGAGGTACAGGGCGAGAGACAGCCCGGCGGCATACCGAAACCGCGGGCGGGGCCGATATCGACGATACAGAAACCACCCGTAGCCGAGAAGCAGCGCGATCCCGAGCAGCCCGGCGGGAAGGCCGTAGTGAAACAACCATTCGACGGGCTCGTTTTCGATCGTCGAGAGGGTCGCCGGGGGGACGACGCCCCAGTCGACATACGGGGGAAGCACCCGTTCGGTCGCCCCGCCGCCGGCGCCCAGAAGCCAGAAGTCGCCGGTCGCCTCGAGGCTCGCCCGGACGAGCTCGAAGCGGGTCGCCGCCTTTTGTTGCAGCCATCCGCCCAGGTGGGTGTTCCAGAGCCAGGCCGACCAGGAGGCCGGGCCGGAGGCGACCACCAGCGCGCCGATCGCCGGGACCGCCAGCAAGAGGGCGCCAAAGGCACGCATCGCCGAGCGAATCGAGGCGACCGGCACGAAGGCGCCGGCGGTCCGCGTGCCGGCAAACAGGATCAAAAACAGCCCGGTCGCCAGCGAAAACGCGAGGGTCGTGCCGGCGGAGTGGAAACTCGACATCAGCAGCATCAGCCCGATGGCGGCGAGGCCGGCCAGGATCCCCTCGAGCGGGTGTCGACGTGGCGTTCGAAAAGCGAGGAAGAAGCCAGCGAGGCTGGCGAGTCCGCTCGCGGCGGCGGCGTGATTGTCGCTGACGAAGGTCGTCGGGCCGGGGAGCGGGACGCTGGGGTGATAGACGAACAGGACTCGGTCGCTCCCGGCCCATTGCTGCAGGGCGCCGACGGCGCCGACGAGCAGCCCGGCGAGGAGAGCGAGGCGGGCGAGGGTCTGCCAGCCCTCGTGGCGCCGGGCACGCTCGAGGCCGAGACCGGCAGCGAGCGCGAGGGTCAACCACCGAAGGCCGCGGTCGAAGGTCCGCGCCGGGTCGAGCGACGAGCCCCGCCACGTGGAGGGGGGCGTCGAGTCGCCGAACAGGGCTCGCCAGCCCTCCTGATACAGGTGGTGGCCGGTCGGGTCGAGGAGTCCGTGCAGGAGGGGTGGCCACGGCAGCAACTGGATCGCCGAGACGAGGGCGAACAGCCAGAATGCGAGCGACGGGATCGAGACGGCCCGCGGTCCGACCGACGGTCGGTCGGACTCGGTCGAGTCCCGTAGCGCCCAGGCGATCAGCGAGAGGGCCGCCAGGCCGATGACCACCTCGGTGTGCACGCTCCCCACCGCCACCGGCGCCCCCATGATCACCACGCAAACCAGGATGTCCCTGACCAGGGTCACCACCTGCACCACCCGTCTCGACGTGTACGACAGCTACCTTCTTATACAGGGGAGTCGGCGATTCGACCAAGCCTGCAAACGTGGGTTGTTGACGCACCCGGCGCGATCTGCGACACGTAACGCAGTGGTATACATCTGCAGTTAGTTCGGGGTCCGGTCCGGTTTTTCTCTCCGGCACTCCCCCGTGGGGACCCGTCTCCCAGCCAACTGTCTTTGACCGCTGCTTTCCATGCCTCCCAACACGACTCAGCTCGAAGATCTCGACAAGACGGCTCCCTCGAGTCCGCCCCCCGAGGATCCGGGTCGCACGCTCGGCGAGAGGCTGGCTCACTACTGGCGGCTGTTTCGCGCCTACTACTGGATCGTCGTGATCGCCTGCGCGGTCGGTGCGGCCGGCGCCTACGTTTACACCCGGCAGCAGCCCGAGATTTTCGAAGCCGAGGCGAAGATCATCTACCACCAGAAGAGCGGCAACGTCTTCGGCAAACAGATCGAGCAGGTCGACATGCTCGGCGGCGGGGGCTCGTGGCAGTTCGAGCGTTTCTGGAAGACCCAAAAAGAGATCTTCGAGTCCCGGTGGTTCGCCAGACGCGTCGCCAAGCACAAACCCGAGAGCGAGACGCCGCTCGGGCACGCGCTGATCGAAGACGAGACGTTCGTCCCCGCGCGCTCCGACCGCTCGTACCAGGAGCGACTCGAGGCGGTGGCGACGCAACTCCTGTCGTCGACCCGAGTCTCGCTCAAGCAGGGGAGTCGGGTCGCGACGGTGACCGTCCGAACTCGCGATCCGGTCGTCGCGCGGAGCATCGCCAACCGCGTCGCCCGGGAGTACACCGACTACACCGACGAGTTTCAGTCGAGAGGCCTCGAGCGGATCACGGAGTTTTTCGACAAACACGTCAGCTCGAAGCGCCAGAAACTCGAGCGGGCCCAGTCCAAACTCCAGGACTACAAGCAAGACAACAACATTCTGTCGTTTTCGTACGAGGATCGTCAGAACCTCACCTCCAAGAACATGGAGTCGATCAACACGAAGTTGCTGGAGGTGCGCAACGAGCTGTCGGCCGAGCGGGCGCTGTTGAGGCAGGTGCGCGAGCTGAAATCCTCCAGTCAGGTGCAGCGGGCGATCGCCGATCTGGTCGACAACGAAACGCTCGAGAGCGCCTTCAAGGAGGAGGCAGAGCTGAAGACGGAGCTGGCGAGACTCGAGACCCGATATCTCGACAAACACCCGAAGGTCGAGGCGGTGAGCCGGGAACTGGAAACGATCCGGCAGAACATCGAGACCGAGATCGAACGGGTCGAAGCGGCGCTCACCAACCGGGTGAATTTGCTGGAGCGGCGGCGCGGGAACCTGAAAGGAGAGCTCGAGGATCTGCGAGAGAGGGTCATGGAGCTCGACAAGCTCGGGGGAGAATACGCCCAGCTCAAAAACCGCAAGCACAACCTCCAGGAGATGTACGACACGGTTCTCAAGCGTGCCTCCGAGCTGGACATCAACTCGGCGTACCAGAGCGACGACATCGAGGTGCTCGAGGAGGCGCGCACGCCGGAGCAGCCCGTCTCGCCGTCCCTGCCGGTGAACCTGGCGGCGGGGCTGGCGCTCGGGCTGCTGGCGGGGATCGGCGGAATCGTCGTCATCGACGCCTTCGACACGACGATCCGGCGCGAGGACGACATCACGCGCTACACCGACAAGCCGATTCTGGCGACGCTGCCGAAACTCGACGCCGAGCTACTCGAGCGACTCGACACCGACGGCAGCTACGGGCCGGATACGATCACCGACTCGGCGCCGAGGAGTTCGTTCGCCGAGGAGATCAAGACCCTTCGGACGAATCTGACGTTCATGGCCTCGGAGACGCCGCCGCAGACGCTTCTGGTGACCAGCCCCGGCCCCGGGGAGGGCAAGACGATCACCTCGATCAACATGGCGATCGCGATGGCGCAGTCGGGCGCGCGGACGCTGCTGGTCGACACGGATCTGCGCCGGCCCCGCATCCACGCCGCCCTCGAGCTGGAGAAGGCGCCGGGGTTTACCTCGACACTCCGCGCAGACGAGTTGGTCGGGGAGGCGATCCAGTCGACCCACATCGACAACCTGTCGTGTCTGACGAGCGGCGAGATTCCGGAAAATCCCTCCGAGATGCTCGACTCGGAGGCGTTTCGGGAGTTCGTCCAGGAGCGTCGTCAAAACTACGATCGAGTGATCTTCGATTCGCCGCCGCTGGGGGCGGTCTCCGACGCGTTGATCATCAGCAACATGGTCGAGGGGATGCTGTTGGTCGTCGAATTCGGCAAGACGCGCCGCGAGACGCTCGAGCGTTCGCTGGGGCAGATCCGGGGGATCGGAGCTCCGCTGGTGGGCATCGTCCTCAACGAGGTCTCAACCGACGTCCCGGGCTACGGCTACTCGTATTACCGGTATTCGTACTACGAGGAGGAGGGGCAGGGATCGGACCGGGCGCAGTTGGCGAGTTGAGAGCCGGTTCACCATCCGAACCGGATGCCGATCGTGGCGCCGGCGGGCCGTGGGAGCACGGAGATCTGCGGGTGTCGGGCGGTCAGTTCGTCGTCGGAGTCGGGCGGGTGGCGGCGCATCTGGCGAACGAGCCCCCAGGTGGTGAGGCCGGCGCCGGCGGCCAGGGCGGAGAGGTACCCGGCGCGAGCGAGGCGAAGGCGGCGGGTGGGGCGTCGCGTGAGAAGCGAGGTGGCGCAGGCGGTGCGGGCGTCCCCGCGGCAGGGGCGTCCGACGGCGCCGGTTTCGGTCAGGGCGCCGAGGATGGCGCCGCCGACGAGGGTGGTGGCGCCGCCGCCGATCAGGGCGAAGTCCTGCCAGGGGAACGACTCGAGGGGGGCCTGGCGGCGCGGCAGGGGGTCGGCCTCGAGGGCGGGCATCAGCTCGGCGATCGCCCGATCGACGTCGGCCCGGTCCGAGACCGACGCCCAGGTGGCGTTGCCGTCGGGGGCGATGCGCATGGCGACGAACGGGGCGTCGTCGCCGCCGTCGGCGGGGCGGCCGACGCCGACGACCTCGGAGACGTCGCCGTAGTGGGCGACAAGGCGGAGATACCGGGCGGTGCGGCGGCGCTGGCGGTAGGTCGACCGCCGGAGCCCGTACGAGAGGGGCGGGCGTTCGGCCAGAGGGGCAGTGGCGTATTCGCCGGGTTCGAGGGTGATCTCGCGGACCGGCCCCCAGCGATCGCCGCAGCGCAGGGCCAGGTAGTGGGTCGTCTCTGCGGCGACGGTGAGGGTGCGCTCGTCGACGGTGGTGCCGTTGATGAAGCGGGTGCAGTCGCTTGCGCCGACGGCTTCGACGGTCAGCTCGGCGCCGGTCTTGGCGACGTGGGCGCGCTCGACGAAAAAGAACTTGAGGTCGCTGCGGGTGGCGACGGCGAGGGAGGGTTCGCGGCCGGGGAGGTGGCGGTACAGGTCGCGGGCGACGCCGCGGGCTCCCCGGGGGCGGTCGAGGTCGCGGTAGGCCCGCACCAGGACGGTGCCGGCTCGGAAGACGGCCGAAGCGAGGTCGGGTCGGCGTGCGAGGATGGCCGGGTGATCGAGGGCGCGTTCGAACAGGGCGGTCAGCTCCTCGAGGCCGGCCTCGTTGCCGTGGACGAAAAACGCCTCGACGCCGCGGTCGATGCGGTCGGGCAGGTCGTCGAGCGTGTCAGGCAGGCGCTGGGCGTCGGCGGGGACGAGGGTGCGCTCGAGGCGGCCGGCGAGCTGAGCGTCGCCGACGATCTCGACGGTGGCCTCGCGGTACAGGTCGCCGAGTTCGACCATCCAGGCGGCGGGATCGTACTCGTCGCCGAGGGCGACGACGCCGATCTCGCGGGTCGGGGGATCGTCGGAGCCAAACGAGGGGTCGACGGGCTCGTAGGCGCGGGGGGCGGAAGGGAGGCCGGCGAGCAGGGAGAGTGCGATGAATCCCGGGAGGAGCGCGAGCAACCTCCCGGGCAACGACGATGTGATCGACGTCGGGGCGTTCGCCACAGCTTCTCCCACGTGGTGGTGCCGGCGAACGGGCCGGTCGGATATGTAGGTCGTCGTACCGGAAGCGTGGGATCTAGTGCGGGAGGTTCAAGGACTGCAGCAGTTGAGCGGTCGGTCGAGCGGTCGAGCGAGTGAGCCGGGTGGCGAAGGGGCTACCAGTCGGTCTGGAGGAAGATGCGGGGGCCGCGGGGGGTGGGGGCAAGTCCGAGCCGGGGGCTGCGAGTGGCGCGTTCGGGTCGGGCGTCGGGGCGGGTGGCGAGGCGGACGATGCCCCAGGTGGCGAGGCCAGCGCCGGCAGCGAGGGCGGCGATGTAGCCGGCACGGGCGCCGTTGACCTCGCGTTCGGCCCGATCAGCCTCGGCGGACGTGTCGAACTGAAGCGGAGCGAGTCCGTCGCAATCCGAGCGGGCGCCGGTGGCGCACTGGATGCGGCGGGCGCGACGCTCGGTGACGACGGCCAGGTAGGTGCCGCCGGTGAGGCCGACGGCGCCGAGGCCGGTGAGCGTCCAGTCGAGCCAGTGAGCGCGGTCGGTCTGTCGTCTCGGAACAGCGGCGCGTTCGGGAGTGGCGTCGGGATCGAGCTCCGGCATCACCCGGGCGATCGCCCCCCGAATCTCGCCGCGATCGACAGTGTCCGACCAGTTGGCGTCGCCGTCGGGGCCGACGTGGACGACGAGGGCGGATTTTTCCTCCGAGCTGTCGGGGACGCCGTAGACGCCGAGGACGCGGTCGATGCCGGTCCAGTGGGCGACGAGCCGCAGGTGGGCTTCGGCGAGTCGTCGCTGGCGGAAGTTCGCCCGAACCATCGAAAATGCCAGAGGATCGCGGCCGGAGATCGGGACGCGGGTCGTCTCGCCGGCCGGCAGGGTGGTCTTCCAGACGGGAGTCTCGGCACGACCGCACTCGAGGCGCAGGTAGTACGGCTCGTCGGGGGCGACGACGAGCGTGCGGTCGGTCTCCTCGAGGGTCGAGCCGTTGACGTAGGTGGTGCAGTCGCCGTCGTTTCCGACCTGTTCGACGGCGAGGCGGGTTTCGCGTTCCGCGAGGGCCTCGCGCTGGGCCTCGAAGAACCGGATGATCTTCGGGGGAGCGGTCGAAGGAGCGGGGTCGCTGGCGGGCATGCGCCGGACGAGGAGGCTGGCGGCGGCCTCGGCGTTGTCTTGCTGCTCGAGCCGGCGGTAGGCGCGGACGAGCACGAGGCCGGCCTGAAAGATCTGCTCGGCGAAGTCGGGGCGGCGGGCGAGGACCTCGGGGTGGCCCATGCCGAGATCGAAGATCGGGCTGAGCCGTTCGACGGCCGTCTCGTTGCCCTTGTAAAAGAAGCTTTTGACGCCGTCGCCGACGGTATTGGCGAGGCCGGCGAATTTCGACGCGAGTTCGTCGGAGATCTCGGGGGCCCGGTGTTCGTCCAGCTGCCGCTCGAGGCGTTCACCGGCGACGACGTCGTATTTTTCGGCGTCGAGCAGGGCGGAGGTGCTCTTTGTAAGGGCGCCGACTTCAGTGGTGTCGTCGAGGGCGACGACGGCGACGCGGGGGGCCGGCTCGTCGGCGTTGGTGTCGTTGGAGGAGGTCTCGTCGGGTGAATCGGAGGAGGCTGCGAGAGCGAATGGAGGGAGAAGCAAAAGAAACAACGAGAAAACGGCGGAGAGCAGGGATGCTCTCCCAACACAAGGCGGGATGTCGGTGGCGCCATCCATGGCGTCGAGGAGTTCGAGTGGGAAGTCGACGAAACCGTCGGCGCTTCCGGAAGCCCGGGGCGCCGACGGCCGCCGTGGACTCACGTCATTCACATATCGGCACGCCGTCCTGGCTCAGAGGGGCGTATTTTACATCACGCTCGGAGACCACGCCGGTGTTCAACCACGTGACGCCGGCCTTTGGCCCGGTGACCGTCAGGCGCGGCCGTTCGGCTTCGTCGCCGCCCGCCTGGACGAGGGTTTCGGAGAGCTGCCCCGAGGCGTCCATCGCTCGTTCTCCGACGACGATCTCGGGATCGTCGAGTTCGCCACGGGCCCAGACGACGAGCATGCCGTCGTCACTGACGGGCACGGCGCTCGGCTGTCGGTGCAGGTCGGAACCCCCGGTGATCGCCTCACCGGCAGCCAGCTCGCCAGTCTCCCCGGGATCGACGGAGACGTAATCGATGGTGCTTTCGCCCGAACCGGTGTAGTCGGGGTGGAGGATGTGGGCGCTCCCGTCGTGGGCGAAGAGGTCGATGGGTTCGGCGAACGTTGCATTCAGGTTCAAGTCAATCGGAAAATAGAACCGACTCTCGACGCTTTCCTCATTCAGTCGTACGCCGCGAATTTCCTCACTCGACGGGTCCCACCACGCGATCGTCGGGGTATCGTCGACGACGGCGATCTCGGGATCGCCGGGCTGCGGAAGCAACTCACTGTCCGATGCCACGTCGAAGGGGCCGTGCAAGACGTCGCCGGTCTGGGCGTCCAATACGGTGGCTCGAACAGTACTCTCGTCGGCGGAGTTTTCGGAAAAGTAGGTCGTCCAGACGGTCTGATCGTGGAAAACGATGGAAATACGGCCGAGGAGTGCCGTATTCGAATCAAAGGTCTCTTCGCTCCCCTTGATTTCGAGACCGTCGTCGAAACGAACAAGATGCGCACTCGACGCTGCGGCATCGACAGTCGCTGCAACCGCATAGCCATCTTCGGTCCGGACGGCGTCGACACTCGTCACCTCGTCGATGGTCGTAGAGCCAGTAGCCCCGGTGCCCTCGCCATGATCGTCGACGTGCTCGAGGTGAATCGACTCGCCCTCGGCCCAGACAGCGAGGAAGGCGGCATCGTCTGGCGCGTCCTCGGCGGGGGGAACGAGCACCGGGTGGGCCTGGTCGGCGGAATCCGCGCCGATCTGCACCGGAGCCGGGCTCGAGTCGGTGGCGCAACACTCCTCGTCGGTGGTGCCGTCGCAGTCGTTGTCGAGACCGTCGCAGCGCCAGTCCTCGTCGTCGGCGCTGGCGTACGCCTCGCCGTACTGCTCGGCCCCGCAAGAGACGTAGGCCTCCCCCTCCGCTTCGGTGCAGGTCGCGACGGTGGCGCCCTCACACAGGCCCTCCTGCAGCTCACAGTCTCTCGGCGCGACGTCGTCGTCGGTGTCCTCGGAGCCGTCGCAATCGTCGTCCCGGCCGTTGCAGATCTCCTCGGCGTCGGGATGGACCTCGTGATTTTCGTCGTCGCAGTCCTCGGCGCTGTCGACCATCCCGTCGGGCTGCTCACAGGCGAGTGTCGGATCGGCCTCGGCGTCGCCGAATCCGTCTCCGTCGTAGTCGGGATACCACTCCTGGCGCTCGTCGGGCTCGCAGGCGATGCAGGTATTCGAGTCGGTGGCGCAGTTGGGCGTCTCGCTGCTCGTGCAGTCCTCGTCGCTCAGGCATTCGACGCAGGTACCGGTCTCGGTGTCGCAGACGGGCGTCTCACCGGTGCATTCGCCGCACGAATCCTCGCCGGTATCGCCACCGCCGGCGTCGGTCGGATCGGCGTCGGCCGTGGCGGTGTCCGGTCCGATGACGAGGGCGTCGGAGTTGTCGTCATCGTCGTAGGTACCCGGCGAGGTGCAGGCGGCGAGGGCGAACAGGGTAGCGAGTAGAATCGAGCTAGTGCGGTTCATTTCAAATCCCCAAATCGAAGTAAAAATAACACTTCCCGAGCAAGATGCTCGGGCCACAGTTCAAACTTCTCCGAGCAAGATGCTCGGGCCACAGTCAAACTTCTCCGAGCAAGATGCTCGGGCCACAGTTCAAACTTCTCCGAGCAAGATGCTCGGGCCACACTCCCGAACGACATGCCCGGGACATCTCAAAACCGCCACCGCAATCGGAGCGTCGGGGCGCCGGCCCTCCAGCCGGGAGTCCAACGTGGAAGGGCGGCGGCCTCCGGCGACGCCTCCGAACCGGCGGCGCGAATCAGTCGATACAGGCCCCAGCCGGCGGCGGCGGTGCCGACACCGGTGAGCGCGACGCCGATCCAGCGGCGGCGCCCGACGGCGGCCTGCTTGCCCTCGAATTCCCCGCGCGAGAGGCCAGTGTACGGTTCGACGCCGCCGCAGCCGTCGGCCTCCGGTCCGCGAGAGACCGGCGAGCAGCGCAGGCGCCGGGCGCGGTGCTCGGCGACGAGGATCTGAGAGATCCCGCCGCCCACGGCCAGGACGCCGGCGCCGGTGAGTGTCCAACCGACGAGATCGGTGCCGCTTCGATCGGCGCGTTGTGAGCCCCCCGTCGGGGGCCGATCCGACTCGTCCTGCTCCACCGAGACCCGGTCGCGCAATCGCTGTTCGACGACGGCAACTTCGTCGATCTCGGCGTGCGATTCGAACTCCGCACGGTGGTTGTTCAGTATCTCAAGTGCGAATTGATATTCGCCGAGTCGCTCGAGTGTCAAGACGCGCTCGAACAGATAGGAGGGATCGCCGGTCTTCTGGTACTTCGCCTCGAGTCGGCGCAGGCGCTCCCGGGCGTCGGCCTCGGTCTCGTCGCCTGCCGGGGCCGCCGACTCCTCGTCGGGCGCGTCGTCCTCGCGGGCAGCGAGATCGAAGCTCGCAAGCGACACCGCGGCGGCGACCATCCAGACCACCATGTTGCTGGCATGCATCGCGGGGAGCTCCTTCCGGTTCAGCGGCACTCCTGGGTTTTCGTCGTCGCTTCGTCGTCGCAGGCCGAACATTCTTTGAATCCGCAACTGTCGTCGATGCAGCACTCGGCGTGACAGTCGTGGTACGGTTCGGTCTCGCCGCATTCGACATCGGGATTTTCGCCGCCGACCCAGCCCCCTTCGAACTGTACGCCGGCGGGGCCGACCTCGTAGCAGGCCTGGCCGGAGCTCTGGCCGTCGCAGCTCGTCCCCTCGGTGTAGCGGCGATCGACGTCACCGTCGCAGTCGTAGTCCCATTTTTCGACGAGATTGAGACCGTTCATCGGCGAGTCGAACCAGTCGGACTGGTGGGGGTGCGCCTCGGGGTTGGAGTCTTTGCAGTCGGTCTCGCCGTCGACCGGCTCGGTCTCGGTCCAGGCCGGGGCGTCGGTGTCACAGATCGAGTCGAGCTCGGAGCTGGCGGGTTTCTCGCAGGCACGGCGGCGATCGGTGCGGCCGGGGGCGTACCCGTCGCCGTCGCAGTCGACATACCAGACGGTCCCCTCGGAGCTGTCGGGCGCGATGTTGTCGACGGTTCCGTCGCAGTCAGTATCCTCGCCGTCACAGACTTCGGCGGCGCCGGGAAACTGGGAGTCGTCGGAGTCGTCACAGTCCATCAGCGAGGAGGACTCGGCGGCGTAGCCGTCGGGGGGATCGGCGTCGCTGCAGACGCTCTCGGAGCTGCCCCTGGTGTAGCCGTCGCCATCCTGGTCGGGGACGAACGAGCGGGGATGGACCTCCGGGTCGTCGTCGTCACAGTCCTCGTCGTTGTCGACATAGCCGTCGGGGCGTTCGCACGCCCGGACCGAATCTTCGGGGTCGCCGTATCCGTCGCCGTCGTCGTCGGCATACCAGGTTTCGGCGTCGGTGGCGTCGGCCTCGTCGACTTCCCCGTCGCAGTCATTGTCGACCTCGTCGCCGCAGATTTCCTCGGAGGGCTCGCCGGGTTCGGCGTCGCACTCGGCGCCGACCTCGGAGGCGCATCTCCAGGTGCCCTCGCGCCGGCAGGCGCCGGTACCGACGCTGCAACTGCCGGTGTGAAATTCCTCGTCGACCGCGCCGTCGCAGTCGTTGTCGAGACCGTCGCAGATTTCGGCACCGCGCTCGGCGACCGAGCAGGCGTCGGCGGGCGAGGCGTCGGCCGGCTCGTCGGCGGCCTCGAGCGCCTCGCCGACCTCGCCGGCGGAGAAACATCCACCGAGTACCGCGAGCATCGAGACGTAGACGACCATCCTCCTGCGCACGCTGCCATCCATGGCACTCTCCGTGGCAAAGACACACATCGATCGGGCGCGAGGCCCGGGCTCAACCGATACCTGTTTCAGTACGTCGGCCGCGCGCTGCGTGCGATTCCTGGCAGGAACCGTCCTGCCGACTACCCTCCCACTACATGGCACGGGGTCGATGTTGTTCTAGCAAAACGCCGGCGCGATGCCAAGGCGGTTGGCGCGGCGGCTGCGGACGTCGGAGAGTGGGGGTTGGCCGATCTCAGACCGTCAGATAATCGTGATCGGCGAGATAGGTGTACAGTTTGGCGGCGCTCGCCTGGGGGGAGGGATCGGTGGTGGTGTCGACGACGATCTCGGGATTGCGGGGCTCCTCGTAGGGGGCGGAGATCCCGGTGAAATTGTCGATTTCGCCGGCGCGCGCCTTCTCGTAGATGCCCTTCGGGTCGCGCTCCTCGCAGACCTCCAGGGGGCATTTGACGAAGACCTCGATGAAATCGCCCTCGGCCATCCGATCGCGGATGTCGGCGCGGGTCTCGCGGTACGGAGAGATGAACGAGGCGATGGTGACGGTGCCGGCCTCGACGAACAGCCGGGCGACCTCGCCGATACGGCGGATGTTCTCGTCGCGGTCCTCGGGGGAGAAGCCGAGGTCGCGGTTGAGCCCGTGGCGGATGTTGTCACCGTCGAGCCAGAAGGCGTGGATGCCCTCGTCGGTCAACTGACGTTCGAGTTCGGCGGCGACCGAGGATTTGCCGGAGCCGGAGAGGCCGGTCAGCCACAGACAGACCCCGTTGTGGCCGGTGATCGCCTCGCGGTCGGCCTTGCTCACACTCCCGGAATGCCAGTAGACTTCGTCGGTCATCGCTCGTCCGTCGTCAGCAATGTCAGGTCCGTCGAGACCCGGTTGGCGGCGGGTGATGGATGGGTTGCGCTCGAGCTGAAACCGCCCAGCTGCCGCACTACCGGCCGGCCTGGAGAGCGTCGTCGTCGGTGGCGACGTCCATCTCGACTTCGATCTCCTCGTCGCGCAGGATCGGCAGGAGGTCTTCGAGAATCAGCGTCGGATCGTCGACGGCCTCGGGCCCGAACTCGAGCGACGTCTCCCCGTCGACCACCAGTTCGGCCCGGTCGGCGTCGGCGACGATCGGAAAGATCGCGACGGTGCCGGCCTTTTTGAGGAAGTCGCCAATCTGGCGCTCGTCGGCGTTGGCCGGAACGTGGTCGAGATACAGGGCGTTGATCCCGCGTTCGAACAGCTCGCGTTCGAGCATGACGGCCAGACGGTCGGCGTGTTCGGCGTGCAGCTCGAGGACGGCCCCGCGGTGGCCGACGCGGCGCAGACGCTCTTTCATCGAGACGCGCTCGAACTTGTCGCCCTCGCCGGCCTCGGTCTCGACGACCTCCTGGACAATGCCGCCGCCGGCGACGTCGTACTCGTCGACGATGACGAAGCGGCCGACGGTCGGCTGCTCGGAGGCCCGGTCGATCGCGATCGGACGGCGAGTCTCGATGAGGACCTCGGCGACGTCGTAGCGGTTGATCTGGCTGCGCTCCTCCTCGATCGGCTCGAGGTTGGCGCCGTCCATGATGCGGTCGATCCGGGTGACGGTGCACTCCTCGGCGATGGTGTGGAGTTTGAGCTTGTAGGGCTCGCCGAGTTTCAGGGGCGATTTGCCGAGCCAGAAGAGATTCGCCTTGAACTGGGTGGTCTGCTCGGGGACGTCCTCGGGGGTGGAGGCGACGTGCCCGCGCTCGACGAAGATCTCTCTGGAGAGGGTGACGCCGGTCGACTCGCCGGCCTCGACCGATTCCGGCGAGGGCGCCTGCCATTTTTCGATCGTCTCGACCTCGGCCCGCTTACCGTGCGGCGTGAAGACCAGCTCCTGGCCGACGTCGAGGCGGCCGGACTCGACGCGCCCGGCGAGGATGCGACGATCGTCGAAGCGGTAGATGTCCTGGATCGGAAAGCGCAGGGCGCGCTCGGTGACCTGGGTCGGCTCGTCGAAGGCGTCCACCTCGTCGACGACGGTGTTGCCGTCCCACCACGAGAGATTGTCGTTCGGATCGTCGACGACGTTGTCTCCCTCGCGGGCGGAGGTGGGGACGAAATTGCGGGGTTCGACGCCGATCCTCGCCAAAAACTTGCTGTACTCGTCGACGATCTCGTGGAAGGTCTGCTCGTCGTAATCGACGAGATCCATCTTGTTGACGATGACGCTGACCTGGTCGATGCCGAGCATGCTGAGCATGTGGCAGTGGCGTCGGCTCTGCTCCTGGACGCCCTCGTCGGCGGCGATCAAAAGCAGGGCGGCGTCGGCGCTGGCCGCCCCGGTGACCATGTTTTTGAGAAACTCCTTGTGGCCCGG
>CAZRLK010000054.1:0-28444 GCA_964600555.1 uncultured Bradymonadales bacterium
GCTTGCACGCACCAGCCACGCTCTCGCTCCTCGCCGAGGTTCTGAAACCGACTCTGAGCAGCTGAGCGGCTGGGCGTAAAACGGCGGCAGCTGAGCAGCTGAGCGTAAAACGGCGGCAGTTAAGCAGCTAAGCAGCTGAGCGGCTGAGCGGCTGAGCGTAAAACGGCGGCGGTTGAGCCGTTGAGCTGTTGAGCAAGGCAAAAACGGCGAAAACAGCGGGTGGCCGACGGGGGTGGGGGGGCGGGGCGCCTCGGGCGGGACGGGAATCGGTTCTTAACGAGTGGCGGGGTGGGGAGAGGTTTGGGGGAGGAGAGACGGGCGAATCGGCGACTCGGCAGGGTGGTGCGGGCATGGCGGCACTGATCTCGTTGTTCGCGGTGGTTCTGGTCTCGCTTTTGATCACGCGGATCTCGTCGGCGGTGTTTCGGTTTACGGGGATGTCGCCGGAGAGTGCGCGATTTCAGGCGCGGTCGGCGTTCAGCGGGACGGGGTATACGACCGACGAGGCGGAGGGGGTGGTGGAGCATCCGGTGCGGCGGCGGCTGGTGCTGGCGTTGATGTTGCTGGGGAACGCGGGGCTGGTGTCGGTGATCACGACGCTGGTGTGGTCGTTCGTGGGGACGGAATCGGGGGGAGAGGCGCTGCTGCGCGGGGTGGTGCTGGTGGCGGGGCTGGGGGTGTTGGCGGGGGTGGCGGGGAGCGGGTGGATCGACGAGCGGCTGCGGGGCGTGGTGGAGTGGGCGCTGCGGCGGTTCACGGACCTGGAGGAGGGGTATGCGCGGCTGGTCGAGGTGGAGGGCGACTACACGGTCGGGCGAGTCGAGGTCGAGGCGGATTCGTGGCTGGCGAACCGGCGGCTCGACGAGCTCGCGATCGACCGGGAGGGGGTGTTGTTGCTGGGGCTGAAGCGCTCGGACGGGTCGTTCGTCGGGAGTCCGCGCGGGCGGTACACGCTGCGGCCGGGGGAGACGCTGGTGTTGTACGGGCCGGACGCGCGGCTCGGGGAGCTGCGCGAGCGGCTGCGGGGGGCGGAGGGAGACCGGGAGGCGCGGTCGGCGAGGGACGAGCACGCCGATAAGATGCGCGAGCAGGACCGAAAGCAGCGGGAGTATGCGGAGCGGCGGGGTTGAGCGTAAAACGGCGGCGGCTGAGCGGCTGGGCAAGTCAAAAAAGGCGAGAACGGCGGACGGCGAAGAGCAAGGACGCTCGTCTCAACGGAGGTGGGGACGGCAGTTTTCGAAGTTGGATGTAGCCCCGTGGCTTGTCGCGGGGGGAAGGTAGATGAGCAAGTCGAAAACGGCGGACGGCGAAGAGCAGGGATGCTCTTCTCAACGGAGAAGGCGGGGGCGAGGGGCGAACAAAAAGTCGGGGGGTGGAGGGGAGTTTGTCCAGATCGTCGGTCGGGTGGGAGGGGAGCGGAAGGTCCCGGGGGTTGGTGTGGAAGTTGCACCTGGTGTGGGGTGAGTGGTGAGCGAGGTGAATCGACGGAGCCGAAAGGGAGCAGCAGATGGTCGGACGACGGGCTGGCTGGACGATCGTCGCGGTGATGGTGATTGCCACGGCGGGGTGCGGGGGCATCGCGGGGGAGGAGGGGGAGCTGGCGTTTTATTACGAGGGGGATACGTGGAACACGAGTGACAAGAAGCCGATCGCGGTCGAGGCGCGGGTGGAGCTTCGGGCGCACGTCTCGCAGTCGGGCGGGGAGCAGACGGGGTCGGAAGAGGGCGCGAGTGTCTGGGGGGATCACGAATCGGGAGAGGTCGACGACCAGGATGGCGACGGGCGGGGGGAGGCGCTGGCGTCGATGACGGTCGAGTCGACCGACCCGTCGGTGCTGGAGGTCGAGCAGGTCGGCGAGGCGGCGAACAACAGCTTCGAGCTGGCGGCGAAGTCGGCCGGGTCGGCGACGATCGAGGTGGAGGGGTCGACCGAGGAGGGCGAATCGTTCAGCGACCGGGTGGCATTCGAGGCCAGGGAGGCGACGGGCGTCGAGCTCGAGCACGGGCGGGAGTACGCCGAGGCGCCGGTGTATCTGGCGGGTAGGGAGGTGAGCGTCGGGCGGACGTTCCAAGACGGGTCGACCTCGCTCGTCGGGTGGGGGTATCGGCCGTTCGAGCTCTCCTCGGAGTCGGTGGAGGCGTCGCTGGTGCGTGCGGAGGATGCGCGACACGCGCTCGGGATCGAGCTCGGCGAGGAGACCGGTGAGTTGACGATTGCCCCGATGATCGCCGGGGAGGCGCTCGAGCTGAAGGTGGCGGATGCCTCGGACATCGACGCCGTCGGCCTCGATCGGGAGACGAGCGAGCCGGTGACCGGGGCGATCGACGGCGACGGGGCGTGGTTGATTCCGGCCTACCGGATCGACGGGCGGGAGGTCTCGACGCTCGAGGTCGACGCGAGTGTCGAGACGCAGACGCCGGAGGTGTGCGAGGTGAGCTTCGCGTCGAACGACGCCTTCGGCGAGTTGCTGTACGTCGAGGGGCACCAGCCGGGGGAGTGCGAATTCGAGGTGACGGTCGCGGAGGCGGGGGTGAGTTCGGCCATCTCGGTGCAGCTCGAGCGTGGGTAGTGTGGGGGTACTCGGGGGTACTCGGGGATACTGCGTCAAAACGGCGTCGAAACGGCGACTGTGGGGGGAGGGTTCGGGAGAAAAAACTTGACGAGGGCGGGTGCGGGCGTGATTACAGACAAACACGAGTATACGCGCGTTAACCCAATCGCAGGAGAGGCGAGAGGTCATGGAGCGAGCGCAGGTGGTGCGAGTGCACGAGACGGGTGGTCCCGAGCAGCTCGTCTACGAGGAGGTCGAGCTGGGGGAGCCGGGGCGCGGGGAGGTGCGTTTGCGCCAGGAGGCGGTCGGGTTGAACTACATCGACACCTACCACCGCTCGGGGCTGTATCCGCAGGCGACGCCGGTGGCGCTGGGGATGGAGGCCTCCGGGGTGGTCGAGGCGGTCGGGGAGGCGGTCGAGGCGTTCGAGGTCGGCGACCGGGTCGCCTACGGGGCGGGGCCGCCGGGCAGCTACGCCGACCGGCGGGTGATGCCGGCGGATCGGCTGGTGGCGCTGCCGGAGGCGATCGACCACAAGACGGCGGCGGCCGGGATGCTCAAGGGGATGACCGCGGAGTATCTGGTACGGCGGACCTACGAGGTGACCGACGAGACGACGGTGCTGTGGCACGCGGCGGCGGGCGGGGTGGGGCGGCTGGCGGTGCAGTGGCTCGACGAGCTGGGGGCGACGGTGTACGGGACGGTCTCGACGGACGAAAAGGCGGTCGTCGCGAAGGGGTCCGGGTGCGACGAGGTGATCCGGTACACCGACGAGAGCGTCGTCGAGCGGGTCCGGGAGCTGACCGACGGGCGCGGCGTCGACGTCGTCTACGACGGGGTCGGGCGGTCGACGTTCGCCGGGTCGCTCGATTCGCTGGCGCGCCGGGGGATGCTGGTGGCGTTCGGCAACGCCTCGGGGCCGCCGCCGGCGATCGAGCCGCTGGAGTTGAGCCGGCGCGGGTCGCTGTTTTTGACCCGGCCGAGTCTGATGGACTACGTGGCGACGCGCGAGGAGCTGGTCGAGAGCGCCGGGGCGTTGTTCGAGGTGATCACCGGCGGGGGCGTCGAGGTGGAGGTCGGGCAGATCTGGTCGCTCGAGGAGGCCGCCGAGGCGCACCGGGCGCTGGAGAATCGGGAGACGGTGGGTTCGAGTGTGTTGGTTCCGTAAAAGCATCGGAGATCGGAGGTCGGAGATCTGAGATCTGAGGATTGGACAAGCGGACGGCATTGGGGATCGGAGATCGGAGGTCGGAGATCTGAGATCTGGGATCTGAGGATTGGGGAAAGGGGGGAGAGATTGGAGGTGGGAGGAGGATTGTGGTAGGAGAAAAAGACGGGCGGGGAATCTCTACTCTGTCCTGATCTCACCGGGAGCAAAGGCGATGCAACGGAAATGCGTGCGAGGTAGTGTGGCAGCGGTGCTCGCTGTGTGTCTGGCGGGGGTGTACGGGTGTCCGACCGACGAGCCCGAGGGCGACGGGGGCGGGGAGCCGGCGGATGTGATGGTCGACGGGGCGGGTGGGGACGCCGAGCCGTCGGGGCCGGGGGATGCCGGGGAGGTCGACGACACCGTCGGCGGCGGCGAGGATGCGACCGGGCGAGATGCCGGGGAGGATGCCGGCGACGAGCCCGGGGATGCGGGCGGGGATGCCGGCGGGATGGAGGATACCGGCGGGGATCCGGCGGATACCTCCGATGCGTCGGGCGGAGATGCGACGGCCGACGCCGGCGGCGGCGGGGACGCCTCGCCGGCGGACACGACGTCGTCCGATACGACGTCCGCCGATGCGGAGCCGGTCGACGGGACCTCGGGCGATGCGACGCCGGTCGACGGCGGGGAGACGGATACGACGGACGGGTCGGTGCAGCCGGACGGCCAGAGCGACGGGGACGCCTCCGGGGGGACGGGGCGCTGGAAGGAGATCGCGGCGGGCAGCCGGATCACGTGCGGGATCGAGAGCGCCGACGATTCGGTCTGCTGCTGGGGGTTGAGCAGCGACCTCGAGCAGACGCCCTCCGGGCAGTTCAAGGAGGTCGCCGTCGGGGGCCGGCACGCCTGCGGGGTCAAGCTCAACGGCGAACTCGAGTGCTGGGGCGATACCGAGATCTCCGGCGAGCAGTCGCCGCCGTCGGGGTCGGATTACGTCGAGGTCGGGGTCGGCAACATGCACAGTTGTGCGCGCCGCTCGAACGGCGAGATCGAGTGCTGGGGCTACAACGCCGACGGGCAGACCGACGTGCCGACCGGCAGCCAGACCTACACCGACCTGGGCGTCGGGGGCGACTTCACCTGCGCGATCAACGACGTCCAGCGCCTGGAATGCTGGGGCAACGACGAGGACGGGCGGACGAACGCGCCGCCGGGGCAGTTCCGCAAGATCGACGGCGGAGCCAGCGAGTCGTGCGCGATCGAATACGTGACGCGGGCGGTCAATTGCTGGGGCGACGATTTCGACGGGTCGACCAACGACCAGTCGGGGACGTACGAGGTGATCAGCTCCGGAGGGCACCACAACTGCGCGATCAACGACAATGCCGCGCTGACCTGCTGGGGACAGGGAGGCGACGGGGAGACGAACACCTCGCCGGGGAGCTACACGCAGGTGGCGACCGGGCGCAACCACACGTGTGCGATCGAGCAGTCGGCCGGGTTGCGGTGCTGGGGCGGGGCGCCGTTCAACGGGATCAACGATCAGTCGTACGCGGCGCCGCCGAGCTCGAGTGATTGCCCGCAGCCGTAGCGACGGCCGCGAGTGAGTCGTTCAGGCGCCGTACCAGGGGAGGCGGCGGAGGGCGTTCGAGAGGTGGTCGGCGATGCGGCGGGCGCCGTCGGGGGTGTCGACGAGATCGTTGCGGATCTCGATTTCGAGAAACCGGACGTCGTGGTTGGAGCCGTGGCGTTCGACCGAATAGATGAAGCCCTCCTTGCCGGAGTACGGCTCGTTGCGAACGACGTCGAGTTGTTCGGCGGCGAGTTCCTCCTCCAGGTCGTCGGCGTACGGCTCCTGGTCGTGGTCGAACAGCAATCCGATCTCCAGGTCGCGGACCTCGCCGGCGAGGACCGGCGTGAAGGTGTGGACCGACAGTAAAAAGACGTCGGGGTTGAGCTCGGTCACCTCCTCGAGGCAGGCGTCGGCGGCGTCGTGGTAGGGGACGTGGTAGCGTTCGACGCGCTCCCGGATGTCGGCCTCGGTGAGGTCGTCGTTGAAACCGATCGGCTCGCCGTGGACGTGGGGGCGGACCAGGTCCCACTGGTCGCGGCGGCGGTTGACGTCGCACAGAAGCCGGGAGTACCGCGAGAGGATGGCGACGGCGGATTCGCGCTCGACCATCGCGCGGACGATCCGCTCGGCGCCGATGTCCCAGCCCCAGTGGTCCTCGAGCCACTCCTCCTCGCGGTCGTTGAATTCGACGTTGGGCGGCAGTTCGTTACCCGCGTGCTCGCAGGTCAGCACGAGGTCGGTATCGGGCGAAGGTTCTCCGAGGATCTCGACAATCGACATGGTGGATGGGGGCGAGGGGTGCGAACGGAAGCGGGTTGGCCTCCGAGTTTCAGTCCCACTCCAACTACTACGGGATCGAGGGGGAGTGGTAAAGGAGCGGCGGTTGAGCCGTTGAGCGGTTGAGCCGTTGAGCGGCTGAGCAGCTAAGCAGCTGGGCGAAAAACGACGGGTAAAAAAGGGCGGAGCGAAAAAAGGCGGGTGAAAGGCGCGGGGGGATTTGGATCGCGGTGGCGGGTGGCGAGTTTTGGGAGGGTTGGTCACAATCGGACTCCACTGCGAGGTGCCGCCATGGTTTGTTCGCGGCGAACGTGGAGTAGAGTCGTTGTCGCCGTGATGGGCAGTCTCGCGCTCACCTTCGTCGTTGCGTGTTCGTCGGCGCCGCCGAAATTCGAGGAGATGCCGGGGGCGGAGATGCCGGAGGTCGAGGTGCCGCCGTCGACCGAGGTGGAGCCGTATCTGGTCGCGCCGTCGGCGGGGGTGATCGTGAAGGCGCGGCCGGGGGCGTGGCACCGGGTGCGTCCGGTGGTCGAGCGGCTGGTGGCGGGGAGTTCGAGCGGGGGGGAGGGCGTCGGGGTACTCGAGGGGCTCGGGGGGCCGGCGGGGAGTCGTCCGGAGGCCTCGGCGCGGTCTCTGCAGGAGGTATTCGGGGAGGTGGTCGGCGGGGAGCTGGAGCTGGAGCATCTGGCGGTCGAGCGGCCGGCGTATCTGGTGGTGGCGCCGCACCGCCACGGGGCCTCGCAGGGGTGTCTGTCGGCGGGGCTGCCGTGCGTGTTGATGGCGCCGCCGGGGCCGAGGTTCGGGCGGTGGTTGCTGCCGAGCGAGGCGCCGGAGGGTCTGGCGGCCGAGATTCGCGAGCAGGTCGGCGAGGGGGCCTACGAGACGGTGGTCCACGATCATCACGTGCGGGTGGAGTTTGCGACGGGGACCGGCGTCGAGGAGGAGAGCGGGGCGGTCGACGAGCAGCTCGAGGTGCGCAGCCGCGACCGGCCGGTCGAGACGTTCGTGCGGCGGACGCCGGCGCGTGCGGCGCTGCTCGACGAGGAGGTGCCGTTCGGGGTGTATCTCGATCTGCGGGCGGGGATCGACGCGGCGATGTATCTCGGCCAGTGGCGGCTGTACCGGCGAATGCAGCAGTGGTCGGCCGACGAGCGGATGGCGCGGGTGCTGGCGGGGACGCAGGCGATCGGGGCGCTGGCCGACTACGACGCCGGGAAGGCGGCCGAGGTCGAGGACGTGGCGTTTCTGGCGGGGGGCGACGGGGCGGGGAGCCACACGCTCGATCTGGTGTCGACGCGGACGACGCGCGGCCGGCAGCTCGAGCGGGTCGGCGCCACGCAGGTGGCGCTGCCGGAGGTGACGGTCGGGGAGCCGGCGGTGATTCTGGAGTGGAGTCGCCGGCTCGATCGGCTGGCCGAGATGGCGGGGCGGGTCTCGTGGGCGAGGACGGGGGCCGGCGGCGATCTGTTCGGCGGGCTCGGCGGCTGGGGGCTGGTGGGGGTGTTGCGGGCGCCGAACGCGGTGGCGATGACGCTCGCCGAGGCGATCGAGGCGCGCAGCGGGGGGTTCGATCCGACGCGGATGATCGCCGGGCGGGTGCGCCTTTCGGAGGTGCGCGAGGGGGCGAGGGGGATCGCGGGGCTTCGCGGCGGGGGAGTGGTGCGCCTGGCGGCGGGCGCCGAGAGCGAGGCGGTGGTGCGGTGGTGCCGGGCGGTCAGCCGGGTGACCGCCGGGCTCGCCGTCGACGTGACGCGGCGCGAGGAGGGGACGATCGACGTGAGGTTCGGGCTGGGGCGGCCGGTCGACGAGGTGGTCGGCGCGGAGGCCGACGGGGAGTCGGTGGCGCGGCTGGCGATGCGGGCCGACTCGGAGGCGGTCGCGCGGCTGGCGGACGTGGTGTTCGGTCGCGACCGGACGGCCTCGCAGCGGGCGACCGCGCGGGTGGTGGGCGGCCTGGCCGAACGGGGCGGCGTGCGGCTCTCGCAGGTCGGGACCGACCAGTGGGCGAACGCGCGGATGGCGCTCGGGCAGAAGGTGCCGCAGCGAGCGCTGGCGATCGAGCCGGTCGAGTTTTCGACGCGCCAGCCGCGGGCGGACTGTCTGGGGGGCGTGGCGTCGATGACCGGGGATCTGATCGAGCGGGCGCTGGCGAGCGGCGATCCGGACGCGTTTCTCGACGAGAGGCTGTCGACGCAGGTGGCGAGGTTTCGCAACAGCCTGGCCGACTGCGGGGGCGCCGGGGAGGGGGAGCAGGAGCTGGCGCAGGGGGCGATCGAGTATTTCGACGCCTGGTACGCGCTGGTCGAATACCGGACGGGAAGCGACGTCTGGGAGGAGCGGATCGGGCGGATCTGCGAGGCGGGTCACGGGTGGGCCTGCGACCCGCCGACCGGGGAGTGGCCGTGGGTGCGGCGGCCGGCGGGGGAGGCGGTCGGGCGGCGGTAGGGCGTTGGCAACTTCCCGGGGGCGGATAGGTTTCGAGCGTTCGACACCGCAGGCCGCCGGCTCGACTCTCGCTGCGACGAGGCGCTCATGGAACGTCCCCGCATCCTGATCGTGTACGCCACCCGCTACGGGCAGACCGCCAAGATCGCGAAACACCTCGGCGATCGGCTCGCCGAGCGCGGCTGCCTGCTGGACGAACGCTACGCGCGCCATCTGTCGCTGGACTGGCCGCTGACCCACTACGACGGGGTGGTCGTGGGGGCGTCGGTGTACATGAACGACCATCAGCGCGAGATCGTCGAGTTTGCGCGCGCCTACCGGCCGTTCATGCGGTCGATGCCGACGGCGTTTTTTTCGGTCTCGATGGCGGCCTCGGCGAAGACCGAAGCGGGGAGGCGCCAGTCGAACGCCGCGATCGAGCGGTTCGTCGAGCGGACGGGCTGGCGGCCGGGGATGACGATCGCATTCGCCGGGTCGCTCCCGTACCGGCGGTACGGGCCGATCGAGCGGCGGATGATGCAGGTGCTGGCGGCGGCGGCCGGGGCGGACACCGACATCACGCGCAACCACGAATACACCGACTGGGAGCAGGTGCGGGCGTTCGCGGAGGCGTATTTCGAGACGCTCGGGGTGGAGGCGCATCCGCGGCCGGTGCCGGACGAGGAGCGCGAGGCGCGGGTGGGGCGGCGGTTTCGGTAGGGCGGTTGGGCGGCTGAGCGGCTGGGCGAAAAACGGCGAAAAAAACGTTGGGCGAGCTGAGTGGCTGGGCAGCTGGGCGGCTGAGCGAAAAACGGCGAAAAAACGTTGGGACGGCTGGGCGGGAAACGGCGGGGAGGAGGCGTGGGGGGCGAGTGGTGAGTCGTGAGGCGAGAAAAGGTGTGCAGCGATGGCGACGTTCGAGCAAGAGTCGGGAACGGGGGCGGCGACGTATCTGTGGTGGGTGATCCTGGGGCTGGTGGTCGCGTTCGTGCTGCTGGCCTGGGTGTTGGAGGGGCGGGCGCAGATCGAAAAGGAGCGCAAGGAGGGGTCGGTGCGGGAGATCGTGCCGGAGGAGCTGCGGGTGTCGTTTCGGGGGTTGACGGCGACGGTCGACTATCGGCGGCGCCTGGAGGTGGAGTATCGGGTCGAGCGCAGTAGCTGGGAGCGGCTGCGGGAGCGGGAGGCGGCGCTGTGGCTGGAGGTGTGGGTGCCGGTCGAGATGGTCTACCGGTACTACGTGTTCGAACGGGTGCGGACGGTCTGGCGGATCGGCCATCGGGAGGGGCGGCTGGTGTTTCCGGACTGGGTGCGGCCGGAGACCTACGAGCTGATCGATTTCTGCCCGCTGGTGCGGGTGGCGAGGCGGGTCGATCCGGACGACTGGGGGGAGTTCGACGAGGACGCCGGGGCGGGGTGGGCGTGCAACGGACCGGCGTCGGTGAGGGCGTCGAACAAGGGGCCGCCGCAGGTCGGGGTGGGCCGGTCGTTTCGGCTCGTGCGGCAGGACTTTCCGCTGGCGGTCAACCACCTGTACTGGTGGGCACCACGCGGTCCATTCCTAATAAGCAAGTGAGGGGGTAATCGTGGATACAGCGGGAAAAGCGGGGAAAAGCGGGGAAAAGCGTGGATACAGCGGGAAAAACGGCACGGTGGGAAAACGGCGGGGTGGGGGAGCGATTTCGCGTTTGCGGGTGGCGTGTGTATGTTCAACGACGACGGGTGTTCGCGACTCGACAGCGAGGCAGTACGATGGACGACTACCAGGCGTATCGCGAGACGAGCTTCGAGGCGGAGACGCCGATCGGGCGAGTGGAGGTGCGGGTGGGGCAGCCGGCGCACAAGCTCGACGGGTTGTTGCAGTTTTACGACGCCGAGCAGTGGGCGTTCGTGACGGCGTGGAATCCGGGTGGGGCGTTCGCCGGCGAGGAGGAGAACCGGCGGCGTCAGCAGGCGTTGGAGGAGGAGCTGCAGGGGACGGAGCACCCGTTTTTCCCGGGGGAGTGCGTGCCGGACAACGCCGACTGGGCGCCGGAAGAGTCGACGCTGGTGGTGGGGCTGGGGGAGGAGTCGGCCCGCGAGCTGGCCGCCGAGTACGACCAGGATTCGGTCGTGGTCGGGGAGTTCGGCGGCGAGGCGCGGCTGATCGACGTCGAGAGCGGCGAGGACGTCACCAGCTACGGGCAGGCCGATCAGGGGCCGGGGGCGGAGGAGGACCCGATGTCCGAGCTTCTCGACGAGCTGGGCGGGACGGTCGACGAGTCGGTCGAGCAGTATCGCCGGGAGCCGCCCGAATCGCTCGACGAGATGGTCGACTGGCAGAAGGTGCTGGAGTCGCTGTACGGGGAGGATGGGGAGTAGTGCGGTCGTCGGACGTCGGGCGTCGGTTACTGGAGGGCCGTGACGTGGTCGTGTTCGATCTCGGTGTCGAAGACGATCTCGTGTTCGTCGGGCTGTTCCCCGCTTTCGATTTCATCGCCGAAGACGGTCTCGAAGCCGCCGTCGGTGACCTGCTCCCAGCGCGTGCGAAGAGGGGAGAGGTCGATGATGTCGCCGGTTTTGGCGGGATCGGCCTCCAGGTCGTAGTGGACCTCGAGGTCGACCATGACGCCGCGGACCTCCTTTGCGAAAACGTCCCGGCCGACGTCGGGCCAGGCGGACTCGAAGGTGAAGGTCAGCTGGTCGGTGAGCGTCGCGACATCGAGTTGGTCGCGTCCCTCTCGCAGGGTGCGGTCGATGGCGTCGAAGACGGCGCGTCGGGCGTCGCGGCGGATGCCGTGGACCGCGAGGCGGCGGGCGGCGTAGTGGGCGGTCGAGCGCAGGCACGTCGCTCCGAGGCCCATCGCGAACAGGAGGCCGGAGCCGACGGCGGCGAGGGAGGGTGAGGCGTCGGCCAGGGGCGGCAGGTAGCCGGAAAATCCCCAGTACAGCAGATACACGCCCATCAGGGCCATCATCCAGGTGCCGGCGACGAGCCGGTCGGTCGCCCGGATATGGCCCCAGTCGACACCGACCATGTTGACGGGGACCGAGGTGTTTTCCTGACCGACGCGGCGTCGTATCGGCTGCTCGCCGCCGTGATCGAAGCTGAGGTACTCGGCCCACAGGTGGTCCTTTTCGATCGAGCTCTCCTCACCGGCGGTCTCGTCGACTTCCGCGAGGACCTCGTCGGGGAAGGCGAATCCGAGGCCCCCGTGATCGCCGACGACGATCTGGCCGTCGACGAGGTTGCACAGCTCGGCGCCGACCTCGGTCGCCTCGTCGAGATCTAGGCCCTCCTCGAGGGCGATCTCGAGGGCGGAGACGGTGCCGCCGCGGCGCTTGGCGCGGGCGATGGTGCGGGGGCCGAGGTCGCCGTCGACGGGGCGGCGATGCGAGAAGGCACGTCGAAGCGAGCGGACCAGGCGTCCGACCAGGTCGTTGGTCGGGATCCACTTTTCGTAAAAGTCCATTTCCTCGCCGCGGCGCACCCAGAAGGCGGGAGACATCCGGTCGAGGTGGGCGTCGCGTTCGGTGATGGCGCGCCAGAGGCCGCGGCCCCAGACGTAGATCAAAAACAGGGCGGCGAGGGCGATGGCGATGAGGATGATGGCGACGATGACCTGGCCGCCGCCCTCGAAGTCGTTGCTGGAGCTGCCGGTGGAGCTGCTTCCGCCGGAGTGGTGGTGGCCGCCGCCGTCGAAGAAGACCCAGAGGCTGGAGTGGCCGACGCGCTGGTCGGAGGAGGCGCGGCGGTCGGTATCGTTGCGGCGGTCCGGGGGCGAGGCATTCTCGAAGCTGGATCGGAGGGTCGGTCCGTCCTCGAGGGGCGTCAGCAGCAGGTGAAACAGCAGGGAGGCAAAGACGGTGGCGACGAAGACGGCGAGGCAGATGCCGATGCCGAACAGCCCCCAGGTGGTGCCATTGAGGTAGTAGGCCATGGCGCCGAGCGAGCCGACGGCGACGAAAAAGGTGGCGAGGGCGGGCCAGACGGCGCCGATGTTGGCGGCGGCGGCGACGGCGAACATGAAGAGCTTGCGGGGGATCGAGCGGGTGCGGGCGGAGCGCAGCTCGGCGAGTTGGTCGGCCTCGAAGTCGTGCAGGATCTCGCCGCCGCGGGTGACCTTGATGCGGCAGTCGGTCTCCTCGCGCATCCGCTCGAGGGCGCCGGCGACGACGCGTCGGTCCTCGGAGAGGTCGGCAGCGAGTTCGGCGGCGGTGGCTTCGGTCAACCCCTCGGGGAATTCCTCGAGGATGCGGCGCTCGACGCGTCGGACGGACTTGCGCCAGCGCTTCGCCTCGTTGCCCTCGTGCAGGGGGGCGACGGGGATGGTCGGCATCACCTCGCGGATGTAGCCGGGTTCGACCTCGAGGCTGCGCGCGAGATACCAGCCGCAGGCGTGGGCGACGACGACGCTTCCGAGTACGATGACGGCGACGGAAATCATACGCGTAGCTGGTGCCGGGAGATGCGAGACTCGTCGGGGATTGTTGGTAACCCGTCGCGGCCGTCAGGTGAAGGCTCGTCCGCGAGTCTCGGTCGTGAGCTACGCACCGAACTGGCGTGGCATCGCCGAGAGGGGTGATCGCCTGCGAGCTACGTGTCGATCAGGTCGTGGCGCACGAGGAAGTCCTCGATCCAGCCCTCGATCTCCTCGCGTCGTCCGAACAGGCCGGCGTGGGTCGCCTCGGGGACGACGCGCAGTTCGGCCTCGGGGACGAGCTTTTGCATGCGGCGGCCGAGTTTGGCGGGGGCGAAGTTGTCGCGGCCACCGGAGACGACCAGGGTGGGGACGTCGATGGTCGGGAGGATGTCGGCGGCGGAGTGGTTGTGCGCGGAGATGCCGAGTTTCGCCCAGGTGGGGCCGTGGACCTGGCCGATGTGTTCGAAAAAGGGCTTCATCTGATCGAAATGGACCTTGTCGCCGACGTAGCCGAGGGCTTTGACCAGGCCCCAGGTGGTCGGGAGTTTGCTGGCGAGGTAGCAGGCCGACAGGAGGGTGTCGGCGGTGTCGGGGCCGTATTGTTCGAACAGGTTCCAGAACATCGGGCCGACGACGGGGGGGAGGGTGGAGTCGAAGGTGTGCTCGAAGGGCCCGAGGATGGGGACGAGGCCGCTGATGCGGTCGGGGATGGTGCCCCAGGCCTCGGTGACGATCTGGGCGCCGAGCGAGAAGCCGAGCAGCGTCGCGCGGTCGACCTCGGCGGCGTCCATCACCCGGCGCAGGTCGTCGACGGCGCCCTCGATGGTGGCGCCCTGGTCGGTTTCGGCGGGCTCGGAGTTGCCGTGGCCCTTGAGGTCCCAGTTGACGAGGGTGCCGCGGCCGCGGAAGCGATCCAGCAGGTAGCGCCAGTACGAATTGGAGGTGGTGAAGCCGTTGACGAACACGAGGGCGGGGCCGCGGCCCTCGACACGGTAGGCGATCTGGGTGCCGTCGGCGCTCTCGACGTAGTGGGTGTTGTCGGGGGCGTAGGTGTGCAGTGAATCGTCGGAGCGTTTGAGCATGATGGCACGGCGTGGGGGGACGCGAGCACGAACAGAGTCTAATCGACTCGTCGTTGTTCGTCGAACGTGGGAGTGGCGGGTCGTATTTCGGTCGGGGAGAAAAAGGCTGTGGCTAACCGCAGAGGCGCAGAGGACCCCAGCAGGAAAACGGCGGGGGAGTAAAAAACGGCGTGATGGGGGTTGGGTCGGGCGCCAGAACGGCGGCGTGGTGCGTTCTCGCGGCCACGAGCTTCTCTGAGCGGCGACCAGGTTCGGGTGGTCACGCGATTGCAGTGCCGACATGCCCCGACACCTCGATAGCTTCCCCTCCCGGCGCAGGGCACTGGACGTCACCAAAAGATCCTCCCACGCATTTTTTCTCTGCGATCCTCTGCGCCTCTGCGGTTAACCAGATCCGTTTTCCTCGCCATCCTCGTCGTCAGGGACGAGCGGGGGTTGGGCGTCGTCGTCTTTCATGCTGCGGGTGGCGGGGGTGAGGACGAGGAGGACGAGGAAATTCGCGCCAGCGAGGACGATGCCGATCTCGAAGCGACCGTAGGCGACGGCGGCGCCGATGGCGGCGGTGTTCCAGACGCTGACGGCGGTGGCGGTGCCCTCGACCTCGATGCCCTGGTGGATGATGACGCCGCCGCCGACGAAGCCGATGCCGGTGATCAGGCCCTGGAAGATGCGGGCCTCGGCCTGGACGTCGCCGCCGAGGACGGACTGGCCGAGCAGCGCGTAGCCGGCGGCCGCGAGGGAGACGAGCGGGAAGGTGCGCAGGCCGGGGGCGTGGGTGGAGCGTTTGCGGTGCCAGCCGATCGGCAGCGCGAGCAGGAAGGCGATCGCCAGCAGGAGCAGGTGGTAGAGGGCGAGCGACCAGTCGATGTCGAAGAGTTGCTCCACCGGGAGCCCGTGAGCGTGGGGCGACGTGGTGGAAAAGGTAGGCGGCCCGCCGGTGGGCTCAAGTCGAGCGTCTCAGGGGCCTCAAAGGTCGAGGCGCTCGCGGACCTTCTGTTTGTTGGCCTCGAAATCGAAGGCGGAGAGGACTTTGTAGTAGTTCTCCGTGTCGACGGTGCGCTCGTGCAGGGTGGTGGCGACCTCGACGCGGCCCTTGCCGTGGGTCATCAGGCCGACCAGCTCGCGGACCTGATCGGCTTCGAACCAGTTGCCTCTGGCGGCCATCTCGACGACGCGGATGCGGCCCTTCATGAACGATTCGTCTTCGACCTGGCGGGTGAGGTCGGCGAAATCGGAGCGGTCCATCGGGGCGCGCTCGGGGTCGTCGTCCTCGTCCCGGGCGTCGCGATCGTCGTCGGCTTCGCGCTCGGAGCCGTGGCCGTGGCTCGGACCGGGGGCGTCGATGTCGACGTCGACGCGGGCCCGTTCGGCGGCGCGTTCGCCGGGGCCGCCCTCGACGTCGACCGACGCGGAGGCCTCGTCGGGTCCGTCGACTTCGGCCTCGGTCTCGTGGTCGCCCTCCGGCTCGGCGTCGTCCCGGTCGTCGTCATCCTCGGAGGCGACGGCGGAGGGCTGGGGGATGCGGTCGGGGATGGGATTTTCGGCGTAGATCTCGAAGTCGTAGCTGTCGAAGCCGGTCTCCTCGATGCGGGCCATGTGTTCGACGTCGCTGTCGAGCTCGATCGTGCCCTTGTAGATGGTGTCGGCGACGGAATCGATCCGAAGCTCGTGGCGGCCGGCGGGGAGGCATTTGAGGGCGACCCGGCCGTGCGTGGTCGGTCCCATCGAGGTGATCTCTTCGCCGTCGAGATACACGTCGACGTGGCACTCTTTGTCGGAGTGGTGCTGTTTGCCGCAGTTGAAGACGAGGTCGGCGAGGCCGGTCTCGACGTCGTCGGGTCCGAGGTCGGAGGGTTCGGAGCTGCCGACGACGCGAGATTCGATCGAGACGGACATTTCGGTGCCGTCGGGGCCGCGGACGGTCGCGTCGACGCCGCTGCGGGCGGAGGCGTCGTCGTCCCGGCCGCTGCGGTAGGCGTCTTTGATGCGCTCCTGAGCGACGGGGAGGCGGTCGGGGCAGAAGTTTTTCGAATCCGAGTGGCGTGACTGCTGGGCGTCGGCCGGCGCGGCGGCCGCGAGGCCGACGAGAGCAGCGAGCGGGGCGATCCGGAAAACGAGCGAGGTTCGAGAGCGCATGGCATTTATCGACGTAGGGTCACGTGTGGCTCGGCGCGGCCGAGTCGAACATTCGGTCTTTGGGCGTGTATAGCCGGGGAGATATTCAATGGCAATGGGTGCGAACGGTGGGGAAGAACGAAAACGTCGACGAGGATCGAAAACGAAGATCGAAAACGAGGATCGAAAACGTCGACGAGGATCGAAAACGACGGTGGGGAGCGAGGGTGCGTGGTTGCCCCGCGTGTCGTGTGTTATGGTAATCGGGTGAGCGGAACGAGTCGTCAGTCACCGGGCGAGACATGGATGCGACGCGCGCCGACTTTCTGGAGTTGACGGGATTGCTGCTGCCGGACCGGCGGATCGTCTGGGAGCGGTTGCGTGCGACGGACGAGCCGGAGGTGCCGGCGACGAGCAGCGAGTCGCCGGTGCAGGCGGTGCAGGTCGGGGCGGGCAGCGAGCTGGTCGCCTGCGACGGGCTGCCGGTCGAGCCGGTCCACCGTCCGAGCCACCCGGACATCACGCAGATCCGCGGGGCGGAGCGCGTCCGCGGCATCGTGCCGCTCGCTGCCGAAACCCGCATCCTGGCGATCCGGGTCGACGGCGCGATCGTCGCCGAGTACGACGTGCCGAGCGAGCACGCCGCCCCTTCGCCGGAATCCTCCGGGCGTCCCGAGGAGGAACTGACGGCGGCGGACCGGGCGGACCCCGATCTGGCGATCCGCATCCTCCATCCGAAGGCCCAGCGGCGCTATCCTCTGGCGCCGGTCCTGTTCGAAGCCCTCGTGTTCGTCGACGACGAGCTGACCCGCCTGTCCGACGAGCGCATCCACTGGTTCGTCGACCACCGAAAGGTCGTCAGCGGGCGGCGCGCGCTGTGGTCGGAGCCGTCGCCGGGGCGCCACGCTCTGCACGCGATGGTCGAGTATCTCGGCGAGACGGTGATGGCGGAGACGCGGTTGACGGTGCGATCGAAGTATGCGCGGCGGTCGGGCACGATCCAGCGGACGGGGACGTAGGGGCGGTCGTCGGGCGGCGGGGGAGGAGGCCGCAACGGGCAACAGGGGGGAGGTTGCCGGTTGCGGCCCTGTGGCGAGGTCAGTGAGCGGAGGACATGCTGAGGCCGACGGTGACGAAAAAGCGGTCGGTGTCGGGTTCGTTGTACATGCCCCAGGTGCCGGCGATTTCGGGGGCGACGAAGGCGCCGCCGGCGGGCATGGTGATGCCGAGATTGGCGGTGAGGAAGTGGGCGTCGCGCCATTCGTTGTCGATGTCGGGAGCGTTGTCGCCGGCGTTGCTGACGGCGTTGCCGCCGTAGGTGTAGCGGGCGGCGGCGAACAGGGTGCCGTCGGCGCCGTCGGAGCTCTGGTAAAACAGCCCGCCGGTGGCGTTGCCCTGGATGCGGTGCTGGAAGAAGTCCTGGTCGTCGGTGAAGCCGACGTCGTTTTCCTGGCCGGAGTAGCCGAGGCCGACGCCGTGCAGGAAGCCAAGGCGCATGCCGTCGTCGACGAAGATCAGGTCGCCGGTGAGGTTGACCAGGCCGTTGCCGCCGCTGATCGCCAGATCGTAGCTGTCGCCCAGGTAGCCGGTGTAGGCGGCTTCGGTGGGGAAGGCGACCAGCGAGAGGTCGGAGTCGTCGGCCTGGTCGGGGGATTCGGAGGCGCCGGTCAGGCCGATCGAGGCGGTGACCTTGCCGCCGGCGTCGTCGTCCTCCTGGTCGGCCTGCTCGCCCTGCGGGGAGTCGTCTTGCTGGTCGACGTGCACGAACTTCGAGGCGTTCTGGGTGGTCGGAACGGGGGTGGCACAGCCGACGAAAGCGAATGCGAAAACGGCAACCGCGACGACCGGGACTGTCGAAGCTCGTGGTCTCATGGTAGATCCTCTCCGATGGGAGATGGGTTCGAACCGGGTGAAGAGACTGCACGGAAAGGCACCGTTAACAGTAACCGCGAACGCCCGGTGACAACCGCTCGCGGGGGGAACGTCGAGGGGAGAGTGCGAGGGGGAGGGAGGGAACACTCGGGGAGGGCGATGTGTTGTCCCGGGTGACGCACCGTCGTAGTCTCCCAGGAGCCGATCGTCGAGTAGCCGAGCCACCGCCATGAGTGACGAGACGTCGACCAGATTGCGCTGCCTCGCCCAGATTGCGACGCTGGGAGGCTTCGCCCAGCCGGGGATCTCGGGGGCGAAGTACCGGCTGACGCTCGGGTTGCTGGAGGACGAAGACGGGTCGCCGATCGACGGGATGATCGAGACGCGGCTCGACGACTTCGACGATCGGCTCGAGCAGGCGCTGGTGGATGCGGCGAAGCTGTGGGTGGAGTTCGAGCCGGTCGAAACCGAGATGCACCGGCCGGGCAAGGCCGGGGGAGCGAGTGGAGCGAGGCGGCTGAAGGTCTTGCGGGCGGAGGAGGTCGAGATTCAATGGGATCAGACGCCGCGCAGCCGAGTCGAGTGTCCGCGCTGCGGAGGGGCCGGCGAGATCGACCTGTCGGTCGGTCCGCGCCGTCTGGTCACCTGCAAGCGCTGCGGGGGGGGCGGTACGGTGGTGAGCCAGGAGTGAACCGACTCGCGCATCCGGGGAAACGGTGAAGGTACGGCTGGTCGTCTCGGCGTTGATCGCGATCGTCTGGAGTGGATGTGCCTCGCCGGATGCGGAGCGGGAGGCCGACGAGGAGTCGACGCTGCACGGGCCGCCGTCCGGCGAGGCGTCGGCGCCGAGGGGGAGCGGCTCGGAGGACCCGGTGCGCACCGAGATCCTCGCCGGTTCGACGCCGCTGGCGGTCAAGATCCATCCGGAGGACTGGAGCGACATCGAAAAGGGGGTGGGGACGGTCGGCGAGGCGTTGCCTCTGGGGCCGAGGCTGGGGTCGGTCCTCGAGCGGGTGCGGCGTCGAGGTGTGTTCGGCGCGCTGGGGCGGGAGCTCGAGGGGTTCGGGGAGCTCGAGCATCTGGAGGCGGACCGGCCGGTGTATCTGCGCGCCGACGTCCTCGGCGCCGGGGAGTATCTGCAGGCGGCACGGGTGGGTCTGCCGGTGCCGCCGCCCGACGGGGAGGGGCGATATCCGGCGGGGCCGCGGATGCGGCTGTTGTTGCCGACGCAGCGCCCCCGGGCGCTGGCTGACGAGATCGAAGCCATCTGGCAGGAGAGCGAGGGGGAGGCCGAGCGGGAGGTCGTCGGCGAGGAGGGGTTCGTGCGCGTCGAGATCTTCTGGCCGAACCGCGAGTACGTCGGGGAATCGCGGGTGGCCGAGCTGGCGGAGGAGATGCTCGAGCGGCCGGGGGGCGAGCCGGAGGGGCGGACGGCGGCGCTGGAGCAGTTTCGCGGGTCGGAGGCGCCGGTGGCCGTGTACACCGACGCCGGGGATCTGCAGCGGTGGTATCTGGCGCAGACGGGGCTCGATGCGGCGACGGCGTCGGCGGGAGCGAGCGGGGAGGATCGGCGGCGCATCGCGATCCGTGCGAGTGCGGCGACGACGGGGGTGAATCTGATGGCGCTCAGGTCGGCGCGAAGCTTCGACGACTACGCGATCCGGGTCGAGGGCGACGGGGAGGGAGGGCTGACGATCACGGGGACGGGAGTGCGCACGGAACTCGGGAGCCGGCTCGGGAGGCTGGCGAATGCGAGCGGGGAGTTGCCGGGGTGGACGGAGCGATCGGCGCCGGAATCGCGGCTCGCCGTCGACCTGCGGTTTGCGCGGGATTTCGAGGCCCTCGAGCGTACGGCGCCGGGGGCGGTCGAGGTGGTCGGTCCCGATGCGCCGCTGTCGTCGGCGGAGGCCCTCGGGGCGATCTCGCGGGCGTCGGGGTTGGGGGCGGTGCTGGGGGCGGTGCAGAGTCCGGAGCATCTGGCGCATGTCGGGGCGTTCTGGGTGCGGGATCGCTATCGCGTGCCGCCGCCGACGGTGCTGCGTCTGAGGCTCGCCGGGGCTGGCGAGGGGAGCGAGGGGCCGGCGTGCGGCGGGGTGCAGGCCCTGTTCAACCTGGGGGATTCCGAGCCGGAGAGGAAGCGGCGATTCGAGGCGATCGACGGGCATCTTCGGGCGATTCCCCGGGGCGGGGCGGTCGAGTGGCGCGGGGAGCTGGAGCGTCGCGACGACGGGATGGGGCGGTTGACGATCGGGCTGGAGCGGCCGCTCGAGGAGTTGTTTGCCGGGGAGACGGCCCGGCGGGTGGAAGGGGAGACGTCGTTTCGGGCGGTGCCGGCACGGTTTGTCTCGGTGCTCAAGGAGTACGGGGTCTCGGAGCCGATGTTGCAGGCGTTCGGCGGGCTGGCGGAAGTGCCGCCGGTGACCTTCGAGACGGCCTCCTCGCCGCGCAGGCTGCGCTTTCGGCTGGCGGTCGGGGGATCGGCGTCGGAGTCGCTCGAGGTCGGCGAGGGGAGTGGCGAGCTGCGGGAGGTGGAGCCGGAGAGCGCGTGTCTCGACCGGCTGACCGTCGCGGTCCACGAGTTCAAGCGGGCGCTGGAGTCGACGGACCCGACGGATCTGGGGGTTCAGCAGCGGTTGGCCGAGCGGTTCGCATCGAAGCTTCCGGCGTGTCGCGAGGCGGGCGAGATCAGCGAGGAGTATCTCGGCCGGGTCGAGGGGCGGGCGATGTGGCTTCTGGCCTGGCGGGCGGAGGTGGTGCTCGGCGATCAGACCGAGTCGATCGCGCGGTGTCGGCCCGGGGAGCGGGAGGCCGAGCTGCGGGGGGCGAGCTGTCTGGAGCGGGCGCTCGCCAGGAGCAGCGGCAAACGCTCGGAGGGATTGCGGCGCGCGGCAAAGGTGGCGGAGGCGATGTACCGTCGGGCCTGTGAGCGGGGCGACGAGGCGGCGTGCGGTTCGGCGGAGCTTTTCACCGTGCCGGAGGAGTGACTCACGGCTCGTCGGACGTCGTCTCCTCGTCGTCTCGGTCGAGTCCGGGGGGGGTGAACTGGTCGGGGTGCAGTCCCGTTTTGTCGGCGTAAAACTCGCGGATCCGGGTCATCACCTCGCGTCGGGAGCCGACGGGGTCGATGACGGGTCCGAGGCCGGCCTCGCGGCGGGCGTAGTCGACGAAGCCCATGACGATCGGGACGTCGGCCTCGCGGGCGATCCAGTAGAAGCCGGAATGCCAGCGTGCGCCGCGAGAGCGGGTGCCTTCCGGGGCGATCACCAGGGCCATGCGGTCGGCGCGGCGGAGGGTGTCGGCGAGCTGGTCGACGTAGCCGTGCTGTTTGCTGCGGTCGACGGAGACGCCGCCGAGCCGGCGCATCACGCCGCCGTACGGCCACCGAAAAAGCGTGTGTTTGCCGACCCAGGCGAAGTCGAGATCGAGGATGGCGCCGACCAGGAGGGTGAGGACGAAATCCCAGTTGCTGGTGTGGGGGGCGCCGATCAGCACGAACCTGTCGAGGCCGGGCGGGACGTCGTTGCGGACGGTCCAGCCGGCCGAGTCCATGAGGTGCTGGGCGAACTGCTGGAGCACGGCGGCCACCGAGGCGGGGGAGGCGTCACGATCGTAGTGGTATCAACGGGCGCGGGGCGGTCGCAAGGAGGTCGAGCTGGCGAGGAGCGTCTCGAGGCGCTCACGCCAGTTCCTTCTCCAGGACGATCTTCAGTTCGCCGTGGCGGTCGTGTTCGGTGCCGACGACGTCGAAGCCGTGCTCGAGGTTGAGGATGAGCATCCGGCGCCACTGGTTGGTGGTTTTGGTGCGGATCGAGGTGTAGTCGTGGGCGTCGGCCCAGGCGTGCTGGCGGGTGAGCAGTTCGGTGGCGATGCCGCGGCGTCGGAAGGCGGGGAGGACGGCGCCGAGCCAGCTGTAAAACTGGTCGGGGCGGCGCTGGTAGCCGAGTTTGAAGCCGACGAGGCGCTCGTCGGCGCGGGCGACGCCGAGGTGGACGTCGCGGTGGTCTTCCCACAGTTCGTCGTCGTCGAAGTCGGCGGGGCGTTCGTCGTCGAAGACCTGCTCGAAGATCGCCTCGAGGGCGGCGAGGGTATCCTCGGAGGGCCGGGAGGTGAACTCCCGGTAGGTGAGGTCGGTCGTCTCCGAGCGTTCGCTGAGGCTGAACTGGGGTTCGGGGACGAGATCGATGGCGAAGGAGGTCTCGAGGGTTTCGCCGGGTTCGGCGAAGGCGTACTCGAGGGAGACGCGTTCGCCGGCGAACCCGAAGGTGATCTCCTCGCGGACGACCGAATGGTTGTCGGGACGGCCGATGCCGAACCGGTATTGTGCCGGGCCGGAGGAGTCGTCGACCTCGCGCAGCTCGTGTTTGCGGATGCGCTCGCTGGAGCTGTCGAGGCCCCACAGATACAGTTCGCCGGCGCGGGTTTTGCCGATCAGCATGTGATCCTCGTGGATGGGTCGGGGCTGGTCGCCGCGGGCCTCGAAGTGAAGCAGGGCGCCGGCGCCGTCGACGGCGGGTTCGATGATCAGTTCGCCGACGAACGGCTCGTCGTCTTCGCCCCGGCCGCGGCCGAGGTAGCTTCCGGCGGCGGAGGTGAATCGGTCGATCGGGTTCGGGGTGTCGGAGGAGTTTCCCAGCATGGTCTCGGGTCCGGAGGGTGTCGCGATGGGTGCGGGGGGTGGCTCAGCGTCGTCCGACCAGAAGCCAGCGGAACGGGAAGACCCACTCCAGGGTGAACGACGAGAGGACCGACTCCTGGGCCAGCTCGATCATCTCGCGGCGGTTGAAGGCCCGGAGGACCGAGACGGGCCCGTCGTGCTGCGAGATTTCGTCGCGGGTCAGAAGCGGGATGACGACCTTCGAGCTCAGCCAGTGGACGGGATGGCGGTGCAGGTCGTTGACGATGACGCCGAGTTTGCTGAGATTCGCCATGCGGTCGAGGGCGTCGACGGCCTCGGATTCGTCGAAGTGGTGGAGGACGAGCGAGGCGTGGACGACGTCGAAGCGGCGCATGCCGGGATCGAGTTCGGCGAGGTCGACGGTCTCGAACGAGACGCTGTCGATGTCGGCGCTGTCGCGGCGGGCCTGCTGGACGGCGGAGTCGAGGCGGTCGATGCCGACGATGTCGAGGGTGATGCCGTTCTGGCGGCCCCAGCGGGCGAACTCGCGGGGGACGGCACCGTTGCCGGTGCCGACGTCGAGCACCGACAGGCGGGGCATGTCGCGGTCGATCAGGCGCTCGAGGCCGCGGATGCTGGGGCGGATGCCGCCGGACATGCGGCTGATGTGCTCGATGGCGTCGGTCGTCTCCTGGAGTTGTTCGGCCGACAGCGACGGATCTTCCATCCGTTCGTCGAGGTCGGCGCGTTTCGAGAAGTCGGGAAACATGCAGACACGAGGGGTAAAGAGGGGAGTGGAGGTCTCGAGGGTGTCAGCTCGCCAGGGGCAAGTAGTTTGCCGGTTCGGGCAGTCCCGTCAACCCGAGGCGCTCGAGGTGGGCGAGGGTGGCGACGACACTCGGCTCGTCCCAGGCGTCGCCCATCAGTTGCAGGCCGACCGGGAGGCCGTCCACCAGACCAACCGGCGCGACACCGGCGGGAATTCCCGTCAGGTTGGCCAGAAACGCAAAGCGGCACAGAGCGCGGACGGCCTGCTCGTCGTAGATGGCGGTGCGGTCGTCGTCGAGGGGATAGGCGGGGGCGGTGGCGTTGGTGGCGGGGGCAGCGAGGAGGTCGACGTCGGCGAAGGTCTCGGCGAGACGGTGGCGGAGGACGGAGCGGACGCGGTTGGCGAGGATGTACTCGCGGCCGGAGACGGTCGAGAGGACGGCGGCCATCAGGTGGACGTCGTCGCCGGTCTGGGGGCCGAATTCGGCGAGGATTTCGGCGATGAGGCCGCTGGTTTCGGCGCCGAGCACGAGGGTGCCGAGCATCTGGTGGTGGCGGGCGTAGTCGGGGTCGATCTCGACGAGTTCGGCGCCCTCGCTCTCGAGGGCTTCGAGGGCGGACCAGCAGGGGCTGGCGAGGGCGGGGTCGGCGGTCTCGAAGGCCCAGGACCAGACGCCGATCCGGGCGCCGTCGACGCCGCGGCCGAGGGCGCGGCGGAGGCGGTCGGCGAAGCCGTCGGGGTCGGGGGCGTGGAGGGTGGCCGGGTCGTCGGGGTCGGGCGGAGTGGCAGTGGCGGCCAGGAAGTCGACCAGGTCGGTGGTCGACTGGCCGATCGGGCCGTTGTGGCTCATCGTCCCCATCCAGTGGTCGCCGACGCGGCTGAGGCGCTGGTAGGTCGGTTTGAGGCCGAACAGGCCGCAGACGGCCGAGGGGATGCGGATCGAGCCGCCGCCGTCGGAGCCGAGGCCGACCGGGGCGAATCCCTGGGCGACGGCGGCGCTGGTGCCGGTCGAGGAGCCGCCGGCGGCGTGTTCGCGGTCGTAGGGGTTGCGGGGCATCGAGACGTGGGCGTTGAAGCCGGTCGGCTGCAGGCCCCACTCGGTGCAGTGGGCTTTGAGTGAGACGAGGGCGCCGTGTTCGCGCAGGCGGTGGACGGTCTCGGAGTCCCGGGAGGCGGGGCCCTCCCAGCTTTGCATAAACGCGGTGCCGCTGGCGGTCGGAAGGCCGCGCACCTCGTGGTGGTCCTTGATCGGAGTCGGCACGCCGTCGAGGGGGCCGAGGGGCTCGCCGGAGCGGTAGCGCTCGGTGCTGGCCTCGGCGGCCTCGCGGGCGGCGTCGAGATCGGTGGCGACGTACGGATTGTAGACCAGCTCGCCGAAGGCCCCGCGCTCGAGGGCGTCGGCCATCCTCTCGAAGACCTCCAGGGGCGTCACCCGGCCGTCGCGGTAGGCGTCGGTGAGGTGGCGGGCGGAGACGCGGTGGTCGTCGGGGTCGGGCGGGGGGAGTTCGGCGTTGTGCCAGCCGTGCTGCTCGCGGCCCTGCACGGGGAGGGGGCGCTCCTCGAAACCGTCGCGGGCCTCGGGCGGGAGGTCGTGCAGTTGGTCGAGGCCGTAGGTGCGGCCCATCTCCCGGCGGGCAATCGAGCGGAACGGCTCGTGGGCGACGAGCCGGCGGAGGATGGCGAGAGGCTTGCCTTTCAGTCGCGGAAGCGATGCCATGGCGGGCGGGTCATCGAAGTTGGTGAGGACGGATCAGTTCGATCAGCTCGCAGATGTGTTGCTGGGCGGCGGTCGACCATTCGTCGCCGTGCGCTTCGACCAGGGCGGCCCCGCCCTTCGGCATGCGGGTGCGGACGCCGGTCAACCAGCTGACGGTGTCCGACCAGCCGGGGTTGTGGCCGACGAGCATCACCTCGTCGAGCTGGTCGGCGAGGCCCCAGATCTGCTCGCAGATCGTCTCGATGCCGGCCCCGTAAAGCTCGTCGGTGTAGGTGACTTCGAAGTCGGCGTCGACGGTCTCCGAGAAGCACGTCCAGGTCTCGCGGGCCCGTCTGGCGCCGCTGCACAGGATGCGGGTCGGCAGCCAGTCGCGCTCGGCGAGGTGGCGGGCCATGCGTCGGGCGTCGTCGCGGCCCTCGTCGTCGATCGGACGGTCGAAATCCGAGACGCCGCTCGCGTGAGGGCTGGAGACGTGGCGCAAAAAGACGATACGGCGGTCCATGGCAGCTCCTCCGGTCGATCGAGAGACGAGCGTGTTGTCTAGTCGTTTTGGGCGACATACGCAACCCGGCGCCTCCCTCGCGGTGGTCGGTCTTCCCGAGGGCACCCGCTCGGTTCGGTCCCGGCACGCACCGGGGTTGCACGCGTGCACCCCACTTGGTAACAGCGCGTTCCGTCGTCGTACCCGACGAATTCGCCGCTGCAAACAGCCCGTCCCGACGAGGAGCCTCCATGACGATCGACGCCGAAGAGGTCGAGCGGATCGCCGAGCTGGCGCACCTGGATCTCGACGATGCCGAGATCGAGGCGCTGCGCGAGGATCTGGCCGAGATCCTGGCGTACGTCGACAAACTCGAGGAACTCGACACCGAGGGCGTCGAGCCGACGACCCACGCCGTGCTCCAGCGGATGATCGGGCGGGAGGACGGGGCCGAGCAGGGGCTCTCGCGCGAGGAAGTGCTGTCGAACGCGCCGGACGAGCAGGACGGGCAGTTTCGGGTGCCGAAGGCGGTGGAGTGAGGGGGAGCGTCGGGGGTCGGTCGTCGGGAGAGCATGTCGCCACTCGAGATGAGCGGGCCGAAGGCGAACCTCATGGAATACAACGATCTGAGCATTTCGGAGCTTCGCGACGGGCTGGCGGAGGGGGAGTTCACGGCCGTCGAGGTCGTCGAGTCGTATCTCGGCGCCATTCGCGAGGGGGACGAGTACAACGCCTACCTGACGGTCCGCGAGGCCGACGAGGTGATCGCCGAGGCGGAGGCGATCGACGAGCGGCGCGAGGCGGGGGATCCGGTCGGGCCGCTGGCCGGGGTGCCGGTGGCGATCAAGGACAACATCTGCACGACGGAGACGCCGACGACGGCGGGGAGTCGGATGCTCGAGGGCTTCGAGTCGCCGTACCGGGCGACGGTCGTCGAGCGGCTGCGGGAGGCCGGGGCGGTGGTGCTCGGTAAGACGAACCTCGACGAGTTCGGGATGGGCTCCTCGACGGAGACTTCGCACGCGGGGCCAACGCGCAATCCGGTCGATCCGGAGCGGACGCCGGGGGGTTCGTCGGGGGGCTCGGCGGCGGCGGTGGCGGCGGATCTGTGCGCCGGGGCGCTCGGCAGCGACACGGGCGGCAGTATTCGCCAGCCGGCGGCGCACTGCGGGGTGGTGGGCGTGAAGCCGACCTACGGGCGGGTCAGTCGCCACGGGTTGATCGCGTACGCCTCGAGCCTCGATCAGATCGGCCCGCTGGCGGGGTCGGTCGAGGATGCGGCGCATCTACTCGAGGCGATCGCCGGGCACGACCCGCGCGATGCGACCAGCGTCGACGAGCCGGTGCCGGTGTACCCCCACGAGCTGGAGGGGGGCATCGAGGGGATGCGCGTCGGGGTGCCCGGGGAGTTTTTCGAGGCGGAGGTGGGGCTCGACGAGGAGGTCGTCGACCGGGTCGAGGCGGCGATCGGGCGGCTCGGGGAGGCCGGGGCCGAGATCGTGGAGGTTTCGCTGCCGCACACCGACTACGCGGTCGCCGCCTACTACCTGGTGGCGACGGCCGAGGCCTCCAGCAACCTGGCGCGCTACGACGGCGTGCGGTACGGCCACCGGGCCGAGGCCGACGATCTGGTCGAGATGTACGAAAAGAGTCGCGCCGAGGGGTTCGGCGAGGAGGTCAAACGCCGGATCATGCTCGGGACCTACGTCTTGTCGGCGGGCTACTACGAGGCGTACTACCGCAAGGCGCAGAAGGTGCGGACGTTGATCCGGCGCGATTTCGAGCGGGCCTTCCAGCAGGCCGACGTCATTGCTGCGCCGACGACACCGACGCCGGCGTTTCGGCTCGGGGAGAAGGCCGACGATCCGCTCGAGATGTACCTGCAGGACGTCTACACGACCTCGTGCAATCTGGCGGGCCTGCCGGGAGCGAGCGTGCCGTGCGGGACGACGAGCGAGGATCTGCCGGTCGGACTGCAGGTGATGGCGCCGGCCTTCGAGGAGGCGACGATGCTGAGGGCGGCGCGTGTGGTCGAGTGATCGTCGGCGCACTGTGGACTGCCAGCACAAGAGGTCGCCGGCGGCCGCGCCGGCCATCGAGAAGACGCGATCAACCGGAGGATCGAGATGGATCTGGCACTGGACAGATACGGCGGGGACTACGAGGCGATCATCGGTCTGGAGGTCCACTGCCAGCTTTTGACCGACGCGAAGCTGTTCAGCAGCGCGTCGGCGGCGTTCGGGGCACCGCCGAACACCGAAGTCGCGCCGGTCGACATGGGGCTGCCGGGGACGCTGCCGGTCGTCAACCGGCGGGCGGTCGAGTTTGCGATGAAGGCGGGGCTGGCGCTCGACGCCGAGATCCGCCGCGAGAGCCGGTTCGCGCGCAAAAACTACTTTTATCCCGACCTGCCGAAGGGCTACCAGATCAGCCAGCACGACGAGCCGCTGTGTGAGCACGGGGAGTTGCGTGTCGAGCCGGACGACGGGGAGGCGACGACGGTCGGGATCCGGCGCATCCACCTCGAGGAGGATGCCGGCAAATCGACCCACCTGGAGAGCGAGCCGCACACGCTGGTCGATCTCAACCGCTGCGGCGTGCCGCTGATCGAGATCGTCAGTGAGCCCGACCTGAGGACGCCGGCCCAGGCGCGAGCCTACATGAAGGAGCTTCGCAATCTGGTGGTCTGGCTCGGGATCAACGACGGCGACATGTCCGAGGGGTCGCTTCGCTGCGACGCCAACGTCTCGGTGCGTGCGGCGGAGGCCGACGGGTACGGGACGCGCACCGAGCTCAAGAACATCAACTCGTTCAAGTTCGTCCACGACGGGCTCGCTCACGAGATCGGACGCCAGATCGAGGTGCTGGAATCGGGGGGCGAGGTCGTCCAGCAGACGCGGCTGTACGACCCGGACGCC
>CAZRLK010000055.1:0-27947 GCA_964600555.1 uncultured Bradymonadales bacterium
GGCTACGAGCGCGTCTGGCACGACAATCGCGGCGTCGCCGAATCTCGACGATGCTATATGCTGCGCATTGTGCAGTGCTCCGGCATCGCCTGCGAATCGGCTCCTGGCACTACGGGGCAGCATAAACGCTTGCGCGCACCATACACGCTCTCACTCCTCGCCGAGGTTCTGAAACCGCCTCTTAACCGAACACGCATGCGTTCATCGGCCGCCCCCATCGAGCATCCCCCGCGCGTCGTCCGTCTCCCCCCCGCCATCCGGCCGAGAGGTGGCATCGACGAGTTCGGTCTGGCACTGCCCCTTCTTGCAGACCGCACGAGGAAGGGGGCCCCCTCTGACGCACTGAGTAATCGACGAACACCGTCGCTGCAGGCGGCTCTCGTCAGCTTTGAACTGGTCGAGCGCGCTCTCGTTGATCGCGGCGGCCCGTCCGCACCCACACACCGATCCCTCCCAGACCCGCACGCAATCGTCCCCCGTCGAGCAGCTCTGGTCGTAGTCGCTCGCCGAAATCTCCGGCGAATTCGAGCAGCCCGCCCAGACTGCAGTTACGAGAATGAGTCCGAGATATTTTTTCCACATCATCACGAGGGTGCCTTCACGAAAGGACAACGAACTCGACTCACGGGAAAAGTCGGAATTTGATCCCTGCGTTGGTTCATTCTGACAACCGGCAACAACAGCGATGAGGGCAAATGTTGCGAGTAGCCTCCAGTAGCCTCCAACTTCGGTTTCGGAGGGAAAACGACCGAAATGACCTTGCGGTAACAACAGCTTTAGGCAATTGTAGGACGTATTTTGGTGAAATTGTACCAGCGTTGCTTTCAGTTACCGTCTACATTCGACCTCGACAGACTGCATCGCTCGCTTTCACGGGAGCTTCGTACCAATGCATCTATTCGTCTTCGATGTCGACGGCACCCTGACGCGAACCAACGAACTGGATTCCGACTGTTATCTGCGGGCGGTCCAGCGACACCTAGATCTCGGCGCGCTCGACCCCGACTGGCGCGAGTTCGAGCATCCGACGGCCGCCGGCATCACCCGGGAGCTGCTCGAGAGGGTGTCCGGCAGCGAGTTTACCGACGACGCTGTCGAGACGATCCGTTCGGCCTTCGTCGAGGAACTGAACCGAGCGGTCGACAAAGGCGCGGACATCGACCCGATCCCGGGGGTGAACGAGGCGCTCGCCGAACTTCGCGACCGCCCGGGTTTCGCCGCGGCCATCGCAACCGGCGACTGGCGCGAGTCGTCGCACCTCAAACTCGCCGAAGTCGGGCTCGCCGTCGACGACCTACCGTTTGCCTGTTCGGACGACGCCATCGCCCGGCACGCCATCATCCGTTCGGCCATCGAGCGAACCGAACCGGGAAGCATCGATGCATTCGACACGGCTACCTACGTCGGCGACGGCGTCTGGGACATCCGCGCGGCGCGGCGGCTCGGGATCGACTTTGTCGGGGTCGGTCGAGGCAACCGGGCGGAGCGACTGCGGTCGGCGGGAGCCGACACGGTACTTCCTGACTATCGGCAATTCACCGCGGCGGTGAGTCTGGGCGACTGATCGTGAGCACTGGGAGCAGTCATGGAGGGCCATACCGAAAAGGCTCGTGCCTACGTGGCCCGCGAGCGGCGTCTACGAGTCTTCGAACATTCCGAACACCCCGAGGCCGGCATAAGCACTCCGGTTCGTTTAGGCAGCAGCGTCCGATCGTAGCGTCGTGTCGGCGTTCTCGGGCATTGGGATCGCCTCAAGTATGTCGTGTGCTCGGTCCATCTCAACCACCTGTCTTCGTGTTTCGTCGTGGCGCGATCCCGTGATCGCACCACGACCACACCAGGGATAGTGTCCTTTTTCCACGGGTTGCGATGCAGCGGCGATCCTCAACCGATCACGAGTGGGTGGCCATCAGAGACATCGTGCCACGCGTCGGTCTGGTCGTTTGTCTGTGCGTACTCGGTGCGTGTTCCGACACGAGGACGGATGCAGAGTGGGATGTCGGTGTGAAGAGTGACGCCGGGGACGCAGTCGTGTCGGACGCGAGCGAGGTGATGAGGTGCGAGGCGATTGAAGCGCGTTCTCCGAGGAACGATTTCGTCGAGCGAGACGACGGTGTGTGGGTGAGAGTGTTTCCGGCCTTCAACGCCGGCTGCTTTCGGTACCATCCCGAGTTGAAGTTGCAGCGGGGACCTCCCTCGGCGCAACCGGAGATCTCACTCGAAGGGTGGGTTTGCAACCGGTGCGAGACCGAGCGGGTGTTGCGGCTGCTGCAACGGGAGATTGTGGACCGAGTCGAGCCTCCGACCGACATCTCCGAACTCACCGAAATGCCGGTGGGTCGCCTCGGACTCTCCGATTCAGAGGGAGGACGCTACGTCACCGGGTGCCGCTCGGAGATATGGGGCGGTTTGGGGACTCGACGGCTCCGTTTCTCACTTGCGCCTGGTCGGGCGGTCCCATTTCGGTGGTCCACCTCACTGGATACGCTGACGGGTTGGCGCACTCAAGATCAGGCGCCGTTGAACTACCGCGACGATTTTCAACTGTTCGTGTGGTGGATGCGGGGATTGGAGCCCGGAGGTGCCTACGGACACGATCCGTTTAGACCGTGCGGAATCCTGGACTCCTACCGTGACGTCCAGTTCGGAGGCCAGGAGCTCGAGGAGTTTTTCGCCCGCCAGGATCTGGGTGCGGCACACCTTCCGGAATGGTCTCGGGCCTATTTTCGGGACGTCTACGGGGAATGATCGACGATGGCCGCGAACGCCGGCTCGAACGACTCGTCGGGCTCGTCGTGTCGTAGAATCTTTCCCTCGTCGGACATCACCAACTCCGTCGCTCAAAAGACCAGCAACGTCCCCTCCTCCTCCGGCCATCCTCCCTCCCAGCCGCACGGCATGTGCCCGGCCTCGTAGACGTCGAGGAGGTGCTCGTAGAAGATCGGGATGTTGTATTTCCCGAAGGCGTCTTCCAGAAGATAGCCGTCCAGGGTTCCAAGTACGGACTCAACTACCGTTCACACGACATCCTCCAGGACATCCCGATGGATACGGCCGCTCAGCAAGGGATCTACGAGGATGCTGCTGCCTGAGCGAAACGAGTGAGAGCAACAGCCACGGGACGCCCGTGGCGTCTCTCGCTGGCAAATGAGGAACCTTCTCGAACCGCCGGAGGGTTCCCGCTACTTGGCTTCAGCTTCCACGCCCAAACACTTTACTAGATTACCAGACTTGCACGAACGGGAAATCTTCCATATTTAGTAAAGTATCGGGTTGGGCCAAGGAGTGGCGGCGCCGAATACTTGTCTGAGAAGTATAACTTTCACACTTGTGCAAGTGGACCGATCCACTAAATCACCTGCGCAAATATGGGCCGTGAGACAAATGGATGAATTGCAACTAAAGGAAGGGGGACAACGACTCCAACGTATGCTCGCAGATTGGTTGACTGCAACGGGTGAAGAACCGGAAATACAGTATGAGGCTCAATCCGTAGACGAACCCTTTGACTTTGTGCTTGAAGCCCAGAACCGGGTCTTCGCGGTCGTATTGAAGCGGTCAGGAAGCTTGGCAACAATCAACCGCGCCGCGGTCCATCTGCAGGACTACGGCCAACCCTTCACGAACGCCGAACGTTTCATTCCACTCTTGGTTGTCAACCACATGACGCCCAAGGGTCGGGAAATCTGTCGTGACGCAGGAATCTCCTGGGCGGATCTTTCCGGGAACGCTCACATCGAAGCCCCCGGCCTATTGATACACGTCGAAGGGAAGCCCAACCAGTTCAAACGAAAACGCCCCTCGAACGCATTCGCGAGCAAAGGCTCCCGCATTGCACGGTACCTTCTACTGCACCCAGACGAGTGGTTTCTACAGCGAGAACTGACGGAGGCGACCGGTCTAAGCGAAGGCTACACGAGCCGAATCGTGAGGAGTTTGGACGAGGACAGATTGGTAGAGCGAAAAACCGAAGGACGCGCTTCAAAAGTACGAGTTCGCAATCCAGACTTGTTGCTGGATACCTGGCAGGAAAACTACGAATTCAGCACACACACTATCGAAAAAGGTGTGGTCCCTGCCCGGTCCGCGACGAAACTCGTCGAAAGAGTTGCCGACGAACTCGAAGATGAATTTGCACAGTCGGCTGCTACGGGGCTGGCGGCAGCATGGCTCTTTGATCAATTTGCGAATTTCCGAACCACGACATTTTATCTCGCATCCCCTCCGACAGAAGAGTTCAAAGAGCGAATCGGTTTTCGGTCGGATCCGCGCGGTGCGAACCTTTGGCTCGTGATCCCGGATGACATCGGTGTATTCGAAGGCTCCGCGCTAATCGACGGAATTCGGTGCGTTCATCCCGTTCAGGTATATTTGGATTTGAAGGGCCATCCGGAACGGTCCGATGAAGCAGCCGAACACCTACGGGCAAACCATTTGAAGTGGGAAAATGATGGATGAGAAATCAACTCACGCAACGGCATACTCTCCCGCCCAAACCGAGATCGTCCGTCTTCGGGGGACGCCGGATCCGTACCGACATTTCGGTCACCTCGCTCGAATGAGGCGAAATTCATTCCTTTGCCGGCGGGCCGCTCGGCTGCTATAGTCGAGCGCGTTAGACGACATGTCTCGATCTTCATCTTCTGGATTCTTGCCGCCAGCGAGGCTGTTCATGTGGTCGACGCGGTCAACGATTCTCACGTTCGCGACGTTTGTCGGGGTCGTCGGAGTAGCCCTCGGCTCGGGCGCCTGCTCGTCCGACGAGGCAGGCGGCGACAACTGCGGGCCCGGCCAGACGTACAACGAACTGGAGGGCACCTGCGTCGAGGCCGACCGCTGTGGGCCGGGCGAGGCGTACAACGAACTGACCGGCGAGTGCGAGGTCGTCGACGCCGGCCCCGTGCAGACGGACGATGCGGGCGGCTCCGAGGAGGATGCCGGCTCGATGGCGGATACCGGCGGTGAGGAGGACCCGCCGGAGGATACCGGCTCGAGCGATCCGGACGACGCCGGCCCGACCTGCAAGGACTGGGTCGACTCCGACGACGACGGCCTCGACGACGCCTGCGAGTGCGAGTTCGGCACCGATCCCGACGATCCGGATACCGACGACGACGGGGTCGAGGACGGCGAAGAGCTCGGCGGCGACTGCTCGTTCGACCCGGGCGAAGGCGACACGAATCCGCTCGAGGCCGACACCGATCTCGACGGGCTCGACGACGGAGAAGAGAAGGAGGCGGGCACCGATCCGCTGCATCCGGACACCGACCAGGACGGCCTCGAGGACGACGTCGAGGTCGATAGCTGCACCGATCCGCTCGACCCGGATACCGACGGCGACGGGATCGAGGACGGCACCGAGGATTCCAACGGCGACGGCAAGCTCGGCACCTGCCCGAACCGCGAGTTCGACCGCTCGTGCGCCGGCGCCGAGTCCGACCCGTGCGACTCGGATACCGACGGCGACGGGACGCCCGACGACGAGGAGGTGCAGTTTCGCAAGTGCCGGGCGGAGGACACCAACAACCTGACGCAGCCGACGACGATCGAGAGTCAGTCGGGCGACTACAAGCTGGCGGCCGAGCCGAGCATCGACCAGTCGGAGGTGACCCTCGACAGCGGTGCGATCGACGCGCACGTCTTCGAGGACACGGCCCACGATTACACCGGGTTCGTGCTCAACTACGATGCCAACAACCGGACCGACCCGACGATCCTGGCCGGCGACATCGCCTCGACGATCCAGGGGCTTTATACCGAGCCGAACTCCTCGAGCTCCTACGCCGTGCGGCGGTCGACCGGCCGCCAGTTGTCGACACACGACGGCTACAAGTCGGTCGTCAACGCGGTGCTCGACATTCCCAACTACAGTGGCTCGAGCCAGACGATCCCGGCGCCCCGGCCCGACGTCGCCCGCGACGAGATTCTGGCCGAGCTGGCGGGAGCCTCGCCGGGCGATCTCGACCACTCGCTTTCGACGCAGTTCGAGGCCTCCTCGGACGATCCGACGCTGTTCAACTACGAGATCGTCAGCCGCTCCTCCTCCGAAGCGATCGTCGTCGGCACCCTGTCGACGCTTCCCGACTACCAGGACGTCTCCGCGGAGACCGGCTACCGGATCGACGATCTGACCGGCGGCACGTCGCTGGCGGAGTTTACGGCGACGCTCGAGTCGGACTGCGTCTCGTTCGAGGTCGACTCCACCCCGAAGGTCGACTTTCTGATCTCGCTCGATGCCTCCGGGTCGATGTCCGACGAGCAGCAGCAATTGTCGAATTTCGCGCAGACGTTCACCAACCTGCTCGACCGGGCGAACCTCGACTGGCGAGTCGGGGTGACGACGGTCGGCTGCTCGGGCATCCAGGACGACACGGCGTTGCCCGAGGAGTACCGCAATCTGTGGCCCGACTCGGGCGGGGGCGGCTGGATCCCGCAGCCCGGGGTCTGCGAGGGGGGATTTGCGGGAGGCTTTTCGGGGCCGAGCAACGGCGAGCTGGTCGGCGGCGACTTTACGACCAGTCCGACGACCCTGAGCCAGCGGTTGAACAACCTCGATCAGATCAACCAGGAGTACACGCTGACGATGGGCGTCGCCGGCGCCGCCCGGGCCCTGCCCCGCCAGAACAACTCTCCGACCAACATCCGCGAGGACGCCAAGATCATCACCGTCGCCATCACCGACGAGATGGACCAGCTCTACCAGGAGGCCTTTCAGTCGCTCGGCTCCAAAAAGGATCTGATGCCGAGTGAGATCTCGACGGTCGAGCAGGAGGTCGCCCCCTGGGTCGACTATCTCGACCGCAAGGAGATCACCGCCTTCGGGCTGTACGCGCCGACCGGCGAGGAGTGTCAGTCGGCGATCCAGCACGCCCACGGCATCGCCGAGGTCGTCGACAAGAGCGGCGGCAGCGGCGGGTCGGTCTGCCAGAACGACGTCAGCAACACGCTGCGCTCGATCGCCAACGCGGCGGCCGGGATCGCCTCGAGCATCCGGCTGCTCGGCAGCCCGGTCGCCCCGTCGCTCGAGGTCAAACACGTCGATCTGTCGGCCAACGACGGCAACGGCGAGCTGGTCGAGATGGACCGCAGCCGCGAGGAGGGCTTCGCCTACGACGCCTACGTCAATCGCATCTCGTTCACCGGTTCGAACCCGCCCGAACGCGGCGACCGACTGATCGTTCCGTATCTGCGATGGAAGGACAGCATTCAGGAGTGCGAGAAGGAAGAAAACCCGTGTCCCAACGACCAGGTCTGCGTAAGTGGATTGTGTCGTTGAATGCCTCCCCCCCGACAATCGAGCTTTTCGCCCTCGCCGTCGTGCTCGCCGCCTGCGCGCCGCCTCCGTTGACCGACGCCGGCGACGCCGGCCGGTCCGCGGACGGGGCCGGAGGCGGCTCGGGAGAAGCGACCTTTTCTCGCGTCGCCGAGATCGTTCGCAACGACTGCGCGAAGGCGGGATGTCACGCCGGAGAAGGCAACGCCGGGTTCGGCGTCGAAGGAGGGGCCGCGAGTACCGACGATCAGGTGCGCGAGACGCTCGAGGGGACGACGGTCGACGGTGATCCGACGCAGTTGATCGAGCCCGGGGAGCCGGCCGACAGCGCCATCTTCCAGGCGCTCAACGGGATGGACGGGCGGACGCCGATGCCGCCCGGCGAGGACCTCGCTCCGGAGAAAATCGAGACGATTCGCCGATGGATCGCCCGGGGAGCGCCGTATGAGTGAGTGCAGCGCCACGACGCGAAGCGGCGCGATCTCGCTTCTGCTGTTCGTCTGGCTCCTCGTCCCGGCGCTCGCGACCGCCGGGGAGGAGGGAGCCGGCGGGACGGGGAGCGCTTCGGCCGCCGACCTCCCGGAGCTTCGGGCGCCGACCCGGGAGCCGCCTCGATTTCGTCTGGCGATCGGTCCCCTCACGGCGGTTCGGACGATGCGCTTCGAGGGCGATGCCGACACGATCACCCACCGCCCGGAGCCGTACCTCGGCGGATGGATCACGGCCTCGGGTCGGTTGTGGCACGACGCCGATCTCGAGGCGTTTGTGACGGCGGATCTCGAGGTCGGCCACGGGGTGGCGCGCAATTCCACCTACGACCCGACGCCCGGCCCTCCGCCGAGCACCGAGCTGACGGTCGGCGGGGCGCGGCTGAGCCTCGATCGCCGCCTCGGCGCTCGGCTCCTGGTCGGCCTCGGGCTCGGGGCGACCGCCACCAGCGTCACCCTCGAGCCGAACCCCCGCTACACCGGGCATCGCTACCTGGCGGCGGAGGCGGCCGTGCGGGTGCAGTGGCTCGAGGCACTCGAGGCCGTCGACGTGACGCTCGAGCTCGGCCCCCGGCACGTCGTCTCGCTCGACAACTCCGAGGACGGCCACGGCGAGGGGACCGGCTTCGGGCTCCGCGCGGAGGGGGAGATCACCTGGAGGCCGGCCCCGGAGGCTTCGAGCGAGGGCCTGCGCCACCTTCGCCTGATCGGACGGTACCGCTACCAGCGGTATCGCAGCCAGTTTCCGACCTCGTTTCTCGGCTCGCGGGGGGCCGTCTCGGTCGACGACCAGCACCTCGGGCTGTTGCTGATCGGGTACGCCGTCGGCCGCTAAGTGCCGCACGCTGAGCCGGTCTCCCGGCCTCCCGATCGCCGATCGCTCCCTCAGATCCCGACGAAAAACACGGAGGCGACCGCGCTCCCGCCCCTGTTTCGCCCGGCGACGCTCGTGCGAGCCACCGGCATCCCCGCCAGCCAACGGCCCCTCGGCGGCCGCTCCCCTCGATCGCCCTCCCCGACCGAACGCGCCCTCCTCTTGACGAAGCTCGACGGATGCTGGCTCGATGATCCTCGACGATCCCGCCGCAGCCCCCTGGGGCGTCGGTCGGGATCGCCGCGACGCGTTCAACCGTGACGACGTACTCCACGAGGTGAGTCGATGTATCGCCGGACCCTCGCTGCTCGATCCCGGATCGCCCTGTTCGCCTGCTCGATGCTCGCACTGGTGGTCTCCTCGGCGTGCCTCCCCTCCGACGACACCCGGACGATCGTGCACGGGGAAGACGTCGGCGGGGCCGACGCCGCGCCGGACGGCGACGACGCGGGTGACTCCCCCCGGGACGCCGACGCCGTGCTCGACGGAGGCGGCGGGGACTCCCCCGGAGCGTCGATCCCGGACGCCGGGACCGCCCGGGACGGCTCGACCGACGGCGACGCGCGCGGCGGCTCCGCCGATGCCGACGGCGGCGAACGACCCGACCAGGGGGGCGATTCGCCGGAGGATTGCGGGGTCGAGGAGCGTCTCTGCGACGGGACCTGCACGAACGTCCTCTCGAACCCGGAGCATTGCGGGGGATGCGGCTCGTCGTGCGGGGAGCTCGGGGAGTGCGTCCAGGGGATCTGCCAGTGCGGCGACGAGCAGATCAAATGCGACGGGGAGTGTGTCGACCCGCGAAGCAACGACGAGCATTGCTTCGAGTGCGGCAACGCCTGCGGATCGGGGATGACCTGCCGCAAGAGCGTCTGCATCGAGACCGACCGCAAGACGGCCGTCGTCGACAAGGCCAACGAGGTGCGCCAGACCCCGACCGACTGCGGCCAGTACGGCACGAAGCCGGCCGGGCCCGAGCTGACGGTCGACGCCGAACTCGAGGAGGCCGCCCAGGCGTACGCCGAGAAGATGGCCCAACACGGCTTTTTCGCCCACGAGGATCCGCTCGACGGCAGCGATTTCGTCGAGCGGGTCAATCGCACCGACTACACCGGCGTCGCCCTCGGCGAGAACCTGGCGCGCGGGCTGCGCCAGTCCGCCCAGCGAGTCGTCGACGGGTGGGAATCCTCCGAGGACCACTGCCGGGTGATGGCGAATCCGGAGGCAACCGAGGTGGGGATCGGACTCGCCGAACCCGAATCCGGCACCTACGATGCCTACTGGGTGATGTTGACCGGCCGGCGGTGAGGCGCCAAATTGGGGGCGTTGTTCGCTTCGATCCCCCACTTGCGACCGGGAGCCGGCATGCGTTTGATCGACACCCACGCCCATCTCGATTTCGACGATCTCCAGGAGAACTTCGAAGACGTCCTCGAGGCCGCCCGCGCCACCGAGGTCGAACGCATCGTCACCATCGGCGCCAGCGACGGGCTCGCCAGCAACTACCGGGCCCGCCGCATCGCCCACCAGCACGACGCGATCCGGTACACCGCCGGGATCCACCCGCACGACGCGGACATGGCCGACGAGGAGGCCGTCGCGACGATCCGCGAGGAGTTCGCCGAAGACGAACAGGTCGTCGCCATCGGGGAGACGGGGCTCGACTACCATTACGACAACGCCGAGGTCGACAACCAGAAACAGGCGTTTCGGACCTTTCTCGACATGTCGAAGCAGGTCGACAAGCCGGTGGTCATCCACAGCCGGGAGGCCGACGAGGATACCGTCGAGATCCTCGAGGAGACCGAGGTGAAAGGCGGCATCCTGCATTGTTTTACGGGCAGCCGGTGGATGGCCGAGCAGTTGTTCGAGCTCGACTTTTATCTCTCCTTTAGCGGCATCGTCACCTTCGGCGACGACGAGCTGCTCGAGATCGCGGCCGACGTCCCCGAGGATCGTCTCCTGTTCGAGACCGACTCGCCGTTTCTCGCGCCCGAGCCCCACCGCGGGGAGACCAACCAGCCCGCCTACGTGCGCCACACCGCCGAGGCGATCGCCGAGGCGCGCGGCGTCGAACTCGCCGAGCTGGCGGAGACCGTCTGGCAAAACGCCGCCCGGGTGTTCGACTGGCCGGAGTAGGGTGTGCCCCGGCGCCCTCGGTCATATTCGCCAAGACGCCAAGACGCCAAGAACAACGCCAACAACAACCCGGCGCGCCTCCCGCAACCGACGGCACCGGCCGGCGGCGAAGCCGCCCGGGTCGCCGCAACCGGAGTGCAGTGAAAAGCCTGGAGTTCGGCTTTTCATCTGCGTCCGAATGCGGCGCCCTCCCGGGAGACGGTGTCTCCCGGGCCGGTGCCTCGAACGGGCGAGTCCTGTCGCGGGCCCGAGCACACCTTGGCGATCTTGGCGAGCTTGGCGAGCTTGGCGTAACGGATCCCGGACCGCCGGGAGCCCGAGGCCCCCTTTGCGTGCTTTGCGTCCTTCGCGGTTTGCCGTCGTTTTTCCCGGACCGCCGGGAGCCCGAGGACGTCCCACCGATTCCGATCCAACCCGCCGGAGTGAGTTCGCCGGTTGCCATTCCCGGTCGCCTCGACGACAATACCCCCCGTCCGCGATCGGCCGACGGAGGTGTGATGGCAGAGGACAGTCACTCCGAGTTTCGCTTCGAGTGCGAGGGCATCGAAGTCGAGATCCGGGGGAGCCGCGAGTTCGTCGAGACGATGTATCGCCAGATCATGCGGGACATCGATCGGGCTCGGCCGGCCGACGAATCGATCCAGCCGGACCCGCCCGCCAGCTCCTCGTCGCCCGCCCCGCCCGACGAACACGTCGTCTGGGTGGTCAGCCGCGACGAGATGATCCAGCGCGTCTACATGACCGAGGCGGCGAACGTCGAGGCGAGCCCGCTGGGACGGGCGCTCGACGCCGAGCGCATCGGCACTCTGTACACCGACGCCGAGGGCTTCGAGGGGCTGTTGCCGCGGGTCGCCGACCGGGAGGAAACCCTGTGGGCGAAGCTGACCGAGGCCGGTCGTCGGCGCATCTCGGGAGGTTTCGAGGCGTAATCCTCAAGCGAGGGAGGACGTGCGACTCTTCGATCTGATAGGTATATTGGCGGTCGCCGGCTGGCTGGCGCTGTCGGGGTGGTACGTGTATCGCCACGAGTTTCGGACAGCCCCGGAGCGGCCGGCCGACCGGCTCGACGAGCAGGTCGTCTTGCACGAGGGCGACAACTGGCTGATGCTCCAGCGCGACCAGGAGGACGTCGGGTTCGTCCACCGCACGCGGACCCGCCTCGAAGGGGGATGGCTGGTCGAATACGAGCTGCTGTTGGTGCTGGAACTGCTCGGCAAAAAGCGCCCCATCGACGTGTCGGTGAAGGCCCGACTCGACCCGGAGGCGTACCTGCGGGAGTTCGACGCCGAGATCGAGGCCGCCGGGCGAACCATCAGCGCCCAGGGCGACGTCGACGATCGGACCCTCTCGCTGGTGATCAACCCCACCGCCCAGCCCATCCAGCGCACCGTCGAACTCGAGGATCGCCCCCGGCTGGCGACCCACTCGTTCAACCAGCTCGTCAGCCGCCGCAATCTCCGGCCCGGCGATCGGTTCGAAAACGAGTATTTCGACCCGACGTCGCTCGGCATGCAGACGATCGTGATGGAGTACGTCGGCCGCGAGACACTCGAGATGTTCGACCGCGAGCACGAATCCCGGCACATCAAACAGCACGTCGGCGGCGAGACCTACGACGCGTACGTCGACGCGCAGGGAGAGCTTTTGATCCAGGAGTTTCCCCTCGAGATGGTCGCCGCCCGGGTCGAGCCGGAACTCGGGCGGGCGCGGGCCGCCTCGCTTCGCAAACGCGCCGAGCAGGTCGAATCCTCGAGCGAGCAGGGACCGGCGCTCGAGGGAGCGGGGATGCGCACCGCCCTCGAGATGCTCGGGATCGGCTCCGAGGGGCTGCCCGACTCGCCGAACCGACCCGACGACGGCCCCGACGCCTCTCGCCCCCGCCTCGACGCGGGTCGATGAACGCCGCCCCTCGCCCCGACGCAGACCGATGAGCGAATCGACCGCCCAGGCCACCGAGTCCCGACCTCCCCGCGTCGTCCTCGAGCAGCTGGTCAAACGCTACGGGGACTTCACCGCCGTCGACCACGTCGACCTCGAGGCGCCGCCGGGCCAGGTGTTCGGCGTGCTCGGTCCGAACGGCGCCGGCAAGACGACGACGCTGCGGATGATCACCGGCCTTCTGGAGCCGACCGACGGGCGGATCGTCATCGACGGCCACGACAGCCGCGAGAATCCCGTCGCCGCCAAGAAGGTCACCGGCTTCATTCCGGACCGGCCGTACGTGTACGACAAACTGACGGCCTTCGAGTATTTGCGCTTCATCGGCGGTCTGTACGAGATGTCGGCCGAGGCGACCGCCGAGCGCATCGAGTCCCTGCTCGATTTGTTCGAGCTCGGCGAGTGGGGGGACTCGCTGATCGAGAGCTTCTCGCACGGGATGAAACAGCGGCTCGTCTTCGCCGGGGCGCTTTTGCCGGAGCCGAAACTGCTGGTGATCGACGAGCCGATGGTCGGCCTCGATCCGAAGGGCCACCATCTGGCCAAAGACCTGTTTCGCGACCTGGCCCACGAGCAGGGACTGACGGTGTTTTTGTCGACGCACACCCTCGAGGTCGCCGAGGAGGTCTGCGACCAGATCGTCATTCTCAACCACGGCCAGATCATCGCCCGCGGGACCCTCGACGAGCTGCGCATCGAATCGGGCGCGGACGAGGGGTCGCTCGAGGAGGTGTTTTTGGCCCTGACCGAAGAGAGCGAACAGGAGCGCGAAGATGCCGTCGCCCGGCGATTCGGACGTGACTGACGATGCCTCCGGAGGGGCTGCGCGATGATCGACTGGCTGATGGGCGCGAAATTGCGTTCGCTGCTGGGGCGGTTGCGATCCGACAAGGAGGGGCGGCTGCGGACGCCGATGTTCGTCGCCCTCAGTGCGATCTTCTGGTTCATGCTGTACCGGGGGAGTCTCTGGGTGGTCAGCCGGGCGGTCGGCATCGAGCCGGTCGGCGAGCTGCTGGTCCAGAAACTCCTGGCGATCACGTTTCTGGTCTTTCTGGCGCTGCTGGTCTTCTCGAACATCGTCACCGTCTTCACGACGTTTTATCTGGCCGACGACCTGCAGTTTTTGATCTCGAAGCCGATCCCGACCGACACGCTGTACGCCTCGCGGTTTATCGAGTCCCTCGCTCAGTCCTCCTGGGTGCTGATCATCTTCGGGCTCCCGATCCTGATCGCCGCCGGGGTCGGCGTCGGGGCGCCGGCGGACTACTACGCGATGTTGCTGGTGGTGCTGGCGCCGTTCGTCGTCTTACCGACGGCGCTGGCGACGTTGCTGGCGTTGTTCGTCACGAATCTCATCGAGGCGAACCGCATGCGCGACGTCACCCTGTTTTTCGGGCTGGTCGCCTTCACGCTGTTGTTCGTCGCGGTGCGGGCGCTGCGGCCGGAGCGGCTGTTGAATCCGGAGAGTTTCGAGTCGATCGGGGAGATGCTGCAGCTTCTGTCGGCGCCGACGAGTCCGTATCTGCCGAGCGACTGGTGTCTGAACGCGCTGCTGCCGGTGCTGTTCGACAGCGGTCCGGTCGACTGGGGAGCCCTCGGGCTGTTGTATGCGACGCCCCTGGCGTTGTTTTTCATCGCGGCCTGGTGTCACCGACCGCTGTATCAGCGCGGTTATTCGAAGGCCCAGGAGGGGAGACACGGGCGCAGCATTCTGACCGTCGCCCGCGACTGGCTGCTCGATCGCACCCGCCAGCTGCGGGGCGGACTCGACGACGGCATCGCCCGTCTGCGCGAGATCGGAGACCGCAAGATCGGCGCCCTCCGGCAGTTGATCCGCAAGGACCAGCTCGTCTTCGTGCGCGACGCCAGCCAGTGGTCGCAGCTTCTGGTCGTCGCCGCGATCATGATCATCTATCTGGTCAACTACAAGTACTTCGAGATCGCCGCCGACGAGAAGCTGTTCGGGGAAGTCGGGCTGTATTATTTCAACCTGGCGGCCTGCGGGTTCGTCGTCGTCGCCCTGGCCGGCCGGTTTTTGTTTCCGGCCGTCAGCCTCGAGGGGCGCAACTTCTGGATCATCCTGCAGGGGCCAATCTCGCTGGAGACCTACCTGACCGGCAAGTGGCTCGGGGCGATGGCGCCGGTCGTGATCGTCGGCCAGTTTCTGATCTGGCTGTCGAACCTGCTGGTCGCCCAGAACTGGTTTTTCCTGGTGGCAGCGAGTGTGATCACGCTGGTCATCTCGGTCGGCATCGCGGCGCTGGCGGTCGGGCTGGGGGCGGTGTACCCGCAGTTTCACAGTCCGAACGCCGCGAAGATCGCCTCGAGTTTCGGGGCGGTGATCTATATGATCGTCGGGATGTTCGTCGTCCTGGCCGTCCTGGCCGCCACCTTCCGGGTGACGAGGCATTTCGGGCATCTGGTCGACGGGGAGACGAATTATCCACTCTCCTCGATCGACTATCTCGCAGCGGTGTTCGGGATGGGATTGCCCTTCGCCGTCGCCGCGGCGGCGATCTGGCTGGGAGCGGGAAGTCTGAGACGCCGCAAGTAAGAGCCGGTTTCAAAACACTCGAACGGGGCTACGGGGGCGGTGGGGCGGGTGGTCAGGTGTGGCGATCGACGATGCCGATGAGGCGCTGGATGGCGACCGGCTTTTCGATCACGGCGTCGGCGTCGAGGTCCTCGTCGTCTTCGTCGACGTTTTTGGCGCTGGTGAACACGATGGTGGGAATCTCTTCGTCGAGGTCGTCCGCCTCGCGCTGGCGGCGCCGAAAGGTCCAGCCGTCCATCACCGGCATCATCAAATCGAGGACGATGACACTCGGATCGAACCCGTCGCGCAGACGCTCCAGCCCCTCCTCGCCGTTGGCGGCGGTCGCCACCTCGTAGCCCTCGAGTTTCAAGACCTCGGCGACGCTCTTGCGCAGATCGTCTTCATCTTCGATGACAAGTACTTGATTGGCCATGTTCCGTCCCATCCTGCGCAAACTACGGCCCGCTTCATCGGCGGGGACGAATTGCCTGACCACCGGAGGGTTGTTGGATCGCCCCCGTTCCAAGCGGCCGGACGACTTCTATCAGTTCCCTCGGACGTCGAGACGCAATCGAGGCATCCTGAATTCAAATTCAACAACTGAATCATGCGTCGAGGCAGCGCCTCGTGCAAGATTTTTTCGCCATTCATCCGCAGCATCGCAGTACTTGTCGCACGGCCGTCAACCCACCCCCTTGGTGGCAACCGCAGCTCTCATACTGCGAGTTGTCGGTCGGCCCCGTCAAATGCGACCCCGCCCCTCCGGTCACGAGCGGACCTCGAGGTCGACGTCGCGGACGACGACGTCGGTACGCGGCGAGCCCTTCGCCCGGTACATCGCATCGTCGGCCAGCCGGACGACCTCCTCGACGTCCTCGGGGGGCCGATCGAAGCAGGCGACCCCGAGGCTGACGCCGAGGTCGATCCCTTCGAACCGCTCGCCGAGGTCCCCGAGCCTGTCGGCGAGACGCTCGGCGACGCCGCGCAGGATCTCGGCGGTCGCATTCCAGCACAACACGACGAATTCGTCGCCCCCGATCCGGGCCGGAACGTCGGTCTCTTTGACGTTCGATTCGATGCACTCGGCGATTTCGACCAGGAGGGCGTCGCCGCGATCGTGGCCGAACCGGTCGTTGACCTGCTTGAAATTGTCGACATCGAGATAGATGACGCCGAACGGCGGGCCGCCGCGCTCCCAGCGGGCGAACTCGACGTGCAGCCGCTCGTAAAAGCCCCGCCGGTTGGTCAGTTCGGTGAGGGGATCGCGCCGGGCGGTGCGGGCCTGGCGCTCGAGCAGGCCGTGGACGAACTTGCGGAAGCGCTCGGTGCGGAGGCGGTCGGAGCGAATCTTGGCGATACTCCCGCCGATCACGGCGAGCATGACCGTCTCGGCGACCACCACCGCCGACGGCGACAGCCCCAGTCCCCCCCGAGCGAGCGCCGTGACCGCCACCACCCCCAGCGCCGTCCACAAACCGATCCCCCAGGCGGCGGCGACGACGATCGGCAGATACACCAGCCCGAACCCGTCCGCCCCGCCGACCGATCTCTCGACCAGTGCCACCACGCCCCCTGCCCCGACGGCCAACACCGTCTTGGCCACTGCCGCACTACTCCATTGCTGCATCTCGTCACCTTCGCCGTCGGCACGCCCGATGTCGGATCGGAACTGTCCGGACGTTGTTTCAAATGCAATATCGGTACCATCCGGATCGCCCCCGGCGCGCCGGCGAGAGGGGGCGCAAATTTTGCGATCCCCCGAGGGGCGCGCAGGAATTTCAGCCCTCCGCCGCCGCCGAGATCGTCCCCGCCGCTCGCCACCTCCGCCGGGCGAGCCCCGGATCTCCGGGACGGAGCGGAGATCCGGCGAGACCGCGCGCCGGGCTCGTCCCCGCCCCGATCGAGCGGCACGGAGTTTGTATGGTGATCAGGGGTGGAATCCCCGGGGACGGATTCCGGTCGTATCCGTCATTGAGTTTGCGCAGGGAGTCGACATGTCGTTCGATGTAGTGGGTGTCACGCAGTTTTCCCGGCTCGGTAGCTTCGACATCTACGAGGCCTGGCTTCGACTTCTGGGGCGCCTCCCGCGGCTTCTGCTCGCCGAGGACGACACCCGGACGCTCGAGGTGTTGGTCGAGCTGTTCGAGCAGAGTGGCTATGACGTGCGCACGGCCGAAGACGGCTCGGCGCTGCTGTCTCGGCTCGAGCCGATGCTCCTCTCCGAGCCCGGCCACTGGCCGCCGGATCTGATCGTGACCGACGTCCGGATGCCGGGCCTGGATGCCCTGAACATCGTCGAAGAGTTGCGGGAGGTCGGCTGGAAGACGCCCATCATCGTCGTCACCGGCTACGGCGACGCCTCGATCCGGCGGCGCGTCGAACAGATGGAGCAGACCGACTACTTCGAAAAGCCCCTCGATGCCGGCCGTCTCGACCGGGCCGTCCGCGAGGCGGTCTACCGGGCTCAACACTGACAGTCTCCAAACCGACAGGAGCCGACGATGCCGACCCGCAATTCGTCCAGCAGACCCGCCGACCGTCCCTCCCCCCGCGAGGCTCCCGGCGAGGCGCCCGAAATCCTCGTCGCCGACGACAATCAATCGACGAAATGGGCCCTCGAGCAGTTGTTCGAGCAGGCCGGCTATCGGGTGGTCGCGGTGACCGACGGCTCGGAGATGCTGAACCGCCTCGAGCCGGTGATCGTCGGCGAGCCGGAGAGTCGCCCGCCGGATCTGATCGTGACCGACGTGCGGATGCCGGGCATCGACGTCTTCAACATCGCCGAGCAGTTGCGCGAGATCGGCCACGAGACGCCGATCATCTTCGTCACCGGCTACGGCACCGACCGCATCCGCCACCGGGTCCACCGACTCGGCGGAGCAATGTATTTCGAGAAGCCGGTCGACATCGAACTACTCGAGGAGACGGTCGCCAAGCTGACCGACCGCTGAGCTTCGGGGCCCGGCAAACAGCACCGTCTCGGTTCCGTCGACGGCCCGGTTCCAGGCGTCGGCCTCGTCGAGTGCCTCGAGCAGCCCGGCCTGCCGCTCGCGATGCACCAGGGCCGCTCCCACTCCGTACATCCGAAAGATCGGGCGCCACCGCTCGCCGCGGCTCGCCTCGCCGTACGCCCGCCAGGTCTCGAGCGGAGGCAATTCGACGCGCTGATCGACGAACACGAGCCGCTGCGGCGTCGCCTCGAGCAGATGATACAGCAGAAAGCCGGCGTGGCGCTCGTCGTGGAACAGCCGCGGGAGATTCTCCATGCCCCGGAGCACCCGGACGGCCTCGACGGGCGCCTCCTCGGGCACGGCGCCGCGGTAGGGGGCCTCGGTGCGGACCGGCACCGCCCGGTAGCCGGCCGCGACCGACGGCCACCACGGCCAGCACGGCTGGATGGCGACGGCGACCAGCCCGACCGCCGCGACGCCACTCCAGCCGGCCCGCGGCCAACTCGCGAGTGAGCGCCCGCCCTCGAGATACGGCGCCAGGGCGACGGGGACGACGAGCCCGAACCAGATCAGCCCGCGGGCCTGGCCGACGGCGAGCAGGCCGAAGGCGGCGACGAGCGCCAGATCGGACGGGTCGACCTCGTCGCGACGCTCCCACAACAAAAGCCCGGCCGCCACCACCAGCAGATAAAAGACGGGACCGGCGAACGACGGGAAAAACGGGGTGGTCATCTGCCACTCCGTGACCGCCCGCTGGACCATCGGATCGGTGGCGAGCGTGTAGACGTATCCGTACAGCTCCGGGCCCCGGGGATTGACGAGGGGAGCGAGCAGGGCGGCGAGTGCCGCGAGCGCGAGCGCTCCGACCGGCCGATCCGGGGAGTCCCCTTCGCCCGCCCGCCACCGCTCCCACAGCCCCGCCGCCGCGTACAGCCCGCAGACGACGGCGGGCAGGAAAAACGACCCGTGGAGGTTCGCCCACAGGACCGCCACCGGGATCAGGGCCCAGAGGACGTGGCGGGAAAACCGGCCGACGTGCACGCCCCGCACGCAGGCGATCGTCGCGACGAACAGGGGCAGGACGAAGAGATTCGTGCGGACGTCGAGAAACGGAAAGGCGACCAGCAGCCCGGCCACCCCGAGCAGCCCCGAGGCGACGGGATCGCGGGCGCGGCGAATCGCCCATCCGGTCGTCGCGCCGAAGACGCCGGCGACGACCAGCCCGCGGAGGGCGAGGTTGGCCTGCAGGCCGAGGCCCTCGTGGACGACGTACAGCATCCACTGGGCGAGCCACGGCTGGACGTACGAGGGCGCGTCGGCCTGCATCGTGTACAAAAACAACGCCTCGCTCGGCACTTCGCCGGTCGCCTCGACGATCCGGCCCATCGTCAGATGCCACCAGTAATCCCAGGACTGCAGCGGCAGAAGGGCGTAGCCGACCGCCGCAAACAGGGCCGGCACGAGCGCCCATCGCACGGCGCGTCCCGGATCCCCCGCCCCCTTTTCATCCGCTCGTTCCGCGTCTAGGCTGGTCTCGTCGTCGTTCATCTTCGGACGTCCCGTTGGCGTCGCCGAGTACTCGTCCGCTGAGCGCGGCACTGCTCGTGCATCTACGCACCCACTATCCGACTTCGGCGGGCGTTCGCCAACCCGTATCGCGCGGTCTCCATGCTCATCGACCTCTTCCGGCCCGAGGATGCCTCCGGCGAACCCGACGGCGACGGCTCGCTGTTCGCGCGCCGGTCGGTCCAACTCGTCTGCTGGGGGCTGTTCGCCCTCGTCGTCTGCCTGCTGGCCGGCCTGCGGCTCGCGGAGGCATGGCCGGCCGGCGATCTGACGGCGTATCTGGCGGCCGCCGACGTGTACTGGGAGGGAGGCAATCCGTACGGCTCCGAGCTTCGCCGCTCGGAACACTACGCGGGCTATCCGTACGTGTACCCTCCGGCGACGCTGGTCCTGCTGCGGCCGCTCGTCTGGCTGCCGGCGCCGATCGCCTCGGGGCTCGCGACGCTCGCGTCCGGCGGTCTGCTCGCCTGGTCGACCGAGCGACTCCACCGGCGTTTCGCCCTGCCGGTGCCCCTGGCGCCGCTGGTGTTGGCGACTCTGTTTTTCGGGCCGGTGACGGCGGATCTGCTGGCGGGGAACCTGGCGGTCGCGATGCTGGCGGCGAACATCGCCGTCGCCGAACTGCTGGGCGAGGCCGACGCCCTGTCGCCCGGCCGATTCGCCGGACTGGCGGCGCTCGGGCTGATCCTGTCGTTCAAGGTGATGTGGCTGATCCCGGCGGCCGTGCTGGTCGTCGCCGACGGCCGCTGGCGCGCCGCCGCCGCGTTCACCGCCGGAGCCGTCGCGATGTTCGGGGGCTCGCTGCTCGTCGATCCCGGCCTCGGGCCCTGGCTTGCGCGGCTCGACTGGCTGCGGCGCGCCTTCCCGGAGTCGTTCGACCTGTTGAGCCTCGCCCCGCGGGTGTACCCCGTCGCCGTGGTGGCGGCCGGGACTCTGATCTGGGCGTGCCGCCGTCGATCGACCGATCTGGTGTGGGCGGCCGCCTGCTGCAGCGTCGTCGCCTGGCCGAGACTCGCCCCGTACAGCTTTCTCGTCCTGGCCCCGGCGATCGCGCAACTGGCCGCCCGGTTCGGCCCGCGCGTCGGCGCCGTGCTGGTGGTTCCGATGTGGGGGCCCGTGTACTGGCTTTTCGGCATGCCCTCCGGGATGCTGCAGCCGCGCTGGTGGCACCTGATCTGGGCCTGCGCGGTCGCCGGGGCGATCGCCTGGACGGCGCTCCGGCGGGAGTCGTGAGTCGAGCACTCCGCGCTTTCGAACTGGCGAAGAGCCGGCTATAACCCTACCGACTCGCTTTCTCGCCCTTCGTTTCGGCGACGCAAATGCGCCGGGTAAATCCGCGACAATTCACCCGCTCCGCCCTCCTCCCGGCCGGCCCGTTTGCCACCGGCCTCGCCGTACTCGTCTTCGCGCTCGTCGCGCTCGCACCGGCTTCCGGCCTCGCGATCGACGATCTCTCGATCGATTACGAGACGATCACGACGCCACATTTTCACGTCCACCACGACGCCGAACACGAGGGCCTCGCCGAGCGCGTCGCTCAGATTTCCGAGGAAGCCCACCGGCTGCTGGTCCCCCTGCTCGACCACCGGCCCGACGAGCGCACCCACGTCGTCATCGAGGACGACCGCGACACGGCGAACGGCTCGGCGACGATCTTCGGGCGCAACGTCATCCGGGTGTTCGCGATGCCCCCGGAACCGGACGGGACGCTCGGCTACTATCAGGACTGGCTGCGGATCCTGATCTTTCACGAGTACGTCCACATCCTGCATCTGGACACCGACGGCGGGGTGGTCGATTTTCTCAACGACATCTTCGGCGGCATCATCCATCCGAACGGCATTCTGCCGCGCTGGTACATCGAGGGACTGGCCGTCGACTACGAGTCGGCCCTGACCGGCACCGGCCGGACCAACAGCTCGCTGTTTCGGGCCTGGCTGCGGACGGCGGCGCTCGAGGATCGGTTCTTTCCGATCTCGACAGCGAGCAATTCGCCGACGCGCTGGCCGTACGGGACGACGCCGTATCTGTACGGCGGCTTTTTTCTCGACTACATCACCGAAAAGTACGGGCTCGAGGCGGCGACGGATTTCAACCACCGCTACGGGCGGCGCATCGCCCCGTTCGCGCTCAACCACACCCTCGAGACGATCACCGACGCGACCTTCCACGAGCTGTGGCGAGAGTGGCGAGCCCACCTGCAGGCCCGGGCGATCGGGACGCACGTCGCGGTCCGCGCGGCCGGCAAGACGCCGCTCAGCCACGTCACCTCGAACGGCGGCGCCCACAGCTATCCGCGCCAGCGGCCCGGGACCCACCAGATCAGCTTTTTCGAGAGCGGTCTCAACTCCCACGACCGCTTCGCCGTCACCTTCACCCACGACGAGCGCACCGAGTCGCTTTTCGAAGTCGACGGGGCGAACGGCGTCGCGAGCTGGACGCCGGACGGCGAGGCGCTGGTGTACGGCCGGCTGGCGGTCGACGAGAACGTCTACACCTACCACGACCTGTTCGTCTGGCACGCCGAGCCCGATCGCGTCGTTCGGCTGACCGAGGGGGAGCGGGCCCGCGACCCGGCGATCTCGCCGGACGGCGAGCGGATCGCCTACGTGCGCAACAAGCCGGGAACCAACGACCTGGTCGTCTGCAGGTTCCGCCACCTGCAGTTCGACGACTGCCGGCGGCTGCTCGGCGGCACCCGCCACGACGCCTCCGAGCCGCAGCGCTGGCAGCAGATATCGGCACCGACCTGGACACGAGACGGCGAGGCGGTGATCTTCAGTCGTTGGAGCGCCGACAGCGGTCACCGCGATCTGTGGAGATATCGCTTCGGGGCGCCGGAGAGCGAGCGGCTCTCGAAGCTGACCGACGATGCCGCCCAGGATACGGCCCCGCATATCGGACCCGAGGGATATCTGTTCTGGTCGTCGGACCGGACGGGAATTTTCAACATCTACGCCCGCGATCTCGAGACCGGGGAGACCTGGCAGGTGACCAACGTCGAGACGGCGATCGTCCAGCCGCAGGTCTCCGACGACGGCTACTGGCTGTACGCCTCGGTCTACACTGCCGACGGGTTCGAACTGGCGCGATTCCCACGCCCGACGCGGTTTCGCCGCCCGGCCCCCGACAGCTACGCCGAGCCCGACCGCCCGAGCTACCCCGACATCGAGCGCGACGGCTGGGAGAAAGGGGAGTACAACGCACTGCGGTGGCTGCATCCGCTGGTCTTCGAGCCGAATGTCGGTGCCGTCACCGGAGGTGCCGGCCTCGGCGGCACGATCCGAGGACGCGAGCCGCTCGGCCACCACGAGTGGGCCTTGAGCACGGCGATTCTCACCTCCCCCGAGTTCGTCGACTATCGCCTCAACGTCGGGCTGAACTACTCGTGGACCGGCGGTCCGATCAATACGAACCTGTCGCTTGCACTTCGCGACCAGCCGCGGCCCCGCGCGATCTTCGCCGGCAACGAATTCGTCCCGACCGTCGAGCGTCAGTACGCCGCCAACGTCGGCCTCTCGTACCCCCTTCGCCGCGTCCAGGATTACCTCGCGTTCTCGACCGGCTTTCGGCTCGAGCGCAGCGTCTTTGCCGATCAGCCGCAGGTCGACCACGATCCCCTCGACCGCCAGCCCTCGTGGCCCGAGGACGGCTGGTACAATCGGCTGAACTTCGGCATGCAGTACTCGAATCTCGAGCGTTATCCGGATTCGATCGGCACCGCCGAGGGCGTCTCGGGTTACCTGCAGTTGAGCCTCCAGGACGAGGCGATCGGCTCGGAGTACAGCTCGACGTACTTCAACTACGGGTTTCGGCTCTTTCATCCGAACCCGCTGGTCGAGCGCCACATCCTGCGGTTGCGCCTGCAGGGCGGGATCGCCCGCTCGGAGCTCGGCAACCCGGCCTTCGCGCTCGGAGGATTCCAGCCCGAGGACATCCTCTCGGATGCGATCTTCCAGCAACCTCGCAGTCAATTCGTCCTGCGCGGATATCCGCCCCGAACGCTGGTCGGCTCGCAATATCAGATCTGGCGAGCGGGTTATCGATTTCCGATCGCCCGCCTCGACGCCGGCCCCTCGACGGTGCCCACCTACGCCCGGCGACTGAAGGGGAGCCTGTTCGGCGAGACGGGCGGGGCATTCAACGGGCTGCTCGCCGACGCCGACCTGCGCAGCAGCATCGGCGCCGAGCTGCAGCTCGAATTGCAGTTTGGCTGGTATCTGACCGGTGCACTCCGGGCCGGGTTTGCCCGCGGTCTCGCCGACGACGGTATCAGCGAGTGGTATATTTTGTACGGCAACCCATTTTGAGGGAAGGCGACGCCACGAAACCAAGCCCCATACCCCACCCATGAGATGAGCATCCTGACCACCGACGACGCCACCGACATTTACTACGAGTACACCGCCCCGGAGGGCGAACGCCCGACGGTCGTCTTTTTGAACGGCATGACCCAGTCGACCCGCCACTGGGAGACGCAGCGCAAGAAATTCTCGAGCGAGTTCGGCGTTCTCCTCTGGGACGCCCGCGGACAGGGGCGCTCCGAGATCGGCGACACCGAGCCGACCCTCCGACACCACACCGACGATCTGGCGGCGATCCTCGACGAGATCGGCGTCGAACGGGCGCATCTGGTCGGCTTCAGCCACGGCGCCCGCATCGCGCTCGGATTCGCCGTCCACCATCCCGACCGGCTGCGGCAGCTGGCGTTGTGTTCGGCGACGGCCGAGGAGAGTGCCCGGGCGCGGATCATCGTCCGAAGCTGGCGCGAGACCCTCGAGCGTGGCGGCCTGGAGGCGATGACCTGGACGGCGCTGCCGACGATTCTGGGCAACCGGTACCTCGAGGAGCACGAATCGATCGTCGAGGGCATCGTCCGCGCGTCGGTACGCCGCAATTCCGAGCAGGGAATCCGGCAGTTGCTCGAGGCGATGGACGACTACCCCGCCCTCGCGCAGCTCGCCGACGAGGTCGTCGCGCCGACGCTCGTGATGTCGGGCAGCGACGACCCGCTGGTCGAGCCCGAGGGCGCCCGCAAGCTCGCCGATCTCACGGGCGGCGACCACGTCGAAATCGAGGGCGTCGGCCACACGATCCCGATCGAGGTCCCGGCGAGGTTTCACGAGCGCATCGCGGAATTTCTGTAGGACGACCCCCACCCGGACGAACCATGAGCGAGGCCATCGAGACGACCGCCGAGCTGCTCGCTGACGGCGACGAAGTGCTCGTCTTCGCCGGGAGCGGCTTCTCGGCGGAATCGGGCGTCCCGACCTTTCGCGGCGAGGACGGCCTGTTCGCCGACGAGGAGATCGCGAAGCTCGCTTATGCCGAGACGCTCGAGCGCGAGCCGGAGCGCGTTCTGGCCTGGTTCGAGCGGGCGCGCCGGAAGATCCGCGAACTCGAGCCCAACCCCGGCCACCACGCCCTCGCCCGCCTGTCGCGCCGGGCGAGCTACACGGTCGCGACGCAAAACGTCGACGGGCTGCTGGAGCGCGCCTGCGAGCAGGAGGGAGTCGAGTTGCCGGTCCACCACGTCCACGGCTCGCTTTTTCGCCTCCGCTGCCACGATTGCGGCGGGGAGACCGACCGGGAGGTCGACCTCTCGAATCTTCCCGAATGCCGGGAGTGCGGCGGCCTGCTCCGCCCCGATGTCGTCCTGTTCGGCGAACTCCTCCCCCGGGAGGCGTTCGACGCCTCGGTCGCCGCCGCCAAACGGGCCGAGGTCTGTCTGCTGCTCGGCACCTCGGGCATCGTCCACCCCGCCGCCGGCCTCCCGCGCCAGGCGAAACGCCGCGGCGCTGCCCTCGTCGAGATCAATCCGGAAACCACCGAACTCTCCGAGGCCTGCGAGATCACGTTGCGCGGCAAGACCGGCGAGCTGTTGCCGCGCATCGAACGGCGCGTCTAGCGCGAGCCCCTTCCGACGATCGCGACCGAATCGTCCATCCGGCTCCCGGTCGCCCCCCACTTTCATCTGCTTGCCCGGCGGCACTGCGGCGGCAAGTTTGCAATCGTCGCTCCTTCGCCCGCTCCGCCGACTCCCGACCGCCCTCCCGATGAGCGATCCGGAGCCATCCGACGATCAGCCGCCCTACCTGCCGACCCGCGAGTTCGTCCACCGGGTCGGGATTGCCGTCGGATTGCTGGCGGCGACGACGCTGCTGAGCCTGCTTTTCGTCGAGTCGATCAGCGTCATTTTTCTGCTGTTCGCGGCGATTCTCTGGGCGATCTTTTTGCGCGGGAGTGCCGAATTTCTCGCCAGACATACGGATATCCCGGTGCTTCTGGGACTCGCCGCCGTGCTGGTGACGCTGCTGGGGCTGGTCGTGTTGCTCGGGGTGGTGACCGGTCCGAACATCGTCGAGCAGTGGAACCGCGCGACGACGATCGTCCCCAGGGCGATCGAGGAATTTCGCCGCACCTTGCAGGCGACACCGCTGGGGCCGCTGGTCGACAACCTCCCCGACCCCGAACAAATCGTCAAACGCGGGGCGGCGGTCTGGGAGAGTCTCCGCGGCATCTTCGCCCAGACGCTCGGCGTCGCGGGCAACATGCTGGTCGTCTTCGCGGTCGGCATCTACATCGCAATCGCCCCGGACAAGTACAAACAGGGGCTGGTGCGGCTGTTTCCGATGACCTACCGGGGGCGGGCGGCCGAGATCGTCGACGAGATCTCGACCCACCTGGGATGGTGGCTCGGCGGGCGGGCGATCACGATGGCGGCGGTGGGGGTGTTGACGACCGTCGGGCTGACCGTGCTCGGCATTCCCCTGGCGCTTCTGATCGGCATCCTGAGCGGCCTGCTCACCTTCATCCCGGTCGTCGGACCGTTCGTCTCCGGCGTGCCCGCCGCGCTGATGGGCCTGCTCGAGGGACCGATGTACATGGTGTACGTCATCGCCCTGTATTTCGGGGTCCAGATGGTCGAAAACTACCTGTTGACCCCGATCATCGGCGAGCGCGTCGTCCACATTCCGCCGGCGCTGCTGATCATGGCGCAGGTGCTCCTCGGACTGCTGACGGGCCTGTTCGGGCTGATCCTGGCGACGCCGTTCCTGGTCGTCGTCCTCGTGCTCGTGCAAAACGCCTACATCCAGGACGTCCTCGGCGAGACGGACCGCGAGGCGGAGCCCGCCGAAAAGTGACGAGCCGCTTGGCTCTGCCCGCCACTCCGGGTAGGCTACCCTCCCCGCAACTCGATTCGACGGGAGTTTCTTCGATGGCTCTGCTCGACGACGTCCATTCGTTCGCCGCCTCCGCCTGGCGCGGCGCGCGCGGCCTTCGCGTCCGCTCCCACTGTCGCGATCATCCGCCCCGGCCCGACGAGAGACTCGTCGTCTACGACTTCGAGGCGTGTCCATTTTGCCGGAAGGTCCGCGAGGCGCTCACCGAACTCGACCTCGCTTACATCGCCCGGACGGCCCCGCCCGGCGACGAAGTCACCCGCGCCGAACTCGCCGAGCGTACCGGCGACACCCAGTTTCCCTACCTCGTCGATCCGAACACCGACACCGAGATGTTCGAATCCGAGGCGATCATCGACTACCTGTTCGACGAGTACGGCCCGGGACGATGGTCGGTCGGCCGCGCCCTCTCGCCGATCAACACCGCCACCGCCGGGCTCGCCTCCCTGACGCGGCGCGGCGGCAGTCGGGTGCGCGCCGGGTACGAGAATCGCGAGCAGCCCGATCGGCGGCCGATTTTGTACAATTTCGAGATCTCGCCGTACTGCCGGAAGGTCCGCGAGACTCTCTGCGAACTGAACCTGAACTACGAGGTGCGCAACGTCGCCAAACAGAGCGCCCGACGGCCGGAACTCGTCGAGCGCGGCGGCCAGATGATGGTCCCGTATCTCGTCGACCCGAATACCGACACCGAGATGTACGAATCGAACGACATCGTCGACTACCTCGAATCGACATACTGACCTCTCATGGCCGACTCTCCCTGCCATCTGAACATCGAGCTGGCGGACTCCGAGACGCCGGTCGTCGTCGCCACCGAGTCCCTGCGGGGGACGGTCCGCGTCGAGGTCGACGAGCGTCTCGACTGCGAGGAGCTGGTCGTCCGGCGATTCTGGCAGACCGACGGCCGCGGCGAACCCGACGTCGGCGGCGAGCACCTCGTCGAGCTATTCGAGGGGACGTGGGAGCCGGGGGAAAGCTACGAGTATACAATAGAGAAG